>CBFHQE010000012.1:6060-33865 GCA_965657935.1 Maricaulis sp. | reverse complement strand
CGAAGAGGCCGTCAAACTCGGCTTTGTCACCGAGGAACAGTTCGACGCCATCGTCCGCCCGGAACAGATGATCGGTCCGAAGGCTTAGATTTGCTTCTCGACCGAGAACGTTTCCAATGTGAGGGAGCCCTCCTGCTGGAGGGCGCCCTCGTTGCCGATGAGACAAAGACTTACCGGCAATTTCTGGGGGCGATGGTTCGGGGAGCAGGCCAACGACTGGCTAATCCACCACCGGGCCTTCTCAATATGATCATGGCTCCCGGTGGGCTTTGCTCCATCGCCAGCAAGCTCGAAGGTGAACCACTGAGGCCCGTACGCCTGCTGGTGTTCGACAAGTCGGAGAGTGTGAACTGGGCGGTCGATTGGCACCAAGATCGGGTCTTACCTCTCGCTACGGAACACACGCGGCCAGGATTTGAACGCTGGACCAACAAGTCTGGCGTTCCTCATGTCGAACCCCCGTTGTCCTTGAGCGAACGTATGGTCACACTCCGTGTTCATCTGGATGACAGCGGCCAAACGAACGCGCCACTGAAAACGCTTCCCGGTTCTCACACACTGGGTCGCCTGCCGGTAGAAGCGGTGGCACGAGAGGCCCAGCGCCGCCATCCTGCGGTCCATATTGCTCGTACCGGCGATGTGCTGGCGCTGAAAACCTTGGTCGTGCATGCTTCAGAGCGCGCGAAAGAACCACTACGCAGGCGAGTATTACACATCGACTTCGCCCCGCCTGATGCACTTCCAGAAGGACTTGATTGGTCCTTCAGCCTGCCGGATTATTAAATTTCATGACCTCAAAACCCATAAACCTCCGCCAATTCCGCAAACGCAAGCAGCGTGAAGACAAGGCCAAACAAGCCGAGGCCAACCGGGTGGAATTTGGGACGCCCAAAGCGCTCCATGAGCCGGTTCAGCTGGAACGGCAGCGCCTGCTCAAGGAGCTCGAAGCCAAGAAGCTCGCCGATGAAGGCGAGACGAGCGACGACGCACCTAGTACGGAGAATTGAGTGCGGGATTACGGCCGTGCCGACGCTTGTACTCGACCAACAGCCGCTCGGCTTCCGCGACTTCGGAAAATGTCTCGAAAAACATCATCGCCGACGGATAGGCCGGCTGATAGCCGGCCGGCGGGTTCAGCTCGAGTTCGAACGACCGCCTGAGCGAACGCGCCGGCGAGATTTTCAACACCGAGGCCAGATTGCCTTCATCCTCAAGCAACACGAAAACCCCGGGCGTATCAGGGACGCGTCCGGCGTGGAGTTTGGACAGGGATATCGGCTTGTGCCAACGACGCATGAGTTTCCGGCCAGTCTTCGATGAAACAGGTTTGACGCATTTAGCTCAAATCCGCATCCCAATATTCAGACTTCGGTAAGCAAGTACTTAACCGATGCTCATGGCCAATGTGCGGCTGATCACGGCCTGGGGCTGTTCGCTCTCTTCGCGCCAGTGATTGAAGGCGTTCTGGACGGCGGCCTTCGCCTTCTTTGAGGTCGGGGCCTTGTCGATCACACCCTCGCGAACGAGGGCCGCCACGACATCGCCGGACACAATAAAGGCATCCCAGCCGGAGAAACGCAGGAAATATTGGCCAGTCATGCCGCCCAGGCGTGACCCCTTCTTGCCGAGGAACTCCTGCAAGCCGATCTGGTCCTCCACCGGCCAGTCGGCCAGGAAGGCGCCAAATGAGCCATGTTCCGCGACTACATCCTGGATCATCTGCGCGTTTTCGATCGTCGCCATGATCTTCTGGCCGTTTCGGACGATGCGCGTGTCGCTGACAAGTCGTTCAACATCCTCGTCGGAGTAGAAACTGACACGGGCCGGGTCAAAACCGTCAAAGGCTTTTTCGAAGCCGTCCCACTTGGCCTCGATCACTTTCCAGACGAAACCGGACTGGAATACACGCCGGGTCATCTCGGCCAGCCAGCGATCGTTCGGCACGAGCCGGATCTCGTCCGGCGTGCGTGGCGAGTAATACTCTTGCAGCCGCTCATCCAGATCAGGGTGATGCCCCAGTGCCAGGTCACGAATTTCTTCAAATGATCGCATCAGTGTCTCCTGTGTCCCCTATTTAGGCGCTGTGCGCAGCGGGTGAAAGCTTGACGTGACGGGCCAGCGCCGCTTTCTAGCTTCATGCCTCTGATCAAACGCTCCATTTCCCTGTCCGGCCACCGCACCAGCCTGTCGCTGGAACGTGAATTCTGGGATGTGCTGGATGCTGCCGCAGAACAGCGCGAGCAATCGCTGGCCAGTCTGGTCGGGGAGATCGATGCTGCGCGTGGAGTAGAACCGCTGGCTTCATCCGTGCGCGTCTGGGTTCTGAACGTCGTGCGTGGCTAAATCGGTTCAAGTTGCATTCATCCGAGTCACGAACAGCCAGTGAATTGGATTTACTCCGCTTTTCCGTGCAACCGGGTTGCACCGATATGCAACCCCAATGACGCTCGCTGTACGCTGCTGCAACTGCCCGCGCCCGGTTTCCCCTGTCAGAACGACAGCATCAACACCGCGAACGTTGAGGGACCGCAGCGGTAACAGGGAGACCCAGGGTCATGAACCGCTTCACAACCTGCCTTTTCGCCAGCGCCACTGCCGTCTTCGGCAGCGCGTCAGCCTTCGCGCAATCATCTGAATATTCGGACGGCATCGACTTCGTCGAGGTCCAGTCCAACATCCCGATGATCAATATCACCGTCCGCAATGTCGCCAATAGCACAGATCCGGCCGACCGCGACCTGCGCGTCGTCTCTGCAAATCCGGAGTTCGAGATTTCCGGGCGACTGGAATGCACGATGTACGGTCCGGGCAACTATGCCCGCGCTCACTCGGTGCGAGCCAGTTTCGGCTCCCAGCTAACGCTCCACTCCACCGGAGCCGGGATCGGCGTACAGGACATGTTCGCGTTCTGGGACAGCGACGAACAGAGCTATTCCGACCAGTATCGTAGCGCCAATTTCTCGCTCGACATGGAAATGCAACTACCGCAACAAAAAAGCGGCCTCGTCAATTTCATGTGGAACCCGATCGATTACGTCGAGGACCGGCTGGAAAACTACGTCAATAACGGCGCCGGTTCACAAGCCGATTTTCTGCGCCAGGATGATGTCTTCAACACTCAGTTGAACCTCAACGTGGTGGGCGAGTGCGTGCGCACCATCTCCAACAACACCTATTTGCGGGCGGGTTATCAGACCTATCCGGTGGCGATCAATATCTTCCATCAGGGCGATGACGACATCCAGGATGTCATCGGTACGGTTGGCGGCGCGGATGCCGTCGCAGCGCGGGTGGCCAGTCGCGCCCGACGCGCCACATCAACTCAAGGCACGAATTCTTCGCCGCCCGCCCGCACTGCACGGCCTGCACGCGCGGGTACGCCCCAACGCGACAACTAAGCAGCCAGTTCACCGCTTTATCCTCGCAGGCCCGGCGCCCCAGCCGGGCCTTTTCCTTGCTCTGTCTTGTCTCAAACCGCGATGCAGGACAAAGCTTGGTTGTGCCTGATTCCCAGCCCCCCACACCGCCCTCCGGGCTGGTGCAATCCTTTCGCGATGGTCGGGGGCCAGCCCTCTGGCTGATGGGACTGCTGGTCGGGCTGGTGGCGGGTTACGCCACTTTGGGGCTGCGCCTGGGTATCGGGCTCGTCGAGCAATTTGCCTTCGGGACCACAGAAGAGCACCTGGCCAGCACAGCCGCCGACTTTCCGGTCTGGCGGCGCTGGGCCATTCCCGTCATCACCGGCCTTGTGATTTCGCTCATGCTCTGGCTTGGCGACCGACTGGGCCTGTTGAGGAATTTCCGTTCGCGCGGCGTACCGGATGTGATTGAAGCGCGGGCTGTCGGCCAGGGACAAATCGAGATCAAGTCCGGTCTCTATTCTGCCCTGATGGCCTGTATCTCGCTCGGGGGCGGTGGCAGTGCCGGCCGTGAGGGTCCAGCCGTGCATCTGGGCGGCACCCTGGCATCTCTCGTCTCCAGAGCGGTCGGCCTCAACCCACGCGGCAGCCGGATCCTGTTGGCCTGTGGTGCAGCCGCAGCCGTTTCGGCCAGTTTCAACGCGCCCGTCGCGGGGGCCCTGTTCGCATTTGAGGTCGTGCTCGGCCACTACGCCCTGCGCTCCATTGCTCCGGTGGCCGTCTCCAGCGTCGTTGGAGCGCTGGTCGTGCGCCATCATCTGGGCCAGGATCAGATCTTCGGTTTCCTGGCAATGCATCAAACCCAGGCCTGGGACTTTCCGGCGGCCGCCTTGCTTGGCCTTGCCGCGGCCGGGCTGGCGGTGCTGTTTAATCGCGGTGTCCTGCATGGGAGTTCCTTTGTCGAAAACCGGGCCCGCAGTCTCAACATTCCACTCTGGACCCTGCCGATCCCGGGAGGGCTGCTTATCGGTCTTATTGCGGTCATCGCGCCTGAGATCCTCGGCGTCGGCTACGAACCCACCTCCAACGCGCTGGCAACACGTTATGTGTTTGGCGAGCTCATCATGCTGCTGGTGCTCAAGACCATTGCCACCCAGATCACGCTTGCCTTTCGCTTTGCCGGCGGCGTGTTTTCTCCCTCGATCTATCTGGGGGCGATGCTTGGCTCTGCTTTCGGCCTGATCATGACGAGTTTCATGGGAGGAGAAACCGCCGGAGCCGGCTTCTTTGCAGTCATCGGCATGGGTGCAGTCGCCGGCGCCGTGCTCGGCGCCCCGCTTTCCACCACCCTGATCGTCTTCGAGCTGACCTCGAGCTACGAGGCCTCGGTTGCTGTCCTGGTCGCTGTCTCTCTGGCCACTGTCCTCACGCAATCCGCCCAGGGCGGTTCGCTGTTCCAGAAACAGGTTCTGCGCCGCGGCTATGACATTTCAGGTGGCTCCAGCCGGCTTGTGCTGCAGATGGTTCGCGTGCGCGAATTCATGATGCCGCTGGGTGAATGGAGCTCTGTCCAGGTCAAGGACGAGATATGCGTGTATGAGGACGACACCCTGGGTCGGGCCATGGGCGTGCTGGACGCCGAACAGCTGGAGGGAGCGGCTGTCCGCGAACGCAGTGGCAAGAAGAATGTGATCGGGTGGATTACCAAGGCCGACGCCCAGGCTGCCTATGCCAAGGCCCTCGCAGACATTAGCGAGGAAGAACATCGCTAGGCCTGGATGCTGATCATAAACTGCAGCTTGCCCGCATAGAATAATTCTTCTGTAAGGATGTTGGTTTAAGACAGAACACCATGGAGATGGGTGGCTTGCATTCCAACGCCGTAAAGGGCGCCGTGTTTGGCGAGGGTGCGCTAGCGCCTGACGTCTTGCGCGCGGCCAATATCAACCCCGTCACCGGTCTGGCCACGGACTATCTCAATCACTTCAACGAAGTCGTCATGTTGATGGAAATGCTTCCGGACATGCGTGATTGCGCCGAGGATGTGCTGGAGTGGAAACCGGCCAGTTATGTCGAGCACTTCGAGCTATCGGCCTTCAAGGACAGGGATCTCGCGGTTGTCGCTTACGAGGCTGCACCGCGTAGTATCCGGGTCCACCTGGAAACGCTGATCCTGCAGATCGATGACGAGGTACAACGCGCCCAGGACTTCCTGCGAGCTGCCCAGAGCCCCGAAATCTGCAATGAAGTCGCCCGTATGGCGTCGGAAGAGATCAAACCGCTCATCGCGGCTGCTTCAGCCGCCATCAATGGCCAGGCCGAGGCCGAGACCGACTATGAAGACGAGTCTGTTCAGGCCGATATTGACGCTCTCTTCGGGTAAACCCGGCGCCTCATCTCAGTAATATTATATAATAAGTGGTATTCGCTTCGCCTACACCCAATGATGATTCATGGTTAAATCATGATGGGCGGCTGAAATAATGGTGACTAGTTCGATCAATGCTTCGCGTACGGCAAGTTTGACCGCGGATATCCAAAAAATCATCGTTCAATTGCGGCTGGCCCAGGATTACGGCAGCGACAGCCCCCGTATTCCCATGCTGATCAATGACCTCGTGTGCACCTATGAAGACTTGTTTGAGGCGTTCGAGTTCGACCTGTCCGAACAAGGCGCTCGACAGCTGGGACTGATCAGGGCGCTGCATGAACAATTCCTGCTCGATCTGGTCGAATATGCCGAGATGATCCGTTGCAACCATGGAGAATTCCCCAATGGGTTCTTCTCCTTCGTCGACCAGGGCCCGTATGTCCAACCTTCCCTTGCGGCCTAGACGCGACCGGTCGCCGCAGCGCGACATCAGTTAACCACATTTTTATGAGGGACAATCACGGTTGTGGGAAACAACTGGATGGAGTCCGCCCATGCCCCTTATGAACTGGGATAATTCGCTCGATGTCGGCGTCGCCAGGATGAATGACGAACACCAGCAAATACTCGCACTGATGAACCAGATCTATGATGCGCGTGAAGCCGGCAGGACCGGCCCTGACGTTATCCGCCTGGTTGAACGCCTCGGTCAGGTCACCGTCGATCATTTTCGTGACGAGGAAGCCTATATGCAAACGAGCGGATATGCCGGCATCGCTTCCCACAAGCTCATCCACAAGGACTTGCTGAACAAGTTCACGAGCTATGCCGAGGAGATCAAGGCCAAGGGTGGCGATGTGCCGGAGAAATTCCTGACCTTCCTGAAACTCTGGCTGACGGCTCACATTCGCGGCATAGACATGAAGTACGGCCCAAAGGCGGGCAGTGTTGCGGCCTAGGCGACCCTGAACAAAAAACGAACAAACACACATCACTCCCTTGGGAATTGGCGCCATTCGGTCCAGAGTGTAACGAATATCGACTCGTTTTCCTGATCACCGAAACCCCAGATTGTGATGTCAGAACTTTCCATCTCCGACATGGCGCGCCCAGCGCCGCCCTCGCCTTATCTCGAAGGGCTGAACGCCGAACAGCGTCAGGCGGTTGAGGCCATGGAAGGTCCGGTCCTGGTGCTGGCCGGAGCGGGAACAGGAAAGACCCGCGTTCTGACAACCCGCCTCGCTCACATTCTGGCGACTGGCCGCGCCCAGCCGTGGCAGATCCTGTCGGTGACCTTTACCAACAAGGCTGCGCGGGAGATGAAGGAACGTGTCGGCAAGATTATCGGCGAGACTGTCGAGGGCGTGCCGTGGCTGGGAACGTTCCACTCCATCTCCGCCCAGATCCTGCGCCGTCATGCCGAATTGGTTGGCCTGAAATCCAACTTCACAATCCTGGACACGGATGACCAGCTGCGCCTGCTCAAACAGATCATCCAGGCAGAAAATATCGACGAAAAACGCTGGACACCGCGCCTGCTCGCCTCCCTGATCGATGGCTGGAAAAACCGTGGCCTCAAGCCGGAACAGCTGGGCGAGGAGGACAAGTGGTCCTTTGCCGAGGGCCGCGGACAAGGCCTCTACACCCTTTATCAGGACCGCCTCAAAACGCTCAATTGCTGCGATTTTGGCGATCTGTTGCTGCACACGCTGCATATCTTCAAGGATCATGCCGGAGTGCTGGCGGAGTATCACAAGAAATTCCGTTACATCCTGGTCGACGAGTACCAGGACACCAATGTCTCACAGTATCTCTGGCTACGTCTGCTGGCGCAGGGCACCGGCAATATCTGTTGTGTCGGTGATGACGACCAGTCGATCTATGGATGGCGCGGTGCCGAGGTCGACAACATCCTGCGTTTTGAAAAGGATTTCCCGGGCGCCCATGTCGTCCGCCTTGAACGCAATTACCGTTCGACTGAGCACATACTGGCAGCAGCCTCCGGCTTGATCGCGGCCAATCGCTCCCGTCTCGGCAAGACGCTGTGGACCGAGGATGATGGCGGCGAGAAAGTCCAGGTGCGCGGTATCTGGGATGGCGAGGCCGAAGCGCGCTTTGTTGCCGAGGAGATCGAGAATTGGAGCTCCAAGGGCCGCTATTATTCCGACGCCGCCGTGCTGGTGCGGGCCTCCTGGCAGATGCGGGCCTTCGAGGACCGTTTCATCATGCTGGGCCTGCCCTACAAGGTGATCGGTGGCCCGCGCTTCTTTGAACGGGCGGAAGTCCGCGACGCCCATGCCTATCTGCGTCTCGTCCGGTCGCCGGAAGATGATCTAGCCTTCGAACGCATCGTCAACACGCCCAAGCGCGGTATTGGCGATACGACCGTGCAGAAGATCGCCGTCGCAGCGCGCGCCATGCAGGTTCCCATGACCGAGGCGACACGCCGTCTGCTCGGTACGGATGAAATCCGTGGCAAGGCCAAGACGGCCCTACAGGTCTTCCTGCGTGATATGGAGCGCTGGCGTGAACAGTCCGAGCAATCTCGTCTTGATGAGCTGGCCGAGATCGTACTGGACGAGAGCGGCTATACCGCCATGTGGCGCGAGGACAAGACGCCCCAGGCCGCTGGACGACTGGAAAACCTCAAGGAACTCGTCCGCGCCATGGGCGAATGGGAAACGCTGGAAGCCTATCTGGAACATGTCTCCTTGGTCACCGATGCCGATCGCACGACCGAGGAGGACGAGGTCTCCCTGATGACGCTGCACGCCGCCAAGGGCCTGGAATTCCCGCTCGTCTTCCTGCCGGGCTGGGAGGAGACGGTCTTCCCCTCCCAGCGCTCGCTGGATGAAGGCGGTACCCGTTCGCTCGAGGAAGAACGGCGCCTGGCCTATGTCGGCATCACCCGCGCCCGCGAGCGAGCGGTCATCTCCTTTACTGCCAACCGCATGATCTATGGTCGGTGGCAGGCCGTCATCCCGTCGCGTTTCATTGACGAAATGCCCGTGGACCATGTCGAGGCCAAGTCCGAGACCGGCTATTATGACGGCGGCCCCGGACGTGAGAGTTTCACCGCCAATACCGACCCGATGGCGTCGAGCTATTCCTCACCCGGCTGGAAACGTTATCAGGCCAATAGCCAGACCGGCCGCCGCACCGACCCGCCCACGATCAACGCCAAGGCCAAGATCATCTCCAGCGGTGGTTCAGACAAAACCGGCAAGTGGAAAGCCGGCGACCGCGTCTTCCACGACAAGTTCGGCTATGGGACGGTCAAGAAGGCCGATGGCGAGAAATACTCGGTCCAGTTCGACAAGGCCGGTCTGAAGAAGGTGGTGGAGAGCTTCCTGAGAGATCTGCCTTGAGTGATGTCGCGTTGATCTAGAGAGCTCCCATGGCCCTGCTTGCTAATATCATCTGGTTCATTCTTGGCGGCTTTTTTGTCGGCCTGCACTACCTGCTGGGCGCAATCATCCTGTTTCCGCTCTTGCCTTTCCTGTTGCCAATGATCGGTTACAGCTTCTGGCCGTTTGGGCGACGCCCGGTCTCCAAACAGGCCGTGAACGCCTACAAGCAGGCCAATGGACAAGCGCCCGGTCCGGATGATTTCGAAACCGCCGGCGGCGTGGTGAAATTCCTCGCCAATGTCGTCTGGCTTTTGACGTTCGGCTGGATGCTGGCGCTCTCCCACCTGGTCTGGGGTCTGATGAACCTGATCGCCTGTCTGCCGATCATCACCATTCCGATCTGCCTGCCCAATGCCATGGCGCATTTCAAGCTCGCGCCCGTCGCGCTGACCCCGTTCGGCGTGAAGATCGTGCCAACCGCCCTGGCCGAGGAAATCGACCTGGAACACGCCAGGGCAAAGCTCTAGAACGTGATGTCGTCACAAATAGCCGACCACCCACCCGTTCACAGTGTGATTGAAACGACTCGGGATGCAGACCAAGCCCGTCCCTCTCGCAGCAACTGCGATACTCGATAAAATGCCGGTGTCATGGCCTTTACACGAAGCATCCTGAAATTGTGGCGTCAGCTCACCTTTAACATGAGCCTCGACTACTGGGCGGGTTCGCTCTTGCTGGCACTTGGAATCCTGTACGCGGCCAATCTGGCGTGGACAGCACACGCCGAGGAGCAAAACATCCATGACTGCGGAAGTAGTTCTGCAGTCGTCACCAACGTGACGGCGCAGTTCCATATCGGATACTGGAGACCCGGGCGCGGTCGGTTCGAGGTGTTGGCGCGCACTCCCGACGGTGGGATTTACAACCTGCGTTACGCTGACCCCTCACTCGCAACAGGGGATCATATTCGGATCAGGCTTAGATGTGATGAACATGACATCCCCCTGTCGGTCGCCGAACGCATCCATGAATAGCGCGTGGAACGCTTCCCCCTTGCCTCGCGCGTAAAAACCCGCCAGACACCGCCGCCAGAAAAGGACTCTTCATGACAACTCTCTGGCGCCTCTCTGCACATGTCGATTTCGGCATTCTGGGTGATTTGGCCAATCGTCTGGCCCTGCTTGAAACGACACAGGCTTTTGACTGGTCACTCTATGACGAGGGGGACATCGCGCGGATGGATATCCTCTTTGAGAGCGAGCCGGACACGGCCGATTTTCGTCGCGCAGCGGAGTTGCCCGAAGACCAGGTCATTGACCTAACCCGCTTTGCTGAAACAGACCGCCACCTGCTGCAGGAACCGGGCTTGAAACCGTGCAAGATCGGCCGGTTTGTGCTCGGGGATGCCGGGGCCATGCAGGTTGCTGCGCACGAGATTGCGATTGATGTTCGCGCGGGTGATTCCTTTGGCTCGGGCAGACATCCGTCCACGCGCGGCTGCCTGGAACGTCTTGATCGCATGTCTGTTGACGGCTTCAAGCCCGCACGAATTCTCGACATGGGCTGTGGTTCTGCAATCCTCGCCATCGCTGCGTCCAAACTCTACCCCGATGCGGCACTGACCGCTGTGGACGCGGATGCCGGAGCGATTGTCGATGCGCGCGCGAATTGCCAGCGCAACCAGGCTGAACACATTCACCTCCTTCAGTCGGAAGGATACGCCCATGACCAGCTGCGCGAGGCGCGCTTCGATCTGGTTGTGGTAAACGTGTATGGCCCACTGCACATTGAGCTGACGCCCTACACGCGCCGTGCAATTGCGCCGGGCGGACGCGCCATGCTTTCCGGCCTGCAACTGGATGCAGAGGACGCGACACGCGCCGCCATCAAGCAGGCGGGCCTGCGCATCACTGACCGGGTCCGCATCGAAAACTGGCTCACTCTCACCGTGGAAATCGCCGAGCAGGGCGAAAAGGATCAATAAAATGACCACTGTCTGGCGCCTGACAGCGTACAGCGACTTTGCGACCCTGGCCGACGCGGCTGAGCGCCTTGACGCAAGCGCGACACTGGAACCGCTCTCCTGGTCGCTTTTTGATGACAAACAGGCTGCGAAACTCGATGTCCTGTTTGTCACTGAGCCCGGCATTTCCGCCTTTCGTTCACAGACCGGCTTGCCGGATGGCATAGTAATCGAAACCGCGACGCTCCCGGATGAAGACTGGGTCAAGCTCTCGCTGGCAGGCCTTCAGCTTGTTGAAGCGGGCCGGTTTGCGCTGTTTGGCGAACATCAGCGCGATGATGTGCCGACTGGTATGGTTCAGCTGGAAATCGAGGCTGGTCCCGCCTTCGGCACCGGCCACCACGGGACAACACGCGGCTGTTTGCTGGCATTTGATGAAATGCTGCTGAACGGTGAAACTCCAGGGACGGTATTTGATCTGGGCTGCGGTACAGCGGCGCTCGCCATCGCAGCTGCCAAGACGCTGCCGGACGCCGAAATCCTCGCCTCGGACATTGATCCGGAGGCGGTGGAGGAAAGCGACGCCAACTGCATCAAGAACGCAGCGCCAGGTATCGACTGTTTCGTCGCCGAGGGCCTGGATCACCCGAAACTGGCCGGTCGCCAATTCGAGTTGATCTTCGCCAACATTCTCGCCGGGCCACTGGTTGAGCTGGCACCGGGGATCGCCAAGAGCCTGACGCCAGGCGGCAAGGTGATCCTGTCCGGCCTGCTGACCGAACAGGAAGAATGGGTGCGCACAGCCTATCAAGCGGCGGGCCTCGAGGTGACCCGCCGCGAACCGATCGAAGGCTGGGAAACGCTGGTCGCTATTCGGACCTAGCGACGTCAAGCCCACCCAGCAAGCCGGCCATGCCAATGGCAAACTCTCCGTGATTGGGGCCGTCAAAATTGGACGTCACGGCCACCACGACTTGCGGCTCAATGAACACCAGCAGGAAAGCCCGCCCACCTGGGGAGCCCCCGGAATGTGCCGCGTAATGCGCATTGTTGGCTTCGCTATAACCCGCCGCCGTGCCGAACACACCCTGCTCGGCGCCAATCGCTGCGGTGAGCGCCTCCAGGTTCAGCACCTCACCTGTTGCCAGGGCCTGACCCATCCCGGCGAGATCATGAGTTGATGCGAGCAAGCCGCCGCCGCCGAACTTGCATTCGGCCGACATGTCCTCAAGCTCACGCGCGCTGCGCAGATTGCCGAACATGTTGGCCGCTTTCTCAGCGCCCTCCCGGTCCGTGTGGGCGGTATAGACCGCGCCTAGAACAGATGACATGGCGGCGTCAAAGCTTGAAGTCTCGGTAAGCTGAACCAGCAAGTGGCTCAACAGCACATAACCGAATGTGGTGTATTGCAAGTCCGTTCCCGGCTGGTGGATCAGGGGATCAGCGATGAAATGCCCCAGGGCATCCTCCGGCACAGAACAACGCCGCTCAGCAAAACTCCGCCAGTCCTGTTCGCCCTGATAATGGCGTACACCCGCGCGATGGTTGAGCAGGTGGCGAAGCGTCACGTTTTCATAGTGCGCCGGCAGGTCCGGGTCGATGTCGAGCACACGCGTATCCAGATCCAGCCCCTGGTCCGCCTCCAGGCGGGCATAGGCCATTGAGGTCAGGAGCTTGGCGATGGAGTAGAAATTATAGTCGGCCTCCAGTCCGTCGCGCTCGGAGCGGGCAATGCCGCCCTCGGCCTCGAAAACTGTGTCGCCTTCAACCATCACAGTAATGTTGAGAGCCGGGAAACCCTCGGCAAAATCATCAAAGCGGCTCTGCGCCTCTTCCACAGGTGTCTGCAAGGACAGGGCACCAGCCATCGCAGCGAGCGTATTCACAAACAACATTTTTCATCCTCGTCTTGTTCAACGCCCCCCGGCGCTGTCGACGGAATTGCACCTGCCCCTTGCCCGCGGGAGCAAAAAGGGGCGAATTGCTCGTATGTCGGATGAATGGCTCAATCGATTTGCAACGCTGCGCCCGGGGCTAGAGCTGGGAACGCTTATACTGGCTGTGCTCGCACTGCTGGTGCTGGCACCGCCCACGACACCACAGCCCGCCAATCACGCGCCCGGTGTCGGTTTTCTCAATCAGCGGCTCGATCTTGAAAGTGCGCAAGTTGCCGATTGGCAGAACAGCACTGTCTCCATCTACGACCTGCCAACCCCGCAACAATCCGGTTGGTTGAAGTGGGACAATGTCGATCTGGACGGGCTGAGCGGCCCGCTTGCCGTTAGAACTGCCGGTCCGTTTTCCGCGCATCTATACTGGAATGGCCGGCTGGTCGGCCAGAAGGGACACCCCGCAGATAGCGCCACCGAGGAAAGCCCGGGCCGTATAGATGCCGTCTTCTCAATCCCGCCGGAGCTCATACACGCCAGCAACAACGAGTTGCTGATGCACTTTTCCAGTCATCGAGCGGGTTATGAACCGATGACCGTCATCCAGGCCCTCGCAATCATTCCCTACCGTGCCGATGACCGCCGCCCCCTGAGATCCTACTTCCCACTGGTGCTGACCGGAGGAACCCTGCTCGCCCTGGCGCTGGGCATTGGCTGGCTCGGCCGCACCCGGCGCGACCCCCGGGCCTTTTACCTCGCCCTTGCGCTGACAGCCCTGTTTCTCGCTGGCGGGGCCGAGGTGTCGCGGGCTTTTGTCAACTACACCTATGACTGGCACCAGCCACGCCAGGCGATCATGTTCGGTTTCTTGCTGGTCTTCGGCCTGGCCCAACTGCGCTATGTGATCACGCGCTGGCCGACCACCGGGCATTCCGGCCTGGTCCTGCAGGCCGTCGCTGTGATCAGCATCGCCGTCTTCACCCTCAGGTTTCCCGGATACGACGCCCAATCCACAATCGCCGTCGCGACCTCTCTCGGCGCAACAGCCGGTTGGCTGGCCCTGTATGCCAAGGGCCAAACCCGTTGGCTGGCCGGCATCTTTATCATCATAGGAATCTACGCGCTCCGATTGCCGAGTGATTTCCTGGACCGGGCTGTATATGCGCTGATGCTTGTCCTGTGGGGTTATCTGAGCCTGCGCCTTCCGGACCTTATTGTTCCGAGGCATGGCCCGGAACCAACCCAGATCAAACTCATCACCACTGGCCGAATGATCATCGTCGGATTCGACGAGATCATCTTTCTCAAGGCCGCCGGAAATTATACCGAAGTTCACCTCGCCAATGGCGGACAACATCTCGACAACCGCAGTCTGAACACTTTGACCGACGCGCTACCGGCTGACTTCTACCGGCTCCACCGCTCCTATGCGGTGAATTTGGCACATGTCTCTGAAGTTCGATCCAAACCGGGCAGCAAGTATACGGCCCACCTGAGCACGGGTATTGAAATCCCGGTCAGCCGCAAGGAAGTGAAGACGTTCAGGGAGAAACTCGCGACAACGCCCCGCTCCTAGAGCGGAATATTGTCGTGTTTCTTCCAGGGGTTTTCCGCCTTCTTGTTTTTCAGCGTCCGCAGAGCGCTGATCAGGCGTTTGCGCGTATTGTGCGGCATGATCACATCATCGATATAACCCCGGCCCGCAGCAACAAACGGATTGGCAAAACGATCCTCATACTCGGAGACATGTTCGGCCATTTTTTCAGCGTCACCCAGGTCTTTCCGGTGGATAATCTCGGCAGCGCCCTTGGCCCCCATCACGGCAATCTCTGCGGTCGGCCAGGCATAGTTCACATCACCGCGCAGGTGTTTGGAACTCATCACATCATACGCGCCGCCATAGGCCTTGCGAGTGATGACCGTCAGCTTCGGCACCGTCGCCTCGGCATAGGCAAACAGGAGTTTGGCGCCGTGTTTGATCAGACCGCCATATTCCTGCTTGGTGCCCGGGAGGAAACCCGGCACGTCAACAAATGTGACAAGCGGGATGTTGAACGCGTCGCAGAAACGCACAAACCGGCCCGCCTTGCGGCTGGCATCACTATCAAGAACGCCGGCCAGTGACATCGGTTGATTGGCAACAAACCCAACTGGCTGACCATCGAGCCGGCCAAAACCGACAACGATATTGGTGGCGTAATCCGGCGCGATCTCGAAAAAGTCACCCTCATCCGAGACTTTCTCGATCAGCTCCTTGATGTCATAGGGCTTGTTCGGATTGGACGGGACCAGCCTGTCCAGGCTGGGCTCCTGGCGGTCGACGCGGTCGTAGACCGGGCGCACAGGCGGCTTTTCACGGTTGGACAAGGGCAGGAAGTCGATCAGGCGGCGCAGCTGGACAAGGGCCTCCAGGTCATTCTCGAACGCACCATCGGCAACACCGGACTTCTTGGCGTGTACGGACGCACCGCCCAGGTCCTCGTGTGTGACTTCCTCATTGGTGACGGTTTTCACCACGTCCGGACCGGTCACATACATGTAGGAGGTGTCCTTCACCATGAAGATGAAGTCGGTAATGGCGGGAGAGTAGACATCACCACCCGCACACGGCCCCATGATCATGGAGATCTGCGGCACGACGCCGGAGGCCAGCGTGTTCTGCAGGAAGATGTCGGCATAGCCGCCCAGAGATGCAACGCCTTCCTGGATGCGCGCGCCACCGGCATCGAAAATGCCAATGATCGGCGCGCCATTCTGAAGAGCCGCCTTCTGGATCTTGACGATCTTCTGAGCGTGGGTCTCGGACAGAGAACCGCCGAAGACGGTGAAATCCTTCGAGAATACATAGACCAGACGGCCATTGATGGTGCCGTGCCCCGTGACAACGCCATCGCCAGGGATTTTCTTGTCCGCCATGCCGAAATCAACACAGCGGTGCTCGACGAACATGTCCCATTCTTCGAAACTGTCATCGTCGAGCAGGAGCTCGATACGCTCGCGCGCGGTCAGCTTGCCCTTGGCGTGCTGGCTTTCGATCCGCGCTTCACCGCCTCCGAGCCGCGCGCCATCGCGCTTTGCTTCCAGCTGTTCGAGCACATCTTTCATGGCAGGACGCCCCCTGTTTTCTCTCTCTTGCGAGGGGGATAGCAGAGGTCGCCCTGACAGCGCAATCACATCACGCGCCTGTTGATTACCAGCCTATTGAGGTGGCGCCGTATCGATATCGATATCGTTGGCAAACTGATAGAAGGCCTGCATCGCTGGAAGCAGGTATCCGGTCTGGATGGAACAGCGGATGATGACCAGTTGTTCGGCGCCGGAAATTGAGACCATCATCGCCTCGAAACCCTGGTTTTCATACGCACCGGCCCACAGGTTTCGCATCGCCGGTCGCCCGTGCAGACTGATAACCTCGGTGAGATATCCCTGGCGCCAGTCAACTCCGGAGGCCTGTAGCTGCGCCCCGACTGATGCCGGATTGGCAGCATAAAACGCTTCCAACCATTCCTGGGCCGAGGCTGACAAGGCCACCGTTTCCAGATTGCAGTTGGCACCGGCAAATGCACCGCCCTCCGGATACCAGGTTGGCAGGCCGACCGCCTCCGAGCTTTCCTCGTTATAGACCCAGCCCGGCACTTCACGACCGTCATAAATACCATCAACATGGTCCTGGGCCATGGCCCCTGATCCCAAAGCCAGCAAGGCCGCGACACTCGATACAACTTGTTTCACTATTATTCCCCAATTACCTGGGCGGGGAGGCCAGCACCGTCAGCCCCTCCGCGAAATCATAAAATTCCTGCATGCGATTAAGATACCCCCCGTCAAGCACCGTACATGTCAGCGTCACCAGCCGACCTTCGGTTGCTATGGACACAATCGCAAAATTGAAAGCCTGGCCGCCGACTTCAGCAGTCAGGACATTTCGCATGGCGGGGCGGCCATCTAGATCAATAACTTCGGTCAGATGCCCCGCGCGCACGACGGTTCCGGCTGAACGCATCTGATCCGCAAAAATCTCTGGCGTGACGGCGTTGAAATACTCGAGGTAATCCGCGCGACTGCCCTGGACTTCGGCCATTCCAACATTGCAATTCGCGCCGTCAACTTCACTACCACCGCTGACCGGAATCCACGTCGCCAGTCCGGAGCCCAACGAGCCGGATTGGGAATAGGCCCAGCCCGCAACATCACGCCCGTCATAAAGCCCTTCGGCAAAGTCCTGAGCGGCCGCGGCAGGCGCGATCGCGGAAACGATCAGGCCCAACATCAAATTTCGCATTCTTGCCCCGCTAATCCCCTGTAATCGAGCTCGAAAATGAGCCCGCTCCGAAGCCAACCTCACTCTCCTGCCACGCGAAAAACCGGGCCCGAACTGGCCTTGTGCTTGCATGAAAGGCCATGAGGAGAAGCCCATGTCCCATTACGCCACGTCCTGCGAAATTCTCAAAGTCCAGAATTTGTCGCCACGCCTGCGTCAGTACTGGCAGGGATTTGTCGACGGCTCACCGGACCTCGCCTCTCCCTATTTCGAGCTGGAGTTTGCGGAGTTGATGGCGCGTGTCCGAGCGGACACCCGCGTCGCTGTGTTTTATCGGGATGGTGCACCGGCCGGATTCCTGCCGTTCCAGAAATCCATGAGCGGGGTCTTCCGGCCACTTGGCGGGCCCATGGGTGATCATCATGGCCTGGTCACCGATGATCCGGATCTGCGTTTCATCGATCAGTTGAAGGCCGGATTGTTCGGCACTCTGATTTATGATGGTGCGCTGGCGAGCCAGGCGGAACTGGGTGAAAACGGACATTCGCCGGAGGCATCCTGGGTGGTCGATCTGTCTGATGGTCAGGATGCCTATTGGGAGGGTCGACAGAAAGCCGAGGCCAAGACGATGCGCAATCTGCGGGCCCGGGAGCGCAAGCTGGGCGAGCTGGGCGGCGAAGTTGTCTATCGCACAGATGATACGCGCAGCGAGGCTCTAGACACGCTGATGACCTACAAGCGCGCGCAATACGCCGCGACCGGCGCGACTGACGTCTTCCACGGCGCCTGGGCCCGTCAGCTTGTCGCTGCCCTGATGCAGCATCGCAGCGACCGTCTCGCCGGTTGCCTGTCAACGATGGAACTGGACGGGCGCGTTGTCGCAGCCCATTTCGGCATGCGCTCACGCGATGTGCTTCACTATTGGTTCCCAGCTTATGATCCGAAGCTGTCGAATGTCGCGCCGGGCCTGCTGCTCTTCCGCGAGATGACGCGCGAGCTGACCGATCTCGGTCCGACGCACATGCATCTCGGCCCCGGCACGTATGACTTCAAGAAACGCTTCTCGAACGCCAGCTTCGACATCATGCGCGGGGAGATTTCAAGCCTGTCACTGTCCAGCGCCGCGCTGGCCGCGGGCCGAGGGCTGGACCGCCTGGCCAGCGCCCTGCCTCTGGGGCCGGTCTCGAGATGGCCGGCCAAGGCCTGGCGCCGCCTGGATACGCTGACGGCCGTTCGCGGTATCTAGAGCGCGTTGAGCAGCCGCTCCACAGCCAAGATCTCGATCTTGAGATTGTCCAGACGCTCTTTCGCCTCGGCATCCTCACCCCAATGGCTGGCCTGGTAGTGCTCATCCAGCGTGGACAGGGCGAACGCCTGTTCACCATCAATGCGCTTCTCCAGCAGGGCAAAACCCAGCACAGCCGATCCAGTCAGCGCCGTCGCCTGGGCCAGGGCTGCCAGACGCCAACGATCAAGCTCGCCTGCCCGGTTATGGATCAACGTCAGAGCGATGGGGTCCTGATCGATCGGAACGACGCCCGTGGCCGGCACCAGAAGCGCGCCCAGCACGTCCTCCGCCCAGCGCAACAGCGGATCCCAGGCCGCAGCCTGTGCAGCAATCAGGTCTTCCGGTTCCGGCGCACGGAAACACAAGAGGTCCGTGGAGGCGTATTTGGTGATTTCGGCGACGGTGGCCGGGATGTCCAGACGGTCCAGCGTGACATAGCTCAGCCGTGTCATCGGCATGCTCATCGGATCGATACGCTCGCCCTGTGCCGCCCATTCCTCGGCGAGTGCCTGAGCCAGGGTTTCAGTCGGAAGAATCGCTGAATTGCGGCCCGGCGTTTTCACACCGCGGCCATCGAGACGCACTTCGAAACCCTCGTCGATCGCGTCAACCGTCACGTCCTTGTAGAAACGTTTGGGCAGATTATCCTGCGGGCCGGGAATGCGGACGCCGGGTTTGGTTTCGTAGTTATCAGTCATACTGCGCTCTCTTCCACACGAAGGGCGAACTGGTCCAGTGCCGTGTTCAGCGTGTCGAAGCGGTGGTGGATTTCATGCGCCCCTCCCTCACGAACTTCGTCAACCGTATGAAAACCCCAGCTGACACCCAGTGTGTGCACGCCGGCATTGCGCCCCATCTGCATGTCAAACAGCGTGTCGCCGATCATCACGGCCTGGTGCGCGACTGTGCCCGTCTCGCCCATCGCATCGAGGACCATGCGCGGATGCGGCTTTCCCGGACCTCCATCAACCGTCTGGAATGTCTGGAAGTATTTGTGCAAATCGTGATGCTCGAAGACGATATCCAGCCCGCGGCGGGCCTTGCCGGTCGCCACGCCCAGCAACCAGCCCTCATCCGCAAGCCGCTCGATCGTCTCCAGAGCGCCCTCATAGAGCGGCTCCTCGAAACCCGGCTCCTGGCGCTGTTCGACAAAGGCCTCCTTGTAGAAGGTCGCCAGCTGGGGGATGCGCTCGGCTGGATAATCCACCGGGGCCAGTTTCAAGACAGCTTCGGTCAACTCAAGACCGACAATAGTTCGCGTGCGATCATAATCGATCCCACCCAGGCCCGCGCGCTTGAAGGCGCGGTCCATGGCACGCTGGATAATCTTGCGGCTGTCGATGATGGTGCCGTCAATATCCCAGATAGCGAGCTTGAGCTGAGACGTCATGCGAATTACCTCTTGGCTTCGCCCGCTGACTAGGCGCACTCGCGCCGCAAGACAAGCCTTGAAGGACCGCCATGCTCGATCAGCTTACCGATGACCAGCGCGACCGCCTGGACGCCGCCGCCTTCCGCCGCCTGCTGACCCATCTCGACGCCAACAAGGATGTCCAGAATATCGACCTGATGATCCTCGCCGATTTCTGTCGTAACTGCCTGGGGGATTGGTGGGCCGAGGCGGCAGAGGCCGAGGGTCTGCAAGCCGGCAAGAATGACGGTCGCGAACGCGTTTACGGCATGCCCTACGCCCAGTGGAAAGCAGAGCATCAAAAGCCTGCAACAGACCAACAGATGGCGGCTTTCAAGGCGCGCATGGTGGCGAAGGGGAAAGGCTAGGCCAGCTGCTCCTCGATCATCTCTTCATCCGCATCGCGCAGGTCAAAGCCCAGCATGCCGAAAATCCGGTTCATGTGTTTGGGCAACGGGGCCTCGATCACAAGCGTCTTGCCATTGGCGCGCGGCAATGCGAGGCGACGCGCGTGCAGGCAGAGTTTCTGGTCGAGATCTTCCGGAGCCGGGCGGTGACAAGGATACTTCTTGTCCCCCAGAACCGAAGTCCCCATGGCCTGCAGGTGAACACGCAGCTGGTGGGTCCGACCGGTGACCGGGCGCAGTGCCACCCAGCTCGCCTTTTGCCCTGCATCGGCAACGACCGTGTAACGGCTAAGCGCGTGATGAGCGCCCTCTTCGCCATGGCGCGCGGATGTCATGACCTCGCGATCGGGATCACCACCGGCGCCGGCGGTCTTCTTCATGAAACCCTTTACCTCACCCAGCCGGGGTTTGGGCACACCGATGGCGATAGCCCAATAGGTCTTCTTGGTCTTGTGGGACTGGAAGGCCTTTGCGAGACGCGCGGTCGCGGCCGGTGACTTTCCAACCACCAGGACACCGGACGTGTCCTTGTCGAGCCGGTGGACCAGACGCGGGCGCTGAAGCCCCTCACCAAAAGCGTCCAGCAGACCGTCGAGATGGCGTGTCGTCTTGGATCCGCCCTGCACTGCGAGGCCGGAGGGTTTGTTGAAGGCAATGAGGTCGTCGTCTTCGAAGATGACCAGGGATTTGACGTATTCGATATCACGATCGCTGAGCGTGTTCTTGGCGCGCATCTCCTTGGCATCAGGAAGCGGCGGCACACGCACTTCCATGCCCGGGCTCATCCGGCTGTCAGGCTTAACCCGGCCGCCGTCGACACGGATCTCGCCCTTGCGACAGAGTTTCTGGATCTGACCCTGGGTGATGTGTGGAAAGCGGCGTTTGAACCATCGATCCAGACGGCTGTCTTCCTCGCCTTTTTCGACGGTGATTTTCTGTACCCGGCTCATGCCCAGACTTTCCTCATAATCATCAAACCGATCATTACAGCCCCCACGGACAGGATGACGGATCCCGCTGCATAGGCGAAAGCGGTCATCCAGGCACGTGTTTCAAGCATGCGTAGCATTTCCAGCGAAAAGGCCGAGAAGGTCGTGAACCCGCCCAGAAAGCCTACAGCCGCCAGCAAACGGATGGATGTGGCGCCGGCGCGTTCGGTTGCGGCCAGCCATCCCACCAGCAGGCCCATCAGCAGACCGCCCAGAATATTGACGCTGAGCGTACCCCAGGGTTGGCCGCTGCCCATTGTCCGCAGGGCAAGCTGCCCTACATAGTGGCGAGAGATGGCGCCCAGGGCTCCACCGGCACCGATCAGCAGGATGTTCATCATCTTCGCTGGTTAGGCTGCTCCAGCCAGATTGGCAAGCCAGCGCCCTTCCTGCAGGGCGTTTCCAGCCCCATTACGGGTCAGGCCGAAACATTACCAATCTGTTATTTCATGTACTTTAGCTTAATCCATGCATTTTTGCAATGGTGCGTTCGCGAAACGTCTCTTCAGTTTCTGTCGTAACCCATTATTTACCCTGAGGCATCGCGGGAGGGCCCGTGAGCAAGAAAACCGAAAGGACAGTCAAATGGAACGCGTAACGCAAACCCTGGCTACGGTGATCAATGTCCTGTTCGTTGCTGGCGTCTTCGGCGTCATGACGATCGCGCTGGGCAGCACCTTCGCCTAAGCCTGAAGCGCTGCTACCCCTGTCAGCCCAGGGGTTTGGGACCGGATCGCCTCCGGTCCCCAAGCAGAACTTCACAAGCTAAACAAAAAGCGGAAGAGCTCCAGGGCTCTTCCGCTTTTGTTTTGTCTTCCGCTCGACACGAACCCGGTTAAACTGCGGCGAAACCCAACACCGGAGCCGTATGCATGTTTCTCTTCGCCCTTGCCCTGAGTGTTTCCCTGCAGGATCAGGCCCAGCCTGAGCTTCCCGAACCACAGGACTCCGAGATCGAGGGCGCCCTCATCGGCGCCGAGGAAGAACAGCCATCGCCGCCTCCAACGGACGCCGCGAGCCTGATCGCCCAGATTGACGGGTCCTGGACTGCCTATGGCAACCTCGCCGCCGAGCTGGGCGCGCGACGCGCCCGAGAACGCTTCCTGTCCGAACAGCTTCTGCCCGTCATCGCACGCAGCGACCTGGATGAAGGAGCGCACGGGGAAATCCTGCGCGAAACCGCGGACACCATCCGCGAGGTCGAAGGTGCCAATACCGCCTGGGCGATTGCGCAGCTGGACCCGGAGTTTTTCCCGGTCCTGTACGCCGAACAAACCCGGATGGGGCGGCAAATCCTCAACTGGGCCCAACGCGATGAAACCGCCGAGGGCACGATCGTGGCGGCACTGGAGGGTGTCGCCATGATGGGTCTGATCGACGGTCCATCCTATGCCCGGCGCGCGGACACCTGGCGGATCATGACCGGACAGCCGCAATTGTTCGGAACCGCAGAGACCTGTCTGAATGGCCAGGTCAATCCGGGCAGTATCGAGCAACAGGTTACCCTGGACGAGCGCCGGCAGGTGCTGGGCTTGCCGTTGATGGTCGAGGCCTGGACAGAAGAACGGCTGGCCCAGACCTGTGGCGCGGAAAACGGTGAGTCCGAAGACGGGTAACCCGGCCAACCTTACGAAAATGTCGGAATACTCAACCGATCGTGCCTCGTCGTGCGTTGAGCGTGCGCGCGTGAGATGATTTCATCAAAACAGTCTCTGGGAGGACATGATGAAGTCACTGATGACGACCCTGGGTGCGCTTTTCCTGGCTGCCCCCGCCTTCGCTGAAGAGCGCACCTACATCATCGACCCGGACCATACCCATATCGTTTTCGAGGTACAGCGTTTCGGCTATGCCGCCACGGTCGGCGTGTTTCCGGACAGTTCCGGCGAGATCGTTCTGGATATGGACCATCCGGAAAACAGCCGCGTCACCGCAACCGTCGACACACCGACCGTTTGGACCGGACTCGCCTCCCGCGATCAGGCGGTCAACGGGCCCGGCTTTCTCAATACGGCCCAGCACCCGGAAATCCGTTTCTCTTCAACTGCTATTGAGTTGATCGACGAGGACAGCGCTCGCGTGACAGGCGATTTTACCCTGCTGGGCGTGACGCAAACCGTCACCTTTGACGTCGATCTCAACCGCATCGGGGCCGACCCATCCATGGGCGGGCGCGAGGGCGCTGGCTTCTCGATGAGCGCCAGCCTAGATCGCTCCGATTTCGGCAATACGACCGCCTCTGCGCTGATCGGTGACACCGTCACTATCCGCATCGAAGCCCTGGGGCATCTGGCCGAGTAGTTATCGGCGTTTGCCCTTGATACCGCACGCCGACAGGAAGGCGTCCACATCGGTGGTACGCTGGCGAACACGAATGCCGGCACGCTGGCGATTGCGGTCGAGCGCGCGGTTAAGGCTGTCACCGGAATTCAGGCGCAAAAAATCATCCATCGGGCACATCGGCTTCTCCATCAGTTGCCAAGCCTATTGCGCCTTTTCGCATCAATGCGGCAGAGCCAGTTTGGCAAGTCGGCAATGCGCTTTCGCAAGGCGCTGCCGCACACAGATTGAAACCGTCACGGAGCGGGCCTAGTGTCCGCCCATGACCCAGATGATTTCCCAGACTTTCGACGTCAAGGGCGGCCCGCAATTTGGTCGCGACAACGTCCCGAAACTCCGCGCAGAACTGAACGCTCTCGACCTTGATGGCTTTCTCGTCCCGCATGAGGATGAATACGACAACGAGTATCTGCCGGACTGCAATGAACGCCTGTTGTGGATCAGCGGCTTTTCCGGTTCCGCAGGGGCCGCAATCGTCATGAAAGACCGCGCGGCCGTCTTCGTGGATGGCCGTTACACCTTGCAGATTCGCCAACAGGCTGACGCAGAGATCTTCGATTACCGCGACCTGGTCGAGGAAGGCCTGTCGGGCTGGATCGAAAACCATGCCAAGGCAGGCGAGAAGATCGGTTATGATGCCCGCCTGCATAGCCCCGCATCACTGAAACGTCTCAAGATTTGCGCCAACCGGGCCGGTGTCGAACTGGTCAGTGTCGAGACGAATCCGATCGATACAGCCTGGACGGACAGGCCGGCCGCTCCAATGGCGCAGATCAATCCGCAGCCGATGGAATTCGCTGGCGAGGAACACGGTTCCAAGCGTCACCGCATCGGTATCGCGGTCGAGCGTGGCGCGGCCGACGCCGCTGTCATCACGGCACCGCCCTCAATCGCCTGGCTGTTCAACATTCGCGGTGGCGACGTCTCGCGGGCGCCCCTGCCCCTGGCCGCGGCAATCATCAACAAGGACGGCACCGCAACACTGTTTGTGGAACCGGAGAAGCTGACGGACGAAACCCGCACTCACCTGGGAAATGAGGTCGCTGTCCGCCCGGAAAGCGAGTTCGCAGCGGGCCTGAAAGAGATGCAGGGCAAGACGGTGCGCGTGGACCCCTCAACTGCCTCAGCCTGGGTCTACGACCAGCTCAATGCCGGCGGCGCCTCTGTGCAGGAGCTCGAGGACCCGGTGATGCGTCCGAAGGCAGCCAAGAATGCGGCCGAGGTCAACGGCTCACGCCAGGCCCATATCCGCGATGGCGCTGCCATCACGAAATTCCTGCACTGGCTGGACACTGAAGCCCAGTCCGGTGAGATCGACGAGATCCAGGCTGCGCGCAAGCTGGAAGAGATCCGGATGGAGCTTCCTGAACTGCGAGACCTGTCTTTCGACACGATTTCGGGAGCCCAGGGCAATGCTGCGTTCGCGCATTACCGTGTATCGGAGGACAGCAATCTCAAACTGGTGCCGGGATCACTCTACCTCGTCGATAGTGGCGGACAGTATCCTGACGGAACGACCGATATCACACGTACGGTTCCGATTGGTCAGCCAACCGCTGAAATGCGCACACAGTTCACACGCGTACTAAAGGGCCATATCGCGCTGTCCCGTGTGCGGTTTCCGGTTGGAACAACCGGCACCCAGCTGGACACATTGGCACGTTTGCCGCTCTGGGAAGCCGGTTTCGACTATGATCACGGGACAGGACACGGTGTTGGCGCCTTCCTGAGCGTGCATGAAGGTCCACAGCGTATTTCCAAGGCACCCAGTGCGGTCGCGCTGGAACCGGGTATGATCGTCTCCAACGAGCCGGGTTATTACAAGGAAGACGGTTACGGCATTCGTGTCGAAAACCTCCAGGTCGTCAGCCCGGCAAAGGCCCTTCCAGGCGGCGAACGGGACATGTTGGGATTTGAAACGCTCACCATGGCGCCTATCCACAAGGACCTGATCGACCTGCACCTGCTCACACCGGCGGAACTGGCCTGGATGGACGCCTATCACGCGGACGTGCGCACCCGCATCCTGCCGC
This sequence comes from Maricaulis sp., assembly GCA_965657935.1. Classification (GTDB taxonomy): domain Bacteria; phylum Pseudomonadota; class Alphaproteobacteria; order Caulobacterales; family Maricaulaceae; genus Maricaulis. Next base: position 8,204 of record CBFHQE010000012.1, on the reverse strand, counting down.
TGGTTGAAGGCGCGGTCGCTGACTGGCTTCTCAAGGCAACTGAGCCCCTGGCCGGCGCCACCCCGTGATGCGCCCCACACTAACCATCCTTCTGACAGCCGCCCTTCTGGGCGGCTGTTTTTACGCCGAGGACGCGCTGATCAATCGGCGCGCTGCGGATTTCCCGGTCGCTGAGGGGATCTATACCCACACGCCCTATCACCCGGATGGTCGCCCTTTTGATCGCCCGACCTGGACTGGTGAGATTGAACGCAGAGGCTGGATTTACACATCCGACACCGAGGAATTTCCGCACCATAATGTGCGCCTGCGCGAGCTTGTTCCAGGCATCTACGCGGCCCAGAAACGTTCAGACGAACACTATCTCTTCGGCCTCGTCTGGGTCTATCCCGACGGGCTGGTCAGTTATCACAACCCGTCCTGCTCGGACCTGTCTGATACGGCCCGCAAGACCTATGACCTGATCGAGGAAATGGAAGACGGCGCCTGCAGGATCGAGCGCTGGGACGTGCTCAGTGCGGTTCTTCAGACATATCTGGCAGATCACGACGGCGCGCCCCGACTGGATGGCGTCTACAGACCGGTCGAATAGCCGCTAGGCGTCACCGATCAGTTCGAACCAGTCGTTTTCCGAGATCGTTTCCACACCGAGATCTGCAGCTTTCTTGGCCTTGGACCCCGCCCCCGGGCCGGCGATGAGCAAATCCGTTTTCCCGGAAACCGAGCCCGAAACCTTGGCCCCAAGCGATTGCGCCCTGGCCTTGGCTTCGTCCCGGGTCATGCGTTCCAGCGTTCCGGTAAAGACAACGGTCTTGCCGGCCACCGGACTGTCCGCGGAAACCTGCTCGGCATCCTCTATCGTCAGCTGGGCAGTCAGGCGTTCCAGGGCTTCAACATTGTGAGGCTCCGAGAAATACTGATCCAACGCTTCCAGCGCCGTTTCTCCGATTCCATCGACGCCCAAAAGCTCTGCCCGGACGGTCTCGTCAGCCAGGTTCCGGGCGGCAGCAAAGAAACTCGTCCAGCTGCCATACGTTCGCGCCAGCAATTGTGCCGTGCCCTCACCCACATGCCGAATGCCCAGAGCATTGAGCAGGCGTGCCAGGGAAATCCTGCGTCTCTCATCGATGGCGTTGAAAAGGTTGGCCGCGCTCGTCTCGCCCCAACCCTCACGATGTTGAAGGGGCGGCAGGATTTCACCCGAGTTGTTTCGCTCACGAAGTGTAAATATGGCGGACGGCTCACCAACCAGCCCCTCAGCGTGGAACGCCTCGACCTGTTTGGTCCCGAAGCCCTCGATATCGAAGGCCTTGCGCGACACAAAGTGCTCGAGGCTCCGGCTCAGCTGGGCATCACAGATCATGCCACCCGTGCAACGACGCACCGCATCAAGCTTGCCTGTTTTTTCGTCATGTTCACGCAGGGCATGGGAGCCGCACACAGGGCATTCAGATGGAAAAACAAACGCGTCCCCGCGATTTAAACGATCGGCATCGACGACGCGTACGATCTGGGGGATGACGTCGCCAGCTCGCTGCACCACAACTGTATCGCCAATACGGACATCCTTGCGGATAATCTCATCCTCGTTGTGCAGGGTCACATTGGACACCACGACTCCACCGACTGTAACCGGTTTGAGGCGGGCCACCGGTGTCAGCGCCCCTGTGCGCCCAACCTGGATATCAATTCCTTCGAGCAAGGTCGTGGCCTGTTCGGCAGGGAATTTGTGGGCGATGGCCCAGCGTGGCGCGCGAGAGACAAATCCCAGGCGTTCCTGCCAGTCCAGGCGGTCAACCTTGTAAACGACGCCATCGATATCATAACCCAGCGTCGCCCTTTGCGCTTCGATAGTGCGATAAACCTCCAGGACCTCACTAACAGTCGCACACTTCTTCATATGCGAATTGGTTTGAAAACCCCAGGCATCGAACTTGCGCACGGCGTCAAACTGGGAACCGGAAAGCGGCTGGGACAGCTCACCCCAGGCATAGGCGAAGAACCGCAACGGCCTCTGCGCCGTCACAGACGGGTCGATCTGGCGCAGTGACCCTGCCGCGGCGTTGCGCGGATTCTTGTATTCCGGCTTGCCCAGTTCGATCTGACGCGCATTAAGGGCGGCAAAGTCCGCATGGGACATATAG
>CBFHQE010000012.1:0-6050 GCA_965657935.1 Maricaulis sp. | reverse complement strand
CCCCGGACCTCCAGCACATCCGGCCAGTCATCGCCGGGCAAGGCATGCGGAATATCCCCCAATGTCATCAGATTGCGCGTGACGTCTTCACCTGTCGCACCATCGCCTCGCGTAGCGCCGGAGACCAGTTGGCCTTTCTCGTAACGCAAATTGGCAGACAGGCCGTCGATTTTGGGCTCCGCCGTAATCTCGACCAGCTCGGCCTCATCAAGGCCGAGAAAGCGGCGAATACGGGCAATGAAGTCCTCAACATCATCGTCGTTGAAAGCATTGCCCAGCGACAGCATAGGCACGGCGTGTGTGATCTCGCCGAACCGGCCTGAAGGCGCCGCACCGACCCGCTGGGTCGGCGATAACAGATCTACCAATTGGGGAAAACGCCGCTCGATCTCAACCAATCGCTGACGAAGACTATCATAGGCAGCGTCCGAAATTTTGGGCGCATCATGCTCGTAGTACGCCTTGTCGTGCCGTCCGATCTCCTGGGCCAAGCGAGCGTGCTCGCCACGTGCCTCGGTTTCGTTCAGATCATCGACGTCTTTCAGCGCGCTCACGGCATCCCCCTCGGAATCACTCTCAAGCGACAGACTAAGCCTCAACCGCCATCAATGCATCGGCCTGTGCGCGTGCGGCATCAGTAATATCAGCGCCGGACAGCATGCGAGCGACCTCCTCGCGACGTTCATCGCCCTTGAGCAGGCGCAACGTGGTGCGCACCCCGCCCTCACTGTCGTCGGACTTCTCGATTTTCCAGTGGTGGTCAGCAACAGCGGCCACTTGCGGGGAATGTGTCACCACCAGGGTCTGCCCGTGTTGCGACAGGCGTTTGAGGCGCCGTCCGACCGCGTCTGCGACCGCGCCACCAACACCCTGATCGACCTCGTCAAAGACCATGACAAGACCCTGATCCCGACCCGCGAGAACAACTTTCAGCGCGAGGCCAAAACGCGACAACTCTCCACCGGACGCAATCTTGTCCAGCGCACCGAAAGGCGCGCCCGGATTGGTCGAGACTTCGAACACCACCTTGTCCCAGCCTTTCACGCCGGCGCGCTCCGGGTCATCGATAACGCTGACGCGCACCCTGGCCTTGTCCATCTTGAGCGGCGCCAATTCCTCGGCGACCTGGTTCTCCAGCCTGTTGCCAGCCTCATTCCGGCTCCTGCTCAGCTCCCGCGCCGCCGCGTCATAATTTGCTTGTGCCGATTTCAGGGATTTCTCGGCTTCAGCGATCAATTCACCCGCATCGTCGATCGCCTGCAATTGATCGGCGAAACGATTACGCAAGGCATTCAGCTCGCTGACAGCGACGGAGTGTTTGCGAGCGGCTCCGCGCAACGCAAATAGGCGCTCCTCCACAGCCTCCAGGCGTCCGGGCTCAACATCGAAAGCCTGGCCTGCATCCGACAGTGCCTCGCCGGCTTCCTCGAACTCGATCAGCGCACGGTCAATCGCGGAAGAAGCCCGTTCCAACGCCTTGCCAGCCTCTCCTCCGCCCCCGATCTGTTCGCGGACACGGTCGAGACCGCGCAAAGCATTGTTGAGCTTGTTTTCCAGCCCGCCGCCATCGCCCCGGAGCGCTTCCTGCGCAGATTTCAGATCGTCCAGGGCGCGTTCAGCCCCCATCAGGAATTGGCGTTCATCCGCCAGGGCGCCCTCTTCATCCTCATGCGGGTCAAGTTCATCCAGCTCCCCCAGGGCGTGACGCAGATAATCCTGCTCGCTCTCCGTGGCATTATTGGAGCGGATCAGATCATCCAGACGGTCCCGGGCCAATACGACACCCTTCCAGGCCCCACCTACTGCTGCCAGCAAGCCATCATGGTCCGCATAGGCGTCGAGATAGCCGATATGGGTCTTTTGATCCATCAGGCCACGGCCATCATGCTGACCATGAATCTCGACGAGAACCTCCCCCAGCTGGCGCAGAAGGCCAACGCTGGCGGCCTGGTCATTGACATGAACGCGAGACCGTCCGTCCTCGCTCAGGCGTCGGCGCAGAACGACAGGCTCACCGGGCTCCAGATCGATGCCAGCCTCTTCGAGGATAACCTCAACGCCATGGCCGGGCGGCAAATCGAATTCAGCGGTCGCGCGCGCCTCGGACGCACCGGTCCGCACCTGCGCCCGATCAGCGCGTTCGCCCAGCGCCAGCCCGAGGGCTCCGAGAAGAATGGATTTTCCGGCACCGGTCTCGCCGGTTAACGCGCACAGGCCACTCTCGAATGCCGCATCAAGCGTGTCGATCAGGACCACATTGCGGATTGAGAGGGATTGCAGCATCCGGCGCGGTGAAACCTCGCCGCTTAACCGAACAGCCGGCGCCAAGCGCGCTGGAAATAGCTCGGATCACGTTGCTCAATGCCTTCGTCCAGGGCGATGCCCTCGCGGGACAAAAGCGAATAACTCGCGTCGTACCACTCACTGCCCGGGAAGTTATAGCCCAGGACAGACGCGACCTGACGGGCCTCTTCGTCGATGCCAAGCGCCACATAGGACTCCACAAGACGGTGCAAGGCTTCCGGAGTATGCGATGTGGTCTCGTATTCCGCGATCACATTCTGAAAGCGGTTGATGGCGGCCAGGTGGAAATTACGGCGCAGATACCAGCGACCGACATCCATTTCCTTGCCAGCCAGGTGGTCCCGCGTCATATCGATCTTGAGACGCGCATCCGTAGCGTAGCGGCTCTCCGGGAAACGACGGACGACCTGCTGAAGGGCTTCCATCGCCTGCTGCGTGGTCTGCTGATCGCGGCCAACATCCATGATCTGCTCGAAATAGGAGATCGCAATCAGGTAATAGGCGTAGGCCGTATTGCGATTACCCGGGTGCAGCGAGATGAAACGCTGAGCATCGGAGATCGCTTCTTCGTAATTGCGGGACTCATAATTGGCGAACGCTGCCATCAACATGGAGCGACGCGCCCACTCGGAGTAAGGGTGCTGGCGTTCGACTTCGTCGAATTGCGCCGCTGCCAGACGATACTGGCGACGATCCATGGTCTCGAACGCTTCCGCGTAAATCGTCTCAACCGGTCGCTCGACATAGGCGACAGAGCTGTCCACACGGCTGGCGCAAGAGGCCAGGATGGCGGAAATGAATACGGGAACGATCAGGCGCGGCGAAACAGGCATCAACACGACTCTTGTAGCTAATCAGCCGATATCGGCCAGTCTTGAACAGCTTTGTAGCGGATCATTCGCCGGGGCAAAAGGCCCCTGTCAGTAAGTGGACCGAATTTCAGGATTTGGCGAGTGCCACTTCCCGGGTCACACCACCGCGCATCGGGACCATTTTCCACGCTGAGGTGTCGTTGAGCAGAGCCCGAAGCGCCTCATTATTGATGGCATGGCCGGGCCGGCTCGCAGAGTAGCGACCGAGAATGGGAGCGCCAGCCAGATAGAGGTCACCCAGGGCATCTAGCGCCTTGTGGCGAACGAACTCGTCAGCGAAACGCAGACCTTCCGGATTAACGACGCCCTCGTCATCCAGCACTACGGCGTTGTCCATGGAACCGCCGCGCGCGAGCCCGGCCGCAAGCAGTGCCTCATAATCTTTCTTGAAGCCGAACGTACGGGCGCCGGCGATATCTTCAGCGAAGATGTCCGGAGTGACGTCAAAAATGCAGCTCTGGCGGCCGACAGCCTGGTGTTCGAAGCTGATATCCACCTCGATCATCGGGCGCAGAGCCGGCAGAAAACTGGCCCGACGGCCTTCGGTTTCAATGACAACCGGCTTGAGAACCTGGATTGCGCGCCGCGGCATGGCGTGCGCCTTCAGGCCGACCGTGTGAATCAGCTCGACAAATGGAGCAGACGATCCGTCCATGACCGGCAGTTCCGGTCCGTCGAGCTCGATGATGGCGTCATCGACACCGATACCGGCGAGTGCCGCCATCAGGTGCTCGACCGTCGCCACGGACGCTCCGGCTGCATTTGAAATTGTAGTACCCAGACGAACCCCGGAGACCGCATCGGCACGCGCCTCAATCCGATTGTCGTGGGATTTGATGTCAGTGCGGATAAAGACGATGCCTGTGCCCGCTGAAGCCGGCTGCATCACCAGGCGGACATGGTCGCCGCTGTGGAGCCCTACGCCAGCGCATACAACTGGTGCCGCCAATGTTTGCCGGTTAATCACAACAACTCGCCGTCGTCTTATGGTTACCAATAGCGACTAAAAAAGCCGCCCCTTCGCTTACAGAGAACGACAGGGGCGGCCAGACTTCAATTAAAGCTTTGTTGCGGTTTGTTACGCGGCAGTTCCGATCAGTTGGCCTGACGTCGCAGGAAGGCCGGAATCTCCAGATCACCTTCATCAAGACTGTCGCCGAAAAGGTCTCCAGACGGTCCGCGCGGCGCTTGAACACTGGGCGCCTTGGGCGCGACAGGCGCTGTTTTCGGCGCGCTGTCAGCCGGTTTCCGACGGCGACCGAAGAGGGAAAACCCGCGTTTGGGTTCTTCCGCCGGTGCTTCAGGCGTTGGTGCGGCAAGCAACGGAGCCTCGGTGGCCCGACGCTGCTCATACCGCGCGTTCAGGGTCTCGGCCTCACGCTGGAGACGCTCGCGGTCCACGACGACCTGTGGTGCTTCCACTGGCGCCTGGCCGAACTGCTCTGCGGGAGCGACAAACGGATCGGCGCTCGGCAGTTCTCGATGCTCGGCAACGGCATCCGTGAATTCCTCGGCGCCAGCAGCCATTTTCATCGGTGCAGCCTGGACTTCCGCTTCGTTGGACGGGTCCTGGCCCTGGTGGGAGACTTCGCTGCCCTGCTGCTCGGCAATCACACGACCTGGACGGTCCGTATTCATGCGCTTCCATGGCAGGATTGCGTCATTGGAATTGTTGCTGGTAGCGGCGGGCTGAGCGGCCACGGCGGGCTGGCGTTCAACAGGACGCGTGCGCGCACGCGGGTCCGGAGCAACCATCGCCTCTGCCTCAATACCTGTCGCGACGACAGATACCCGCATGGAGCCTTCCATGTTCTCATCGAATGTCGAACCCACGATGATGTTGGCATCAGGATCAACTTCAGCGCGGATCTCGTTGGCGGCTTCGTCGACCTCGTAAAGGGTCATGTCGTATCCGCCGGTGATGTTGATCAGAACGCCTGTCGCGCCCTTCATGGAAACATCATCCAGTAGCGGGTTGGAGATGGCAGCCTGCGCAGCTTCAACAGCGCGCTTCTCGCCCTCGGCCTCGCCGGTTCCCATCATTGCCTTGCCCATCTCGTTCATCACAGCGCGAACATCGGCAAAATCGAGATTGATTAGACCGGGCATTACCATCAGGTCGGTGATGCCACGGACGCCTGAATGCAGAACCTGGTCCGCCATTGAAAACGCTTCGGCAAAGGTCGTTTTTTCAGTCGCGATGCGGAAAAGGTTCTGGTTGGGGATCACGATCAGCGTGTCGACATGATCCTGCAGCTGCTGGATACCGTTCTCGGCCATTTTCATCCGGCGGCTGCCTTCGAAATGGAATGGCTTGGTCACGACACCAACGGTCAGGATGCCCATCTCGCGAGCGGCTGCCGCCACGACGGGCGCTGCGCCTGTACCGGTTCCACCGCCCATGCCGGCGGTGATAAACACCATGTGAGCACCGCCCAGGTGCTCGCGGATTTCGTCGATCGCCTCTTCGGCAGACTGCGCACCAACTTCCGGTCGCGCACCCGCGCCCAGGCCTTCGGTAATGGCCGCGCCCATCTGGACACGTTTTTCAGTCTGTGAGCGCGTCAATGCCTGTGCGTCTGTATTGGCGACAACGAAGTCGACCCCTTCCAGGCTCGACTCGATCATGTTGTTAACCGCATTTCCCCCTGCGCCGCCGACACCAAAGACGACGATGCGCGGCCGCAGTTCGGTCGTTTCCGGAATGGAGAGATTGAGCGTCATGATCGACCCCGTGTACGGATATTAAGGTTAACAGCGATTCACGGGGGCATTTTCCGCTTATGAGCCTTAAGCGAGTGTTAAGCGTGATAAGAAATGCATAGAAATTGGCAGGAATTATTGACGCGTCAATAATTCCTGCCAATTTCTATG
>CBFHQE010000011.1:0-37292 GCA_965657935.1 Maricaulis sp. | reverse complement strand
ACAACGGCCATGCTGGTTAGCAAAATCTGGGACCGTGACGCCTCGAGCTCGATCAGGGCGGCTTCGCGACCCGCGCGTGCCTGACTTAGAACGGCATCAAGGTCGGCGCTCATCTCAGCGAAAACCGCGGAAAGCGTGACCGTATCTTCATCATACTGCAGACGGATGTCGCTCCAGGCCCGGAAATCACGGCCGTAGTTCTGCATCAACTGGGTGATCTCGGCCTGATCAGCAGCGCTAAAGGGGCGGGTTGCCAACAACTCCGCGAACTCGGCTTGGCGGGTAGCGAACCGATCCACATAACGCGACTGCACACGCAACATGAAGTCCTTCTCATGCCGCCGCATCATCAACATCAGGACAGTCAGCTCCGCGTCCCCGAATTCATTGAGCCGGGTCGCGACCGCGTGGACAGAGGCGCGCAAACGTCCTTCAAGGCCCTCGCTTGGCGTCAAACCAAGTTCCACAGCCTGAGCGACAACGCGTTCAAACGCGACACGGTGGCGTGGAAGCGCCTCAGCGAGGCGACCTGCGGCGGCTCGGGAGACGGCATCAAGTTCGTGGGCTTCAATGTCGCTGATAACCCGAGCAACGGAGTCTGCGTCAACCAGGTAGCGGTCGAGATATTCGATATCCCTGCGCAGCAGGAAATCCTTCTCCCGACGGCGCATCTGCAGGGCGCCGACCTCCATCTCAAGCGCAAGGCGTTTGACTTCGGCAAACTCAAGCTCGCGCTCGATGGCTGCGTCTGTTTGCACCCGACTGACGAAGAATACCGAAAGCAACGCGATGATCGCGAATGCCGACAAACCGGCAAGAATACCGACCCGAGCGTGGATAGAAAGTCTGTTGATGGCTGCCATGAAGCTACGGCCCTGTCCCTGAAACAACGACTGCACGAAATTTCGCGCAGTATCGAAGCTCGGTTTTGCCGTATGCTCCTGTTACGTGACAGTTTTATAAAAATTTTGCGAATTCACGAATTTTACACCATGTCGCGTCTTCGATTTTCACCGGTCCCGAATGTGAGGAGCCGGTTCATAAAAAGTGCTACAAAGCACAGGAATCAAATCATTTCATATATTTCGGGTATTTTCGTAGCGTTGTTCGCGAGAGAGATTCGGAGGAGCAGCCGCATCCTTTTTCGCGAAAGAAATTACACAGCGAACGGTCTTCACATCAGCGGAGTTTGCTCCATCTGACGCCGAGAATCGGGTGTCACGCGGCCCGACGCGGTGCAACAGCACCTACGATTTCGCCCTTCAAGGCAACAAAATCGACTGGCTTGGTCAGACAGGCTGTCGCCCCGGCTGCCCGCAGGGTTTCGCTTGTCCCTGTGTCAGCATCCGCAGTGACCATGATCACCGGCACATTGCGATAGGATTCCTGGGTCCTGCGGATTTCGCGAAGCGCGTCGTCACCGGACATGACCGGCATCTGCAAGTCCATGAGCACGACATCAATACCGGCGTCCGAGTCCAGATACTCCAGCGCCTCACGACCGTTTTCAGCCTCAATAACCTTGTGACCGGACGCCTTGAGGAATTGAGCCAACAGGAAGCGGTTAGAGGCGATATCCTCAACGACGAGGACATTGAAACCGGAGTTCTCGCCCGTTTCACTTTTCGGCAACACAAGCGCCTTTGGCAACTCAGGGGATTTCACCTGATCGAGTGGAAGCGTCACTGTGAAACAACTTCCGCCTCCCAGCTTGCTGCGCACCTTGATGTCACCGCCCATCAAGCGTGCAAACTGACGTGAAATAGCCAGACCGAGGCCGGAACCACCGAATTCACGTGTGTCAGTTTCATCGATCTGGCTGAACCGATCAAAAACACGATCGAGGTTTTCCTTTGCGATGCCCGGCCAAGTGTCCTCGACCCGGATGCGCACTTGCCCGCCCTTGCGCGTACGATCCACACGGATCGCAACATGGCCATCGTCAGTGAATTTGACGGCGTTGCCGACCAGGTTGGTCACGATCTGGCAGATACGCGTTTCGTCTCCACGATAAGAGCTCGCCGCCTTCGGATTGATATCAACCCGAAGATCGAGCCCTTTCTGGGTCGCGAGCGCGCCGACAGCGTCAGCAGAGCGCTGGATCAGGTCATCGAGACGAAATTCTTCTGAGGCAAGCCGGATCTGGCCGGATTCGATTTTCGACAGATCCAGCACATCCCGGATCAGATCGAACAACATGGTACCGGATGAGCGGATGATACGCAGATATTCTGCCTGGTCCCCGGACAATTCCGTCTTGTCCAGCATCTGGGATGCGGCGAGCACTCCATTCAGCGGCGTCCGAATTTCATGGCTCATATTGGCCAGGAATTGCGACTTGGCGCGGTCAGCGGCCTCGAGCTCCCGCACGTGTTTCAAACTGTCTCGGAAACTGAACAGGGCCCGGTTGATATCCCCAATTTCATCACGGCGATCTGTCTCCGGGATAGGCGTCGACAGCTTGCCGTCTTCAAGCTTCTGAATGGCTTCAATCGAGCGCCGTATCGGCTGGCGCACAAGCAGATGGGAAACGGAAAGAAGGGCCAAAATCACACAGATCACCAGGCCAACACCGGTGTACAAGACCAGCTGCCGGATCTGGACCGCATCAGCCATCACCGTAGTCTCCGGAACCGAGATGACCACCATCCAGCGACGGTCAAACTGGCGGAGATGAATCGGAGAAAGAAGATGGAGAAGACCGTTTTCTCCGGCAACGATCGTCACCTCCTGCGGAATGCTCGGCCCCAATTCAGAGGTCGGCCAGAAATCCGCGTCCTCGGCAACAGCCTCTCCGAGTTGGGCCGCATCGCTTGTCGCGGCCCACATCAAGTCGTGGGAAATCAGGCTGACCACGCCATCTCCATAGGGACGGATGCTGGCGAATTGTGCGGAAAGCGCAGACAGGTCGAAGTCCACGCCAACAACACCAATCACTTCACCATCGCGCGACACCGGAAAAGCCGCGGACAGCAACAGGACCCATTGACCATCGATCAGGTAAGGCACCGGATTGGTGACGTAGGGCTCACCCGTGGTCATCGGGATCCGGTAATAGTCGGACTGAGCCCCTTCGGCGTCAGCAAAACTGAGATAGTGGCGCTGTGCCCCGTTCCCGAAATTATAGACATACGGTCGAAAATGTCCGGTCTCAGGGTGCGCCAGCCACCCATCGCGAGCCACATTGGCGTCATTGCCGTCCAGAGCATTCGGCTCCACACCGAACCACGCACCGGCGAACATCGGCTCACCATCGACAAACCGGAACAGCACTTCGGCGATGTCGGATCGCTCAGTGTGACCGGCAGCAAGCAAGGCCTCGTATCCCGCATCCAGGGTCGACGCCGCCTGCATGGCCTCTGTGATACGCGTCACCACCCGCTGACCTTCAGCACGCGCCGTTTCCGTCAGCTCGCGGGTTGTCAGACGAGCCACCGTGGCATCAACGAAGTGCGAAATTATCAGAATTGAACCAATCACCAGCAGAGCTGCCAGCGAGCTGGCAGCAAGCGCCATACGCCCGCCCAGGGAGGTTGGCATCAGCGCGCGAAGTGCAGACAAAAACCCGCCGCGTCCGGTTTCGGATTCGTCAATTTGAGCCGTTGATTGCAAGGTCGCACACACTAAAGACTACATCGATGCTGATGAAGGACATCAATCAACACGATACGCGAGTGTGAATAAAAGTTCGTTACTGCAACCAGGAACCCGTCGGGCGCGGCGCTATCGCGCACACGGCTCAGATTGCGTCAGTTCCCAGCGCCTCGACGATCGCGCGAACAGGAAACGAAGGTTGCGCGCCGGGCTTGAGGGTCGAAGCAGCACCGGCTGCACAGGCAAAGGCGAGCGCATCAGGCGCCGATTGTTCCTCGAGCAGGGCTACGGTCAAAGCCGCGACAAAAGTATCACCGGCGCCGGTTGCATCGATTGCCTCAACCCGCGGGGGCGAGGCGCGGGCGATCTCCGCGCCATCCTGAAACAAAGTGGCGCCTCGAGCGCCCAGGGTCAGAGCCGTCAATCCTCCGGCCTTAAACAGTCGATCCATCCCGTAATGCGCGGCCTCGGCTTCATTGACGACAAGCACATCTGCGCGGTCCAGGAGCCCCGCCGGTACATCCGAAGCCGGTGCCAGATTAAGCACCACACGACCCTGGCAGCGTTGGGCCGCTTCCGCCAGAACCGCCACCGGGGTCTCCAACTGACCGATCAATGCGCCCTCGATCCGGTCGGGCAGATCGGTCACGCTCAACGCGGAATTCGCGCCAGACGCCACAACAATCTGATTGTCCCCATCCGGCGCCACTGCGATCATGGCGACCCCGGTCGGAGCCCGTTCGCTGACACGGCAATGGCCGAGGTCCATCCCGTCCGCCCGGAGCAGTGCAAGCGCCGTTTCGGCTTCCGCGTCTGCCCCTACACACCCGATCATGATCACATCCGCACCCAGCCGAGATGCGGCCAGCGCCTGGTTTGCGCCCTTGCCACCTGGGAATTTCGCAAAGTCATCCCCCAGCACCGTCTCACCAGCCCTGGGCAGTTGATCACAACGCACGACCAGGTCGAGATTGACCGATCCAACGACCGTGACCGTCCGGCTCATCATAAACGCTCCATCGACGTAACAAGCAGATCAAACAAGGCATCATCATCCAGCCCGGTGACCCAGCTGATCCCACCTTCGGCCTCTGCTCCGAGAGCGGTATTCCCGCGCATCTCTCCCGCCGAGACATTCACCGCGACCGGCAAGGTCGCGCTGGTGAACAGGTCAGGGTCCAGCAGATAACCGATCGTGCAGGGATCGTGCAGGGCCGCACCGTCAGCGCCATACACTTCGCCATAGACCCGGTTCACGTGGGCCACCATCGCTGCGGAAGCGCGACAGGCCGGGTGCGCAGACGCCTCCAGCCGCTCCATGCGCGCCGGCGTACACCGGATCTGAAGCGTGGCATCAAGCCCGATCAATGTGGTGCGGCAACCACTTTCCAGTACGATCTTCGCCGCATCTGGATCAGCGTAGATATTGAATTCGGCATGTGAGGTGATATTGCCGCCTTCGATCGCGGCTCCGCCCATGATGACCAGCTCTCGCACCGCCCGAGTGATCGAGGCATCGCGTTGCAGAGCGGTGGCAAAATTGGTCATTGGCCCGGTGATTACCAGGGTCATCGACCCCGGTTCGGCGTTTGCCAATGTCGTGCAGAGATAATCGACCGCATGCCGGGATTGGGTGGGCACGGAGGCTTCGGGCAGCCGGGCGTCACCCAGGCCCGATGCCCCATGGATGTGCTCCGCGAACTCCGGCTCCACCCGCATCGGGCGTTCACAACCGGCAAAGACCGGGATGTCTTCGCGCCCAGCCAGAGCCAGAATACCAAGCGCATTGCGGGCGCAGGTGTCCACCGGCACATTGCCAGCCACCACCGTAATAGCCTTGAGGTCCAGACAGTCATCGGCACCCAGGGCAGCAAGCAGCGCGATGCAGTCATCAACACCGGGGTCACAATCGATGATGATGGATCGCGTCACGCCATTACCCCGTGAACAGCATGCCCGCGATCGCTGCACTCATCAGGTTGGACAACGAGCCTGCCAACACGGCTCGGAAGCCGAACTTGGCGATCTGACCCATGCGCTCCGGGATCAGACTGCCCAGACCACCGAGCAGAATTCCGACAGAGCTCAGATTGGCAAAACCACACAGGGCAATGGTCAGGATGGCCTGGCTGCGCGGAGAGAAATCCTCCAGGCTGCCCGACAGCGTCAGGTAGGCGACGAACTCGTTGATCACCAGCTTTTCGCCCACAATGGCGCCCGCGGCCTGTGCTTCCGCAACCGGGATGCTGAGCACCATCATCAGCGGGGCAAACAGCATGCCCAAAAGGCTCTGAATGGTCACACCCTCAACCCCAAACAAACCACCAAACATGGCGATCAGGCCATTAAGCAAGGCGATGAGTGAGACAAATGCGATCAGCATCGCGCCGATATTCAGTGCGAGATGGAGACCATCCTTGGCGCCGACGGCCGCAGCCATGACGACATTGGCGTGCGGCTCACTTTCCGGAGTCGCCTTGACGATGTCTTGTTCTTCGTCCTTGCCGTCATCGGCCGGCATGATGATGCTGGCCATCAACAACCCGCCTGGCGCAGCCATGAAGCTGGCCGCGAGCAGGTATTCGATGCTGATCCCGATCTGGGCATAAGCGGCCAGGACCGTGCCGGCCACAGAGGCAAGCCCCGAGGTCATGATCGCAAACAACTGAGGCTTCGTGATACCGTCCAGATAGGGGCGAATAACCAGCGGAGCCTCGGTTTGACCGACAAAGATGTTCGCGGCGGCATTGAGTGACTCGACCCGCCCGGTCCCCAGCAAAACATTCAGGACTGTGCCCACGATGCGAACGACCCACTGCATGATTCCGATGTGATAGAGCACCGACATCAAGGCAGAGAAAAAGATCACAACTGGCAGGACATTCAGCGCGAAACTGAAACCGACAGACTCTGACACCAGGGGACCGAAGACCATTTCGATACCGGAAGCGGAGAAAGCCAGAAGCTGGGTCACGCCGGCAGACAGGGTCGATAACATCTCTCGCCCGGCTGGCAGATAGAGCACAAAACCACCGATAGTGGCCTGCAAAAGCAAGGCGCTCAGCACGGTCCGCAGACGAATCTTGCGGCGATTGGTAGAGAAAACAAACGCGATGGCCAGAAGCGTAAGCGCTCCGACTCCCGCTAACATATTGGCACTCATGCCGCTGCCCCCTCTACTGTCCCACCCGGAAAAGAAAATTCAGCGATTGTTCTGCCATGCGAGCGCACGCGGTGGAAGCCGCGATTCACATCTGGCCTCGCATGCAATTTCGGCCCACAGACCGCCGTATCAGTCGCCCACCGGCTGTAACTGGCTTTCAGACAGGCCTGATTCCCCACCCGCCGACTGCATACGCTCGAGCCAGTGCTTGCGGCACAATGACAGGTAATCCGCCTTGGCCACGCCGACCTGGACACCCTGGATCACGGCATCTCCTGACGCATCGAAACGCAGGTTCATGGTTGCCTTGCGCCCGCAGTGACAGATCGTACGGGCCTCACGCAGATCGTCGGCAATCGCCAGAAGCTCGGCGGCGCCGTCAAACAGCTTGCCTCGAAAATCGGTGCGCAGGCCGTAACACAGAACAGGCAACCCCAACTCATCGCCAACCCGCGCCAACTGCCAGACCTGTTCGCTAGACAGGAATTGCGCTTCGTCTACAAAAATCGCATCCAGCCCATTGTCCTCGCGAAACGCGATGATCTCGGCGAACATGTCTGTCCCGTCACGATAAAGTTGAGCCGGCGCACTCAAGCCGATCCGGGACTCAATCTCGCCAACCCGGGCCTCGTCCGCGCGCCCGTGCTGAGAGGTCCACAACATGACTTTCATACCCTGCTCACCATAATTGTGAGCGGTCTGAAGCAGGATGGCCGACTTGCCGGCATTCATCGCACTGTATGTAAAGTAAAGCTTGCCCATGCCTTGGTGCTAATCCGATTCCCGCCGGGATCGAGCCCGCATTGCGGTGGAGATGAAAGGGCTCGCAACCCCGGCTAATCGATGGGTGTGTTTCTTCACACTCCACCCATGACAGCCTTCCTTATCGCATCTAACATGGAGACTGATCATTTCAGATTGGGAACAGGCGCTTATGAGACGTGTGGTGATTGTTGGCGGCGGCTCCGCCGGTTGGATCATGGCGGCCTATCTGAATGGCGCGATCAATGCGCGCGGTCGCGACCGGAAAATCGACATCACCCTTGTTGAATCTCCCGATGTTCCACGCATCTCCGTTGGCGAAGCCACCGTCCCTTCCATCCATCACGTGCTGGATGTCATCGGCATCGACGAAAAGGAGTTCATGCGCGAAACCGACGCCAGCTTCAAACAGTCGATCAAATACGTGAACTGGCTGCAAAATGACGGTTCGGGATATCACCATCCGTTCAACCGCGCGACGCTTGGACCGATCGACAATAGTGGCGCCAACTGGATGAAATCCCGGAGGGACATTCCGTTCATGGAGACGGTCAGCGCGCAGACGCTGATTGCCGAAGCCTGCCGCGGCCCCAAGACGGGCGATGGCCGCCCTTTCGTCGCCCCCCTCAAATACGCCTACCATTTTGATGCCCAGCAGTTCGCCGACTATTTGACCAAGATCGCAACGGCGGCGGGCGTGACCCATGTCCGGGCCAATGTGGTCAAGGTGAATACCGGTGAGGACGGGCTGATCAAGACGCTCGACCTTGATACCGAGGCGCAGCTGGAAGGCGATGTCTTTGTCGACTGCACCGGCTTCAAGGCGCTTTTGATGGAGCAGACACTGGGCGTTCCCTTCGAGGACTTCTCCCAATGGCTCTTTTGCAACCAGGCCGTCGTCGCCCAGTTTGACTATGAAGACTATTTCCCGGGAGTGGTCCGGCCGTACACCACGGCAACGGCCATGTCAGCGGGCTGGATCTGGGATACGCCAACCCAGACCCGGCGCGCGATCGGCTATGTTCACGCCACCGATTTCATCAGTTCAGATGATGCCGCGCGGGAGCTCCTCGCCTATCAGGGGGTCGACGAAAACAAGGCCGACACCCGTATCGTCAAGTTCAAGGTTGGCAAGCGCCAGAAAGCCTGGGCCGGCAACTGCATCGCTGCAGGTCTCTCCAGCGGGTTTATCGAACCGCTTGAATCGACGGGCATATACCTGGCAGAGCTGGCAGCGGTGCTGCTGGCCGAACATTTTCCCTATCGGGATGAAGACCTGGAACCGCTGGCCTTCCGCTTCAATCGCGTGATCTCGAACCGCTATTACGAGATCCTCGACTTCATCAATATGCACTACTGCCTGACCCGACGGACCGACACCGAATTCTGGAAAGCCGTACAACGCCCGGAGCACATCACGGACCGCCTCCAGGCCAAGTTTGAACATTGGCGGATGAAACCTCCATCCATGTCTGATTTCCAGGACCAGGCATTCTCCGGATATGGCTATGGCGAGACGGTCACGGACGATCCGCTCATCGATCCGCGTCCACCTGTGGACACCGGCAGCTTATGGGATCACTCAAGTTACGAAGCCATCCTGTTTGGCATGGATTTCCGGGGTCCGGAGTTCGAAGCGCAAGGCGAGAATCGACCGCGGTCGCAAATGCTTGAACTGGTCACCAATGTCCTGCGTGCGGCGCCTTCACGCCTGGCGCCACACCATGCCTGGCTGCATCACAATCTGGGCATGAAGGCATGGCCAACAGGACCCCGCCCTGCCGGCTGGGTGGAGCACCCTCACTTGTAACCAAGCAATTCACGCAAGCCGGGATTGGCGTAATTGACCAGCTTCTTCTGCATTTCCGGCAGCTCCGCGGGCACATCCTGGCCCTGCAGCTTGAGATTCTCCCGCGCGGTTCCGCTCTGCTTGCGATCTGATCCCACAGCGATGCGCTGCTTCCAGTCAGACGGCATGTCGATGCCGCCAAACGCCAGAAGCTCACCGAAAAAAGTCTCAGCGTCAGGGCTGTCGATATTCTTGAGATGGTGGACGACGTCCTCGTATTTCACGATACGTGCACTCGTTCCCAGCCAGGCCACGACATTGTTGTGATAGATTTCCTGCATGGTCGGGAAACGGTTGTGAGCGCCGAAGATCATCATGTTCAGATAATCATGGATCTCGACCCGCCCACCCTTGAGGTGGTCGATATTGGCCTGAAAATTATCTGACAGGAAAAAGCGGGCTCGCGCCAGAACCCAGCTATACGGGTCGCGTACCAGCAGAAGGTGTTGCACATCCTTCAGCAGGATCGCGGGTCCTTCACCAAACAGCAAATGCCCCCAGGCAAGTCTGGGTTCGCCCTGCAAAGCGTGCGCGTGCTGTTTCAGGTTCGGATACTGGATGAAATCAGCACCGTACTGCTGCTCGACCGGAACGAACATGCGCACGATGTTCTTCATCAGGTGACTGCCGCTCTTCGGGACGCTGTTCAGGAAGAAATGCTTCTGCAGCGGCACCTGGGCGAAGTCCGCATTCTTCTCGTCAAGATTATCCGGGTCGGCGAGTACGATTGGCATGTTTCATGTCCATGTTGTGAAAAAGGCGGGCCACCAGGGCCCGCCTTCTCCAGATACTACAACTTCTCTGAGATTAGAACGTCTTGGAGATGTTGAGGAATGCACGACGGCCGAGCAGGTCATACTGCGAGACAATCGGAGAATTGCCTGCAAAGACCAGGTCCGGGCTGTCATTGATGTTCGTCAGTGCCGGCGGATGCTCGTCAAAGACGTTGTTGATGCCGGCACGGATCGTCCAGCCACCATCAAGCATCAGTTCACCAGACACATGGTGGTAGAACATGGCCTCAGCTTCGGTTTTGGCATTCACCGTGTCACCCAGCTGGGTGATCGTGTAAGCACCGCCACCAGCAGGCTGATCGCCCAGCGGAACGCTGGCAAATACAGACTGCAGAGTGCTGGCTTCACCGACATAGTTCATGCCCCAACGCAGGGACAGGTCTTCGGTCGGAGACAGCGTCATGTTCATCAGCGCAACCCACTCAGGCTCACCAACGGAACCGTTCAGGTAACGCGTAGCGGACGCACCGAGCAGCTGGATGTTGTCTTCAAGCTGCTTGGACAGCTGAAGGTTCATGTCCAGGAAGCCCCACGGCGTGTCACGGTTGGCGTTCATCGTGATATCGATACCGCGGTTGGTCTGCGTGTCGATATTGATGAAGGTCGCGGATACGGTCTGGATCCGGTACTCACCACCGATGATGTTGCCGCGAGAGAACAGGTCACAGAGCGGCTCGGAAGCGAAGTTCTGGGACGAGTAACAACCGTTGACGATCTGCGGACCGGACAGGGTCGAAATCTGATCGTTGATCTCGATTTCGAAGTAATCCATCGCGAAGCTGACGTTCGCGAAATCGAAGTCCGGCGTCAGGATGAAACCGACGGTCATGTTATCGGATTCTTCCGGCTTCAGGAAGCCAAAGCCACCACCGCGGAATTCCTGAGCGGAAATCGGAGCACCCGAATAGGTGTCCGGGATACCGTCAGCTGCACAGTTGTCAGCAACCGTCTGGGAGATGTCACCATTGCCCAGAGCGACGCCCCAACCGATACACGGATCGAGGTCAGACTGACGACGCGAACGTGATTCAGCGGCCAGGAACTGCTCGTACAGAGCCGGAGCGCGGAACGACGTACCGATGGAACCACGAAGACGCAGCGCATCATTGACAGCCAAGTCCGCGGTGAAGCGATAGTTGGAACCGTCAACCGTCAGGGAGCGACCGTCACGGTGAGACGACGTGATCTCGTTGTAACGACCGGATGCGATCACGCTGAAGCTCTGAACCAGCGGCAGATCGCCGAAGAGCGGGATGGAAACCTCACCATAGATGGACTGGGTTTCCTGCTCACCGGTGGTGATGCCAGCGCTTGAGCCGAAGAACTCATTGCCCGTCAGGGTCGTGTCCGACGGACGGTCCATGATCTCGTCACGCTGATAGAAAATGCCGAGAGCGGCACTCATCGGACCTTGCGGCAGCTCCCACACATCACCGGTGACGTAACCGTCAAAGGTGGTCTGGGTGAAGTCCGTGGAACCCGTGTCGGTGCCGAGCAGGAAGTTACGCTCGCCGTCCGTCAGGTTACCAGCCAGGAAGCTCGGATCGTACCAGCGAACGTCCACACAGGAGACGCCGTCAACCGTGACGGTTTCGCCCGTATTTGTCGTCGCCGATGCACCACCGGAGTTCTGGCCCACACAGGAGGCCATCTGATAGTTGGTCGAACGGATTGAATCGTTGCGAACGAACTGTTCAGAGTACTCACCGGCACTGTCAGAGTGCTGGACATACATGTCCCAGGACACGTTGGAGAACATGCCGACATCGCCGAGGTCGCCGCGCAGGCCACCGAGAAGACGCATGTACTCGACAGTGACCTCCTCATCGCCCCATTCAACGACAGGCGTCGGGCTGAACTCGATGTTCAGGCCCGGCATCAGCCAGTTTTCGCCACCATCACCGGAGAGGTTCGGGTTGCCAGCATAGTCCGTCGCGCCATAGCGGTAGGACCAGTACTGGTCGTGGTTGTTTACATAGGTGCTACGACGGTTGAACAGGAACTCACCGTAAGCGGTGATGTTGTCTGTCAGTTCGTACTCGACGTCACCCATGACGGTAACACGCTCGAGCTCACCGGCAACAGAGTCGTTACGCTGCATTTCCGGGTAGAGATCGGTGACGCGGTCCGGGTTGCGATTGCTTACATCGATACCCGCAAACGCCGGCATGCCAGCGATGTTATCCGGGGTGTACTCGACCTGGTACCAGTTGGCCGGAGCCGTGATGCCAGTGCCGTCCAGAGACGCCGGAATACCGGGAACCAGACCCGCCATGGTGTTGGTGTAGTCGTACTGGAAGATACGGTTACGCGGGTTCCAGGCAACGTTGTCCGGATTGGCCAGACCACTGTAGTTGTATGCCCAGACGTGACCCCAGATCGTGCCGGAGCACTGATTGGTGCCAAAACGCGGGTCGACTACATCAGCGCGGGTGCTCATCGTGGCATCCGTAAACGTGTAGCTCTCGCGGCAATCCAGATAGTCGCGATCACGACGAGCCAGCTCGTTGCGCTGGTAATAGTCAGCCGTTACGCGGAACCGACCGCGATCAAAGCTGTCACCATGGGTCACGCTTGCGCGGAAGACTTCACCGCCGGATTCGAACGGAGCTTCCGTGTAGAAGTCGATCTCGCTGCCGTCGCTGCGATCGGTGATGTAGTTCACAACGCCTGCGATGGCGTCAGAACCATAGATCGAGGACGCACCGTCCTTGAGAACGTCAACACGCTCGATACCGACCAGCGGAATAGAACCGAGGTCAAATGCGTTGATCGAACCGCGCGTACCGGACGGACCAGCACGACGACCATTGATGAGGTCGAGCGTACGGCCAGCGCCGAGGCCACGCAGGCCAACAGTTTCAGCACCTACACCGCCATCGGAAACGTAGGCGACCGAGACAGCGTTGGTGATCTGGTTGGAGCCAGCAGCAGCAGAAGAGCTCTGCAGCAGGCCGGAAATGTCAGCTACACCGGCGGAACGAGCGTCGTCCACCGAAAGAACGTCCATTGAAACCGGGCTGGTAATTGTCGACTGACGGATACGCGTGCCGGTAACGACAATGCGCTCTGCCGGCTGCTGATCCTCGGCCGCCGCCGGTGTCTGGTCGACACCGTCGTCCTGTGCAAAAGCCGGGCTGACGCTAATCGCGATCAGCGCAGAGCTTGAGAGCAGGGCTTTGGAAAGAGAAAATGATTTCATCGCCTAAAACCTTTAGAATGAATAGTCACGAACCCGGCCACCGAAAGCCATGTGAAATCTAGGGTCAACTGACATCATCTTAAGGGCAGCTCTCCGGTGACAGTTGCGACATAAATGTATCAATTTATTACCGGGCTGTAATTATTCTCGCGATCCGGTAACCCCCAATCGCTCGACGCTTGAAACCGGATGCCTGTCGCCCGCTTCAGCCAAGCAAGCCTAGGTATCGCTAACACATTTCCAGGGTAAAACTCCTGAGGGCCCATCAGGTCAACGCAATCAAGGATTGCCGACAACAAACCCGACCACAGAAATCCGCGCCAATTCCTGAGAAAAAGTAGACCGACGGGTTCCCCATCCGCTGTTCTGCGCCTTGAGCGCCTCACAGCACAGACACGTTATCGGGAGCCACTTGGGCCGCTTGAGCAATAAAGGCCTGGCCGCGTCACGCGCGCACCCGGAGCGGACCGCGTAGATTCCCGACTCACTCCGGCTTCGCAGGAGCTCGCCCTGTCTGTCCGGTGTCCCAGCGCTCCATGCGAATGGGCGAACGCAAACCCGGCACCCCACCTGTCTCATTGACCAGGCCACGCGCTTGCGCCTGCTCGGTCGCCAGAGCTTGTGCGACAGTGTTGATCGGCCCCGCCGGAATACCAGCCGCCTCCAGCGCCGCCAGCAAATCCTTCCGGGTCCGCAGCGATGTTACCTCAGCAATTTTTGACACCAGAATATCCCGGTTGGCCACTCTCTGGGCATTGCTGCCATGGCGCTTCAGAATCTCAGGCTCCAGATCCAGCATCGTACAGAGGCGTTCGAACTGGCTGTCATTTCCACAAGCAATGATCAGGTGGCCATCTGACGCCGGGAAATCCTGGTATGGCACGATATTGGGATGCGCATTGCCCATTCGCCGCGGCGCGTCCCCGGTGACCAGAAAATTCATCGCCTGATTGCCCAATACGCCAACCATGGAGTCGAACAGCGCCATGTCGATCTGTTGCCCGAGCCCGGTCTTTTCACGCTGGGCCAGCGCAGCCTGAACGCCAATCACCCCGTAGAGGCCGGTGAAGATATCGGCAAAGGCCACACCCATTTTCTGCGGTGGGCCATCCGGTGATCCCGTAAGGTCCATGACCCCGCTCATGGCCTGGATCATGACGTCATAGCCAGCCCTGTGTGCAAACGGTCCTGACTGGCCAAACCCCGTCACCGAGCAATAAATCAGTCGCGGAAAGCGCTCTGACAGAGTGGCATAGTCGAGCCCGTACTTCTCTAACCCACCGACCTTGAAATTCTCGATCAACACGTCGGCGGATGCGATCAACTCCAGAAGGTCCGCCCGCCCGGCCTCGCTCGAAAAATCAATCGAGACCGATCGTTTGCCGCGATTGCAGGCATGGAAGTAAGCCGCGGACCGGGAGCCGTCATCCTCTTCGATCCAGGGGGGCCCCCACGAGCGCGTATCATCGCCTGCCGGACTCTCGACCTTGATCACCTCGGCACCGAGGTCAGCCAATGTCTGACCGATCCAGGGTCCCGCCAGGATGCGCGCCAGCTCGATCACACGGACACCTTCAAGCGGTGCGGGATGGCTCATCCTTTGCCTCCGGGAAACTTTGGCTTCCGTTTTTCAAGGAAAGCGCGATAGCCCTCCTGGAAATCCTCTCCCTGGAAAGCATCCAGAAAGATCTGGCGGGTCTCATCCGTATCGGCATCAACGCCCGACCGGATCAGGGAAACAATCTTCTTGGTCATGCGCGCCGAGTGAGACGACGTCTCGGCCAGCCCGTCAGCATAGGCCGCAATGCTGGCATCAAGCTCATCCGTCGGCACACGCCGATTGATCAGGCCGATGCGCTGGGCTTCCTCCGCATCGAGCAGACGACCGGAATAGAGAATGTCCTTGGCATAGGACACACCAACCGCATCAATCAGGCGCTTGGTGTCGTTGAGCGTATAGGTAAGGCCCAACTTGGCTGGCGTTATCGCGAACCGGCTGCCTTCAGCAGCAAACCGCAGATCACACGACAGAGCCACCCCACAGCCACCGCCAACACACGCGCCCTCGATCCGGGCGATGGTTGGCTTGGGAAATGCGGCAAGCGCATCCAGGGCGAAGCCGATCGAGCGGGAGTAACGCCCGGCGCCTTCGCGTGTCGCATAAACTTCTTCGAACTCGCCAATATCTGCCCCGGCGGCGAAACTCCCGCCCGCGCCGCGCACAACCAGCAGCTTCACCGCCGGATCATCTGCCAGCGGCGTCAGCAGTTCGGGAATAGCCGTCCACATCGCGCTGGTTATGGCATTGCGTTTGGCCGGTCTGTTCAAAACCAGCTCGGCCATCACCCCGGAGCGGCTCACAAATATCTCTTCGGTCATGGTCCAGACCAGTCCTGATCAAGGTTACAGAGCGGTGCCTGCAAAACGGCAATCTCCGCGGCGCAGATAAGTAAGCGCTAGCGAGGTGATATCCGGGCAATCGGGAAGTTCAAAGCCCCGTAGTGTTTTCAATGCCTGCCGGGTCGGCTCGACAAGCATTGAAGTCTTCCTCGTATGCCCAGCCGAACACGGCGCGGGGGTCGCGATCCGCTCTGCGCGGCGCACGGTGAGGCTGGCGCCACACGAAGAAGTCCGTATGTTTACCCGCGTGGCATCCTCGGGTGTCGGGCTGGATCCTTCGAAGAAACTGAGTGAGCCATGGGCGACAATGCCGTCATTTTGACCACACTGGTTGTCTACAAGCTTGTCCTGATCGGGATTGGCGTCTGGGCTTCTCGCCTGAACAAGACCGAGGGCGATTTTTTCCTGGCAGGCCAGGAATTGGGGCCCTGGGTCGCCGGTTTGTCCTATGCGGCATCAACCTCATCGGCCTGGGTCCTTCTGGGCTTCTCCGGATTTGTATATGCCGTCGGTCTGTCGGCGCTGTGGATGGTGCCCGGAGTCTGGGCGGGGTATGTCGTCATGTGGCTCTATTTCGGCCCACGCCTGCGCGATGAAACCGCACGGGAAGGCCATGTCACGCTGACCGATTTCATGATCGCCCGGGTTCGCACGGGCTGGAAAATGCCGGTCGCAATACTGTCTTCCCTTCTGATCCTGTTCTGTTTCGTCTTTTACATCGCCGCCCAGTTTGGTGCGGCCGCCGTCGCGTTCGAATCACAGTTCGACCTACCCCGACTGGAAAGCGTCCTGATCGGAGCGGCGGTGGTGCTGTTCTACGGGCTGCTGGGCGGTTTCTGGGCGGTATCCATCACTGACACACTGCAGGGCTTCATCATGGCGCTGATCGCGGTGGTTCTGCCAATCGTGGCGCTGACCGCTGCAGGCGGCCCCGCCGAGGTCTGGTCGACCCTCGCGGTTTCTGCGCCGCCTGAATATCTCGATTGGGCGGGCGGACGTGCCGGATTGGTTGTATTCGGATTCATAATTGGTGTAGCCAGCGTTGGCCTTGGCACCTTCGGTCAACCGCATCTGATGTCACGCCTGATGGCCCTTAAAAATGATACCGCGCGGCGCCAGGGTTTCATCGTGGCCATGAGCTGGGCCGTACTGGTCTATCTGGGGATGATTGCACTGGCGCTTTCCGGTCGCGCCCTGTTCGAAACCACCGGCAATGGCGAGGCACTTTTCTACCGGGTTGCGACCGACTATCTGCCGCCGGCTCTCGCCGGTGTCGTCATCGCCTCTGTCCTGTCCGCGGTCATGTCGACTGTCGACTCCATCCTGCTGTCAGCCTCGGCCGCAGCAGCCCACGACATGCGTCTGGCCAAACGCTGGCCGGGACGGGAAGTGTTGGTCGGCCGCATTGTCATGGTCTCGATCGGGGTGCTGGCCGTCGTGCTGACCCTGACCCTGGACGCGACAATTTTCGATCGTGTCCTGTTCGCCTGGTCGGCTCTGGGTGCCGCCTTTGGACCCGTGGTCCTGATCCGGGTCATGGGTCGCGAGCCAGAAGGCTTCGCTGTCTTTGCGGCCATTATCCTGGGTTTTGGCACAACTGTTTTGTTCTACGCCTTTGGCCAGGTTGGCTCGAATGGTTCAGGCCTGACGGGCATGCTGGCATCGCTGGCGAGCATTCCCGGTGATCCTTTCGAACGTTTCGTGCCCTGGATCGCTCCCGTGGCGCTGCTGCTCCTGCGTTCAAGCCGGGTCAATACCAGCCCGTCGACCGATGACCCGCGCAACTGACAGACACCTCGCCGGCATCGTTCTGGCGGGCGGGCAGTCGTCGCGCATGGGTGAGAACAAGGCTGACCTGGTCTGGCGAGGGCAAACCCTGGTTGCGCATGCCCAAGCCAGCTTGCGGGCAGCCGGTTGCGACCCGGTCCTGATCAGCGGCAGACCGGACTTGCCCAACGGTTTTGCCGACAGTCGCAAAACAGCCGGACCGGCTCACGCCTTGCTGGATTCACTCGATCAGGTTCCGAAAACCGTCGACGGCCTGCTGGTCGTCCCGGTCGACATGCCACTGCTTCGCACGGAGGATCTTGCCCCGCTGACCCGACACAAGCCGGATCGCCCCTGCGCCTGGCAGATACATCCATTGCCGCTCTATCTCCCGGCAGCCAAGGTCGAGATATCGCGTGATGATGTCCGGTCGATCCGCAAGTTGATCACAGATTTGGGTGTAAACTGGCTCGAGTTGGACGAGAAACGCCTCGCCCGCTTGCGCAACATCAACACGCCCGAGCAATTCGCTGCGCTGTCGAAACAGGAGTGATTTTGCGAAGACATCATGCGTGAGCGCCTTGCGCCCAGCTGGATCGTAGCGTGGCATTCACTACCAAAGCACATACATTTGATTTAACCCCGGGATCGCGCGCGAGCATATCGCGTAGCATGGCGCACACAGGAGGTTGGCCATGTCACTCACCGTCAGATATTTCGCCGCCCTGCGTGAGCGCATGGGCACAGCCGAGGAAACTGTCGACACGCCTGCCACAACGGGCACAGAGCTGATCGACTGGCTGATTGATCGTGACGACCGCGCTGAGGTGCTGCAACATCCCTCGACCCGCATGATCGTCAATGACGAGATCGTTTCCCGCACACACACGTTGAAGGCCGGCGATCTCGTAGCCTTCTGCCCGCCCTTCTCCGGAGGCTGAGGTGAGCATTCTGATTCAGGTCCAGAGCGCGCGTTTTGACGCCGGAAACCTGCTCAATCAATTGAGCGGCGATCAGAGTGATTGCGGTGCGGTCGCAAGTTTTTCCGGCCAGGTTCGCGGCGGCAAAGGACTGATCGCCCTGGAACTTGAACACTATCCCGGGGTCACCGAAACGGTGCTTCGACGCATCGCCGAGCACGCTAGTGAACGCTGGGCACTGCGCCGGGCGACGATCATCCATCGCATCGGGCGCATGGAAATCGGCGAGGAAATCGTCTTTGTCGGCGCCACGGCCCCGCACCGACGCGCCGCGCTGGACGCAGTGAGTTTCATGATCGACGTCCTGAAAACCCAGGCTCCGTTCTGGAAAAAGGAATACGACGCCAGCGGCGGACACTGGGTCGAGGCCCGCGCAGAGGACAACAGCGCCGCTGCCCGCTGGCTCAACGAAAAAGAGGAAAACTCCGCATGAACCAGATCCCCGACCAGGTCGGTTTTGCCGTCATGACCGTCTCGGATACGCGTGACTCCGTGAGCGACAGAACGGGCCCCTGGCTGCGCGAACAGATCGCCGCGGAAGGACATGCCGTCATCGACCATGCCATCGTTCATGATAAGGTTGAGCTGATCCAGGCCCAGCTGCGCAGCTGGATCGCGGACAAGACCATCCACGCCGTCATCGCCACAGGCGGCACAGGCCTGACCGGCCGCGATGTCACGCCGGAAGCCTTCAAGGCACTTTACGACAAGGAGATGGACGGTTTCAGCGCGGTCTTCCACCAGGTCAGTTTCAAGTCCGTTGGGGTCTCGACTATCCAGTCACGTGCGACAGCCGGCATTGCGGGTGGAACCTATCTTTTCGCCATCCCCGGCTCGATGGGCGGCTGCAGGGACGCCTGGAACCATGTGCTCAAGGCGGAATTTGACCGGACGCACAGACCCTGCAATCTGGTTGAACTCATCCCTCGCCTGACGGAGCGCTGATCATGTCTACCAAGTCCGGCCTAACCCACCAGGACAGTGATGGCCGCATGCGCATGGTTGATGTGGGCGACAAGGCCATCACCTCCCGCACCGCCATCGCCCGCGCGCGCATCACGATGGCGCCTTGTGCCTTCCAGGCTATCCGTGATGGCCAGGGCCCCAAGGGCGACGCGCTGCAGACCGCAGAGCTGGCAGGCATCATGGCCGCCAAGCGCACCTCTGATCTGATCCCGCTCTGCCATCCCCTGCCCCTGACCAAGGCGCAGGTGCGCATTGAACCGGTGGATGGCGACACGGCGTTTGACATTCACGCGCTCGTCCGCACCGACGGCAGGACCGGTGTCGAGATGGAGGCGCTGACCGCCGCTTCCGTAGCAGCGCTCACCCTCTATGACATGGCCAAGGCGCTGGACAAGTCGATGACGATTTCCCGGGTCCAGCTGGTGGAGAAGACCGGCGGCAAGTCCGGTGATTTCAAACGTGACGAGGCCGTCGAATGATCCCGGTCGACGAGGCCCGCAAGAGAATTCTCGAGGCGTTGGAACCCACACCGAGCCTAGAGCTTCTCTACGCCGACACACTGGGACGCGTGCTTGCCGGGCCGATCAAGGCCAACCGCACCCAGCCTCCCTTCAACGCCTCTGCCATGGATGGCTATGCCGTCAGATCTGCCGACATGACCGGCACGTCAAACACACTATTACTGCACGGTGAGTCCGCTGCAGGACATGCCCTTGACCGCGAAATCGAGGCGGGCACAGCGGTGCGCATATCCACCGGCGCGCCCCTGCCTGCCGGTGCGGATCAGGTCGTGATACAGGAGAAGACAGAACGCAATGGCAATCAGATCACCCTGAACGAGCCGGCCCGTCCGGGAGCCAATATCCGCAACGCCGGAATGGATTTCTTTGACGGCGACACGCTGGTTCCTGCCGGTCTGAAGGTGAACGCGGACATGATTGCACTGGCCGTGGGCGCCGGACAGCTTGCACTGGAGGTTCACCGACAGCCGCGCATCGGAATTCTCTCCACGGGAGACGAGCTGGTCGAGCCCGGTGAGCCCACGGGGCCGGACCAGATCATCAATTCGGTGTCCAAGGGCCTGTCCGCGCTCATCGCTGGCGCGGGTTGCGAGCCGGTGTATCTGGGTATCGCAAACGACACACCGCAAAGCGTCCGTGAAAACTTAGCCAAGGTGTCTGGACTGGACCTTCTTGTCACGATCGGCGGGGCATCGGTCGGAGATCATGATCACCTGCGCCGGGTTTTTGCGGAAGACGGCGGGGCACTGCTCTTCGAGAAAATCGCCTTGAAACCCGGCAAGCCAACGTGGTTTGGGCTTTTCAAAGGCACGCCGGTTCTGGGCCTGCCCGGCAATCCGGTCTCTGCGCTTGTGGTGGCGCGCCTGCTTCTGCTGCCAGCCATCACGCGTTTGAACGGCCAGCACGCGAGCCCGGCCCTGGTCCCGGCCACCTGCGCGGTCGAATTGCCGGAAAATGATCACCGTGAGACCTATCTGCGCGGCCAATTCAATCCGGATGGCAGCGTTGAACCCCTGCGAAACCAGGACTCCTCGGCCCTTTCGGCCCTCGTGCGTGCGAGCTGCCTGATCCGGCGCCCAATCAACAGCCCCGCGGTAACGCCTGGAACCCGCGTGGACATTCTGGTGCTGGAAGAGCGGCCCGGCTGAGATGGCCAGCGGTGAGGCCTGACATCGTCATCGCATTTGCCCACCTTGAATTCGAAGCGATCGTCGGCATCACCACTGCGAAACTATCCATCGACTGCATCCTGGATGAAGACAAAGGACGCCCGCGATGAATGCCGATCCGGAACGACGCCCTGGCCATCATCTAGGATAGTCGCGCTGACGATCTTGGCTGACGGCTGGACCTGGGCGAATTCCGGGACCAAACTCGCGATGTGGCACATTCGTGCTGTTCCAACCCTACGACGTGCTGCAATCCCGGCCCGTCGCCGGAGACCAATGATGACGGACCCGCTGGACCCTGAAACCTTGCCGCACACGAAAGATCATGATGTCGGCCAGGACATTACACGCGCGTATTGGCGCGAGAACCTGAGCCTGATGGGCATTCTGCTGGTGATCTGGTTCAGCGTGTCTTTTGGCGCCGGAATTCTGGCCCGGGAATGGCTCGACCAGTTCTCGCTGGGCGGCGCACCGCTGGGCTTCTGGTTCGCGCAACAAGGGGCAATCCTCGTCTTTGTCGTCCTGATTTTCGTCTATGCCTTCCGGATACACCAGATCGAAAAGAAGTACGGCATGAGCGACGATAACGACTAGGAGGCGATGATGGATTCTACACTGCTCTGGACCGCCTTTTTTGTCATCGCGACCTTCAGCCTCTATATCGGCATCGCTATCTGGGCGCGCGCTGGCTCTACGGATGAATTTTATGTGGCCGGTCACGATGTGCCCCCCGTTTTCAACGGCATGGCCACCGCCGCGGACTGGATGAGTGCCGCCTCATTCCTCTCCATGGCCGGCATTATTGCCTTCTCCGGCTATGACGGTTCCGTCTATCTGATGGGTTGGACCGGCGGTTATGTTCTGCTCGCCCTCTTGCTGGCGCCCTATCTGCGCAAATTCGGCAAGTTCACCGTGCCTGATTTTGTTGGTGATCGCTATTACAGCCAGGCCGCACGTATCGTCGCGGTAATCTGTGCCCTTTTCATCTCCTTCACCTATATCGCAGGTCAGATGCGCGGCGTCGGCATCGCTTTTTCAAACTTCCTGCACGTGCCTATCGAGATCGGGGTCGTCGTCGGCGCGATAATCGTGCTGTTCTACGCCGTGCTCGGCGGCATGAAGGGCATCACCTACACCCAGGTCGCACAATACTGTGTCCTGATCTTCGCCTTCATGGTGCCGGCGATCTTTCTGTCACTGCAGATCACCGGAACACCCATCCCGCAACTGGGTTTCATCGGCAATGCCGAGAACGGCACACCGCTCCTGCTCAATCTGGACCGGACACTCGTGGATCTGGGCTTTCAGCCCTATACCGAAGGTGTGAAATCCAAGATCGATGTCTTTGCCATTGCGCTGGCCTTGATGGTCGGCACAGCGGGGCTGCCGCACGTCATCATCCGCTTCTTTACGGTTCCCAAGGCATCTGATGCGCGCAAGTCGGCGGGCTGGGCGCTCGTTTTTATCGCGGTTCTGTACACAACCGCGCCGGCCGTCGCGGTTTTTGCACGCTCCAACTTCATCGATACGGTGAATGAAAGCACCTATTCCCAGCAAGCCGCCAATGGCGAGATCTCGGCCAGCGAACTGCCCGAGGGATCCACTCCCGCCTGGTTCTACAACTGGGAAGACACCGGATTGCTCGGCTTCACAGATCACAATGGCGATGGCCGTATTCAGTATCGCGCCGACCCTGACGTGAATGAGGTTACCACTCTGGACCGAGACATATTCGTGCTCGCCAATCCGGAGATCGGCGGCCTGCCAGCCTGGGTCATCGGCCTGGTCGTGGCAGGCGGCCTGGCCGCCGCATTATCGACCGCTGCTGGCTTGCTGATGGTGATCTCCTCGGCGGTTTCTCATGATCTCTGCAAGAAGGTCCTGATACCCGATATGAGCGAGACGCAGGAATTGCTGATCGCCCGGTCCGCGGCGCTGGGAGCCGTCCTCATCGCCATACTGGCCGGGATCTACCCACCCGGATTCGTCGCCGCCGTCGTCGCCTTTGCCTTCGGCCTGGCCGCAGCGAGCTTTTTTCCGGCGATCTTCCTGGGCATTTTCTGGAAGCGCATGAACAAGGAAGGCGCCATTGCCGGAATGACGACCGGCTTGCTCATCACCGGCGCCTATATCATCCACTTCAAGATCGGCTTTTCCTCGATTGTCCTGGGAGTGCTGGCCATGGTCCTCGCCATCGCCGCCGGCATTCTGTTTCTTGGCACCCGCTCGGCTGAGAAATCCACGCCTCTGCTCCTCTATGTAGCGGCGGGTCTCTCTATCGTGAGCCTTCTAGGCGTATTCGGATTGCTGCCTTCTATTTCGACAGGCGCTCCGGAACAATGGTTCCTGGGTATTTCGCCGGAGGGGTTTGGCACGGTCGGCATGATCATCAGCTTTGGCGTTGCCATCGTCACCACGCTGGCAACAACGGCACCGCCACAAGATGTTCAGGACATGGTGGAAGAGATCCGGATACCCTCGATCCGGGCCCATCCGGTGCATGCCCCATCACGAGAGGACTGATCCGTTCGCGCAGCCGATTGGGTCACCGATGTCGTCCGGAGAGAGTTCAGCCACCTTCCTCGGCCTAGGTGTCACGCTCACCCGCACCGCGAATGCGGACGCGCGACCGCGTTGTGCGCCCTTGGCTGTCCACCGCCTCGATCTCGTAGAATCCAGGTCCGTCCGGGATCCAGACAGCGTCGCCGGCAGGATTTCGACTGACCGGTTCACCATCTGCGTACCATGCAACTGACAGGCTCGACTGCGACGCCAGCACGAAGCCGCGGCCTTCCCGGTCCGCCCAGACCTCGGCCCCATCTGGCGGAAAAAGAATATGCGGTGCCGCATCAACCGAGAAACGCTCCAGCGTCGGCGGCATCACAACATCCTCCGGCTCAGCCGGTCGGGTCGATGCGGGCGATGGGTCATACTGCTCAACCAGGTCGAACATGCGAAACAGCACCGGCAGGGCCGCCGAGCGCCCCGTCAGTCCGTTACGCGGTGCACCATCGGCCCGACCGCTCCAGACGATGATCGTGTAACGCCCCGAAACGCCGGCAGCCCACGCATCCCGGAACCCATAGGATGTGCCGGTCTTGAACGCGATATCCGGCGCCGAACGGGTCAGGTTGGCGGGCATGCGCCCCCCCGGATGCGGAGCCCGGCGCAAGATGTCGACAATCTCGGCGGCCGATTCCGCGCTCAGGATCGAGAACCCGCCCTCGCCCAGGGGGGCTGTCTCCTGCCAGCGCAGAGGCTGGGCCACACCCTCGTCAGCCAGCGCCGAATACAGAACGGCCAATTCCCGCACGCTCAGCCCGGCTCCGCCCAGAGCCACGGCCAGCCCGTTATCCTGGCCCACAGCGCGACGGCGCTGCGGTGCCGCACCGGCAAAACCCAAGACGGCACTGAAGCGACGTGCCCCGACCCCGTCCAGAGTCGCCACAGCCGGCACGTTAAGCGAATGCTGCAAGGCTTCGGCGATTGTCACATCACCGCGGAAAGTCCGGTCAAAATTGTCCGGCCGGTAACCGGCAAATCGGGTCGGCAGGTCAGCGATACGGGTATGGGCCGCCGCGAGGCCATCATCAAAGGCCATGCCATAGATGAAGGGTTTCAGCGTGGATCCCGGTGAGCGCGCACGATCCGTCAGGTCGATCCAGCCCCCCGGCCGCGCGCGCGAGGCAGACCCCAGCGAGGCCCGCACCGCCCGGGTCTCGTTCTCGACCACCAATACGGCCAACTGGCTGGCGTCATCCCCGACTGGCAATTCATGGCCAATCGCCGTTTCAAGTGCCGACTGGAGCGCATAGTCGAGCGTCGAGACAATATCCACGCCACCCTGTTCCGGATCCAGTCCGCGCACCAACCCTTCGCTGGCGTGCCAGGCCAGGGCCGGAAAGGCTCGACGTTGCGGAGCCGGATCGAGCGCTGCGTCACGGGCCGCTTCCGGTGAGGCGAGCCCCACGTTCGCCAGTCGGTCCAGGACCCTGCCACGTGCGGCAATTGCGTCTTGTGGGCGCCGATCGGGCCGACGCGCTTCCGGGGATTGGGGCAAGGCAATCAGTAGCGCAATCTGTTCGATTGTCAGCTCATCCGGCTCGCGCCCGAAATAGGCCCAGCTCGCCGCACGCACGCCTTCCAGATTGCCGCCATAAGGGGCCAGGGTGAGGTAAGCCTCAAGAATTTCGACCTTGGACAAGCGCATCTCGATCTGCACGGCGCGGATCATCTGCAGGAATTTGGCGCCGAGCGTTCGTTCGCGCGGCTCGACGAGACGGGCCAGCTGCATACTCAGGGTCGAGGCACCCGAGACAATTCGGCCCGCGGCCAGACTGTCGCGAGACGCGCGCAGCACCGCCAGCGGATCAACCCCGACATGGCTGAAGAAGCGCTCGTCCTCATACGCCACAAGCGCATCGAGAAAATCAGGATCGATGGTGTCCAGATCGGCCGGCAACCGCCACCGCCCGTCGTCAACCGGGAAGGTTCGCAGCACGATGCCAGCCCGGTCCCGCACCACATGCGATACGTCCCCTGCCACTGACAGTGGCGGCGGAAAAATCCTGTCGAGGGCGATCAGAGCCAGGACCAGGCCAAGAATTCCCAGCAAAAAACCGTATCGGCGCCGGAGCCTGACCATGGACCCGGCCTAACCTTCGCGCGGCGCAATCGAGACCGCTCGGGATTCCGAGCGGCCAAACACATCCGGGCGATACATGTCTTCCATCACTGCGCCCGGGAATGTGTATTGTCCCGGCGTCACCGCCCGCACGATATAGGCCAGGCGAACAGACCGGCGCTGGCGCAGATCGATGGCAGCCACAAACCGGTCATCACGGGCTTCGGCAATCCGCGGTGAATTCAGCTGGCCCAGCCAGGAATAGGGCCCGTTCGAACCGGCGTCCGACGGATCCACGACCGCCTCAACCTCGAAACCCGCAGGCAACAGGTCAACCACGATAGCCGGGATCGTCCGGGTCTCGCTGGGCGCCACAATGATGTCGATGATCATGCGGTCACCCTGGATGATGCTGGCAGGATCAACGGTCTGACCATCCATCGTGCTGAGACGTTTTTGGACGACAACGCCTTCCATTGCGACGGGCGGTGCGCTGACCGGGTCTCCATGAGCAATCTGGGTCACCCAGACCGGTCCGGCCCCGGCATTGTCAAAACCGTAACGCGCTTCAACATCACCCGCCACGAGTTGGAATTCTGCCTGGCCAGGATTGGCCGACAACTCACCAGCCGAGATATCGATGGTCACGGCGTCTCCCCCCATCGCCCGCGCGGCCAGGAGCAGGAAGGCCTTTTCCTGTGTGGTCAGCCGGCTGGGCTCGGGCAATTCCTCCGCCACCCGCTCCGCGAGGCGTTCTACTCTCTCGGTTTCGCCAGCCTCAGCCGCCAGGGCCAGGACACCGGCCAGATCGCGACGGGAGGTTTGATACCAGTCACCCTGGTTGGAATATCCCAAGGCGGTCTCCGCGGCCGCAAAGGCGCTTTGCGCGCGCGCCCGATCTCCGATCAGGTAGAGCGCAACGGCCAGCTGCGCGCGGGCCAGCGGGCTGGCAATCTGTTCCAGTCGCTCGTCATGCATGTAACGAAGGCGCGAACGATCGGCGCGACCGGCGCGGGCCAGAACGTAGAGCGCGTAGGCAGCACTCCTATCAGACAGGCGCTGATCGGTATCCGTTTGCCCACGCCAGGCGCTGATCGTCCGGTCATATCCATTGACCCGCCACAGCTCCTGATTACCGATGAAAACGAGAGACTGATACGCCCGCTCCAGCGCCGCATCGGGCACCGTATAGCCAGCCTGTGCGGCCCGCGCGAGGAAGTCGACGGCGTAGACTCCCAGCCAGGGTGAGGAGCCCCGGTCACCAACCCGCCAGAGACCGAAAGTGCCGTCAGCAGCCTGGCGCGACAACAGTGTTCCTATGGATTCCTGCACGCGCGCGCGGGCTTCATCAACACGTTGGTTGCCGGTCAATTGCGCGAGCTGATCGGTATACAACAGCGGCATGGCGCGGCTGGTGATCTGTTCCGAGCAGCCGTAGGGATAGCGACTTAACGAACGCAACAACGCCGCCGCGTCCAGCGGCGTCGGCGAGAAGCTGACACTCACCACCCCCGTGCCCGGCATAAAGCTGGCGAGTGCGTCGGCACTCACCGTCCAGCTTTCGCCAGGGCTCAACCGGCCGCGGTCAATGCTTGAATAAGGCAGCCATGCCGAACGCACCTCGATCGGATAGGACCGCTCAACGGCAAAATCGTCCGGCCCTGTCACACTGAGCGACACCGCACCAATACCGGTATCGCTGGCGGCAATCGGGTGGCGCGGATCGACCCGCTCGCCGGAGTTCAACTGATACCGGGTCTCAACACTGGCATTGACCGGTGCCTGCCCCGCTATGCGGGCAGAATACTCACCGGCCGCTCCCTCGACATTGTCCAGGGTCAATGTCGTCATGGATGCATCACCGGGAGCCAGGAAACGCGGCAGCACAAGTTCCGCCGGCACCTCATCACGAACAGTCAGCGGCTGGGCTGTCGCACCGACCCCGTCGCCTGACCAGGCCACTGCCATCAGGCGCAGTTCGCCATTGAAGTCCGGGATGTCGAGTTCCACCGTCGCGCGGCCGGTCCGATCAAGTTCGACCGGTCCGGAGTAAAGAGCCACCGTCCGGGTCGGCACCACGCTGAGGCCGGCTCCACCGATCTGATCGCCTCCGGAACGGATAGCGGCAGCAGCTCCCTGATTGGGGTCAAGCAAACGCCCGTAATCATCCAGCAGGTCCACATCCAGGGTCGTCTTGCCAAAATACCAGCCCGCCGGATCGGGTGACTGGAAACGAGTGAGGGCAAGAATGCCTTCATCGACCGCCGCCACTGAAAGCCAGGCCCCGCCCCGAACAGGGCCGTCTGCCTCGACTTCAAGGGTCAAGGTCTGGCGCGGGCGCACCCGTTCCGGGGCATTCAATGAAATCGCGAAGGTGCGGTCGGAAACATCAACGGGCAGGTGCATCACGCCAACCGCCCGGCGCGGCCGCGGCTCGGCTACCGGATCACGCGGTGTCAGAACCGAAACCATGACATAGGCACCAGCGCCCCAGTCCTCATCGACGCGGAAAGAAATCTCGGCACCTTCTTGCGGGACGGTGATGGTACGTGTTTCCAGGACGCGGTCCGTCGCGATGACGATTTCCGCCTCGCCAGCATAGGGCGGCAAAATGTTGATTACGGCCTCGGCACCCACGCTGAGCGGTTCATCAGGACCGGCCAAACGTACGCGATCCGGCGCCTGGGTCCCGGAAGATGCGCGCGCACCCCAGCCCACCCAGAAGCTTGTCGACGCACCGATACCTGTCGCGTCATGTGTCAGGACAAGCTGATAATCCCCCCAGTCCATGGGCGATAGCTGTATTTGTGTGGGCAGGTCGGCCGCCAGGCCCGTCACACCGTCTTCGATGAGAACAACATTGCGGGACCGGCGCCATTGCCAGCTCCCGCCGGAGGTGCGGTACCAATCATACTCCCAGTCGATCCGCAGCAATTGCCAGCTAGCCGACCCGGCCTGGAGCTCTCCTTGAGGGTCAAGGGCCACCAGGTTGAAACCAACCGCCTGCTGACGCCGCGCACGGCCTTCGAACTGAGGGTCTACGCCCAGATAAACCGGCCGGGGTCGATAAGGCAGCCGGACATCATCGGAAACGGCCCGACCTCCCGGTTCGATCGCGCTGACCACGGTACGGATACGGAGTGGCACAGACGCGTCGAGGCCCGCATTGGCAGGCGCAACCCGCACACTGGCCCGGCCCGAGCCGTCGGCCACTGTCTCGGGCAAATCCCGGCTAATCTCCCGAAACGGCTGATCATGGCGACCGAAACGATAGCCAGGATAGTCAGGAAACGGATTGGGGTCCTCTTCGACGCGGATTCGACTCTCAACGGTCAGTCCGGCACCGGGGGCACCATAGAGAAAACGAACATCAGC
The DNA here is from genome assembly GCA_965657935.1 of Maricaulis sp. Taxonomy (GTDB): domain Bacteria; phylum Pseudomonadota; class Alphaproteobacteria; order Caulobacterales; family Maricaulaceae; genus Maricaulis. The sequence continues at coordinate 8,126 of CBFHQE010000011.1, read as the reverse complement.
GGTGACATCGCGCGTTTCGCCAGCGAGCAGCGGCGTTTCAGTGTCCGCGCCAAGGTCAAGCGCGATACGCTGAGGTACAAAATCCTCAACCGAAAACCGGGTCTGCGCAACACGCCCATGACCATCCAGCTCGGCATCGATGCGCCACTGCCCGCGAGCGGCCTGTGCTGGCAAATCGAACTCCCAGAACACCGCGCCGGCCGCCTCGGCAGATTGGAAACGCTGCCGGTCTGCCTCAAGGCCGTTCGGGCCGTAGAGGATCAACGTGCCTGGCCGGTCAGAGACTGCGAGCGCCTCCGCATTGCGAAAGAGGGCATTGGCATATACGTGCTCGCCCGGGCGATAGATGCCGCGATCCAGATAAAGATACCCATCAGCGCCACCCGGGCGCTGGCGCCCTCCGACATCCTGGCCGGAGAGGTCTACGGGTGATCTCTGGAGATCTAGAACGGTGAAATCATTATCCGGGCCATAGGCGGTCAACAGGCGCGGCGCCATGGCGCCCTCGCCCCGCGTCAACGGACCAGCAAAACGGGCGCGACCACCATCATCGGTCGTCGCATTGGCCAGAACTTCATTATTGCGCGCAACTAGCTCAACATGCACCCCGGCCACCGGCCTGGCGGTCTGGAGAGACCGCACGATATAGTCGATGCCATCCTCGCCGCGATAGGCGGTCAGAGCCAGATCCGTGATGACCAGCCAGCGACGCGCCTGGGCCGGATTGCGCCCACTGCTCTCGCCTTCAGCCGCATCGTCAACCGCAATGAAATAGGCGCCGGGCTGCAGCGTTCCGATCGCTTCAGCGATCGGAAAGACTGTCGTCACCGGCGTGTTGAGCTCGCCGGCTGTATCCATTTCCCCGTCCCAGATACGCTCCGCGACCGCGAACGGGTCCTGGTCACCGCCAAGCCAGTTATACTCGCCCTCAGCGGCGTTGTAGCCGGATGTAATGGACCGGAAGGCGAGCGCGCGATCCGTGATCCGCCACAAGGCAATGGAGACCTGATCCACATTGACGGTTTCGATCGCCAGCCCGTCCGCATCCAAGCGCGGCAGAATGACTCCGTCACCCGCGATGCCGACATAGGCCGGCCGGTCACCAAAATCGATTTCAATGGTCTCGTCCTGACGCAGCGCCTGGCCATCGGCCGCTGGCAAGCCTGCGCGCAGGGTAAGCTGGACGCTGTCGCCAAAACTCATTCCGCCCAGGCAAAGGGTCTGACCCTGCGCGGACAAGGCCAGGCTCTCGCCACTCTCCAACGCGATGTAGGACTGGTAATCTGCGTCGGCGGCGAGCGGGTGGGTAAACCCAAGGCATATCCCTGGAGCATCGGCGCTTAAATCAACGCGGTATCGCAGGAAAGCAAACTGACTGGCCTGTTCCGGCTCCGCACGGGGCGCGTCTGCAGGACGGGATTCAAACTCGGGACCGCTCGCAGTCTCGACTTCATTTGCCGGAGTACAGGCGGCCAACAGACCCACAGCCAGACCCATTGCGGTTAATACACGCCAAAATGCCATGGAAAACCCCTATCCCTTTTCCCCCGTCGCGGGAGCACCCTAAGCTGCCCGCAATCAAATTACAGCTGTGCGAAGGAAAAAAACCGACGATTGGAGCGGTTGGGCAAAGCACGCTGCAATCAATGCAGACGTCTTGCGGGCGTCAGGGCGAGCGTGGCGCTTGCAAGGCCAAGCCGCAACCGGAGGTTTCTAACGCCGTTGCGCAGGAATTCTATTCAGCGGAAATGCCGCGATAGTCCAGCCAGCGGGTAAAATCAGAGAGCCAGTCATCCGATGCCAGACCGCGGCGATAGCTTCCAAACCCGTGGCCACCCGTCTCATAATAGTGAAACTGAACCGACCCGCCCGAAGCCTGCCATTGCTCGATGAGATCGAAGCCCTGTCCGGCGTACAGCGTGTCATCAGCAGCAAGAGCGCAAAAGAGCGGTGGCAGAGTTTCCGGGAGCGGATCTGCAGACATCGGTCCGTAGACATAGCCCAGAAAGGCCGGGTGCGCGACGGACGCCTCGCGAGCCAATCCAAGCGCGGTCACGGCACCGGCTGAAAAGCCGATCACACCGGTGCGCTCGGGGTCGATGCCCCACGCTTCGGCGCGTTCATGGATCAGCTGCCAGGCGACCAACGCATCGGCCGTTGCCAGCGCCTCGCCGTGCGCGCGGTCAAATCCTTCATGCGGCAACTCGCCAGAGAAGACCTGCCGCATATGACGGGAGAATTCCGCTTCAGACGCCGGTGTGGGCATGGTGCGGTACTTCAGGATAAAGACAGCATAGCCCTGTGCCACCAAAGGTGCCGCGATGCGGTAGCCTTCATTATCGATGGACACAAATTGGAAACCACCACCGGGAATAACCAGGATGCCGGCTCCGTTGGCGATGTCGGGCGAAGGCAGAACCGGTAATACGGTGGGATGATTGACGTTCCGCACCCATCGCTCTTCACCAAAATCCGACCAGAGTTCACTGGTCGGGGCATCCCCGACGTCGTCACGCAGGGCGATGGCATTTCCATCAACCTGCATCGGGACTGATGTCGTCATCGGGACCTCCACGGCCTGAGATGGCATGATACCGGCCGCATGACCGGCGGCCGTGAAAACCACAACACAGAGCATGAGCGTCAACGAAAAGACCCGCGGCAAATCGCGGGCATGTCGGGATATGTTCGGCAGATCGGTCACGCACCACCTCCGGCTTGAACAGGACTACCAACACCCCGGCAAGGCGATCGACGCACGCGGACCCTGTCGGTCCTCGCGCCCTAGCCCCGCCATTGCAGCCCTCTTGTATTGGTCCGCAATCTCAGCAAACGGTCATGAGCGGTCATGTAGAGCCAATCCCCATCGGACCCGCCAAATGCGCAGTTCGCGGTTGCGCGGCCCGTGAGAATACGCGCCAGCAGAACACCCTCGGGGGACAATACAAACACGCCGCCCGGCCCGGTTGCAAAGACGAGCCCGTCCTCGCTTACGCACATCCCATCCGGCAGTCCCGGATCGCCGGCAGCCAGGAAATGAGAGGCATCAAACCAGATCTCGAGCGGGCCGGAAGGACGGCCGCCCTGTACCGGGGCTCGATAGATGTGAGGCGCTTCAGGATCGGACTGCGCGACATAGAGCCAACGCTCATCCGGGGATAACGCGATACCGTTCGGGAATGTCAGGTGATCGAAAACGCGATCACACCGGCCATCCTGGGCCAGGCGATATACGCCGTTTGCGGTCATCTCCTTGAGCGGGGACGCGTCCAGCCCGGTCAGCCCGTAAGGCGGGTCGGTGAAATAGATTGTGCCGTCCGACGCCTGCACCAGGTCATTGGGACTATTGAAGCGCTGCCCGTCATACTCGCGAACCAGAGTTTCTCGCTCCAGGCTATCGAGCTGCAGTCGCTGGACCGCTCGTTCACCGTGATTACAGAGGTAGAGTTGGCCATCTTCACCGAACCAGAGACCGTTTGCGCCGGCCTCCCGCATGCCCTCGGCCTGCGCCGGGTCCGTACCGGACGGGTCCAGAAACGTCTCCAACCCTGCGGCCGCGGACCAACGATAGGCGCGGTTGGACGGGACGTCGGTAAAGTACAGGCATTGTCGCATCCGGTCCCATGTCGGCCCCTCGCTCCAGACAAAACCGTCCGCCAGTTGTTCAAGGTCCTGAGCACCGCGGAACAGCGCTTCGGCAGCCGCATCAAGGATCTCGACCGAGACCGGAACACGCGTCCCGCCACAGCCAGCCAGCCCCGTCACCGCGACCACGCCCAAACCTGCCAGTGCGTCTCGTCGAGTCGGCATCACTTTGTCTCCGATCGGACGACAAGCGCCCCGTCAAAGCTGAAATTGCTGCGGTCAGCGGCCAATACTCTGATCGCCGACGGCTTTTGACCGGTCGAATGATCGGATACTGACACCTGCACGCTTCCCCCCGGAACGGCTGTAGCGGGCTGGGCCCGTCGCTCATTCACCGCTATGTTAGCGCAATCAATTGATACTCAATCGTCAGTCGAGTCAAATCGGTGGCGCCTGACACAAGCGCGCCTGCCGGATCGTCATCTGCGGGCCAGGGTCCAGAGCAAAAGCAGCAAACCCAACAGTTCGAGCGTTTCTTCGACGGATGCATACAGATCCCGTTTGAGATCGCTCACGCCAAGGTGGTCCGGGTCAATCTGCGCAATATAGTCACCGGCAACCAGTTCGACGCCAACAGCGCCGGACAGGTACACAATCGCGGCCAGCGTTAACAGCACGGCGGTCCTCGAGGGCAGGGCGAGGAACCAACGTGCCAGCAATGAAGCCGCAAGCAGGACAGCCAGGCCATAGGGTATGGGCCAAGCTGCATAGGGCAGAAGTCCGCCATCGATATAGTAACGCAAGGCCGCGTCCACCCGTTCATGAATGGACGCAAACTCATCGATCGCCAGGAAGATGAGAATGAGGGATACGGCAATCCAACCGGTACGGTCACGCGTTGCGGGAGCCGCTGCGGCCGCCTTGGTCCCGGCTAACGCGCTGGACGCAAGGATCAGCTGAACCGAAAACAGGGTTGGAAGGTTCTGCTCGCGGTCGAAATGGAAAAGTGTGACCAGCCCCCACGCATCACCGATGCCGAACGCATGCACCAGCGTGAGCGCCGCTGCGTTCCCGACAAACAGGATCAAAAGTAGCAATATCGAGCTTTTCAGCACGACGGCAACGGGAAGCTTTATGACGATCTGGCGCAAGGTGAAATCCTCTTTGATGACCCAATCCCTCACCTTTCAAGGTTCGGGCCCAACGCCGGATGCCGGGGAAATTTCCACAAACAATTGTTATCAATACGATTTAAGGCGAAACGCCCCATGAGAGGATTGTGCGCAGTGCAATTTGCGAATCCGATTTTTGCAAATTGCGAAGCTATTGACGCCTCTTGCGAATACTCTTGAGCGGCACCTCTTCAAACCCCTGTTTTTGTTTGAACTAAGTTTCGGTCCGGGCTGGCCCCAAGCTTGCGCCTCTGTTGAGCAGGAGGCCCAGATGCGAAAAGACTTCACACTTTCCTCGCCCAATCAGATCCGAGAATTTGATCGCGTACTGTTTGATTATCTCAACCTCGCCTTCGAGCGTCCCAACCCGCGAAGCGTGTTTGTGGAAGCCCGGAACGAAGGTGTGAAAACAGTCAAGACGATCGATTGCAACTGTCCCGATACCGCCCTGGAACTCGCGCGACACATTGCGACGGCCCTGGCGGGCCGAGCGGAAGGCAGGGCCTGAACCATGCACGCTTTACGCTCACTCCCCTTCTTCTTGCTCCTGTCTGCCTGCGCAACCGCGTTTGAGGAACCGCGAAATACCGTCGACCTGACAACGCAAGCCTACACCTCAGCTCGTCGCCCCATGACCAATGCCCAGGAGGTCCCGCTGCGCGGTCAAGGACGTTACGGCGATCTCGCGCGCTGCGCTGATGCGGACCTGCCCATGTCGACAATAGAAGGCCTGAGCTATGCCGCGAGCTCCACCCAGCAGACCCCGCCGCTGTCGCCCGGTGACATGTTGCGCCTGAGCGTACCGGCGGGCGAGATGTTCGAAGGCACTTATATCATTGCGGCCGATGGCCATTTATCGGTACCGCACCTGCCGCCCATTCCCGCAGCCGGGTTTTCAATCGAGCTTGTCGAAGCGCTTGTTGCCGCAATGTTTATCGAGGCCGGCATCTATCGCGCTGGTTTCCTGCAGATCGACCTGGATGTTGCACAATGGGCACCGGTCCAGGTTTATGTCTCGGGTGCTGTCTTCCAGCCCGGAGATCAGTTTCTGAACGACCGCGGCGCCGATTCAGTCCAGGGGACGCGGGTCGATGCGCAAGGGGATATTTCCTCCGGCAGAACCCTGATCGCCGCCCTGTCCGCCGCGTCAGGCCTGAGGCCGGACGCTGACGTTCGCCACGTCGTGTTGGTCCGGGACGGACAACGGCAAATCTACGATATGTCCGGCGCGTTCAATGGCCAGCGCGTCGTTGATCCATTGCTGTCGGCCGGCGACCAGATCCATGTGCCCTCTCGCGGTTGCTTCCAGGAAGCGCTGGCCCGCCCCAGCCGCGTCACCATGCCAGGCATCCGGGTCTTCATGTCGAACCTCACAACGCCGGCATCATCGAATTCACAATCCGCAATCAACCGGGATACGACCAGCCTGCCCTACGGCACCCGCTTCCTGCAGGCACTTGTCACCGCCAATTGTGTTGGCGGCACCCAGTCGACCAATGCAGACCGCTGGGCGGTTCTGATCTCTCGCAATCCGGTCACCGGTGAAAGCGAAGTTATCGCGCGCTCTATCGAGGGGCTTGTCCGCCGTGCCGACCGGGACGCCTTCAATCCAATCCTGCTGCCCGGCGACGCCATCGCCTGCTACGACTCGCATGTCACCAATGTTCGCGATGTCATCAGCGCCTTCAGCGGCATCCTCACGCCCGCAATCAACCTCACAATTCTCAGTGGAGCCTCTCGATGAAGCGACCGCTGATCCCGAATCCGCCAGAGCCTCCGCCGCGCGACGACCCTCGAAAGCCGCGTCGCGCTGCAGACTACGCAACAGCCCGTTCGTCCCTCCTGGGCCGGTTGCTGGTCGGCTCTGGCGGACACCGTCGCTGGTTTCGATATGTTCTGGTTCTGATGATTGGAGCGCTGTTCTTCGGCGGAACGGCCAGCTTCTACTATCTGACAACACCCAAGTCCTATGTCAGCGGCTTCACTCTGATCCTTCCGGGGTCTGGCGCAGGGGCCAGCGTGAACCTGACAGAGCTCGGACAGGCCACAAGCGCGACCTCCTCGGCATTTTCGAGCACGTCCCTCAGCCCGACCGAGAACTACAAGCGGCTCCTGCAATCCGACCGGATCCGTGGTGCAGCCGCCCACCTGGTCAATATTCCCCAGGCTGACTTTGCATCGGCCCGCGTCAGCCTGGTGGATCAGACTCCGCTGATCTATGTCCGCATGACCGAGGCCGACCCAACGCGCGCGCTGAGCGCTGCCAATGCCCTGCTGACGGCATTCCAGGACAATCTCGATGCACTGCGTCAGGAAGAGCTGGATGCCCGCGACCTAGCCTACCGTGCGAGCCTGGAGGGCTATGAGCGCAATGTCATCGCCACACGCCAGGCCGTGCTTGAATTCCAGGCCGAGAGCGGTCTCATTTCCATCGAGCAATACCAGTCTCTCGTCACTGAAACGGATGAGCTGGAACGAACCTTCGATGTGGCCATCGATAATGCACGCGCCTTGTCCCGGCGCTCCGCCCGCCTTGGCGAACTGATAGACCTGCCGGAAGATGTAGCCGCCCGCGTCCTTGTATTGCAGGGCGATGCCGTCTTTGAGGCCCTGCTCAGCCAGCTGTCGGAGAGTGCAACTCTGCTGGCGGGCTTCGAGAACATGTACGCTCGCAACCAACCGGAAATGCGGGCGGAGACCGAGCGTCATGCCGGCCTGTTCAGTGCACTCAACGCGCGCGGGGAAGCCCTGTTGGGCGTTGCCGGATACGGGCTGCTGAGACTGGCCGATATCCAGCTTGATACCGAACGCGCTCAATTGCTGAGGCAGGTCGTCGACCTGTCAGCCCAGGCCGAAGGCGCACGCACCGAGGCACGCTCTCTCCAGAACCGCCTGATACGCAATGAGCAGCGCGTCGAACAACTCGCCCCGGTCGCCGCGCGCCTGGATGCATTACTGCGAGAACACCAGGTAGCCGAGACGGTCTTCGCGTCCGCTCTGGCCCGGCTGGACACATCACGTGCGGACGTTTTCGCGTCATACCCGCTCGCGCAACTACTGGAAGCGCCGACCCTTCCCGACCGCCCGTCATCCCCCTCCAAGAAAATTGCCGCCCTAGCGGCCGTTGGAGGCTTTTTCCTCTATTGCATGGGAGTTTTGCTACTGTGGCTTCGCTTGCCGCTCATCCGCGCCCTTTGGAAGATTATCTAGTCGCGCTAGCGCTCGCAGCGACCTGGCCGATCTATATGATTGGGGGACTCTATGTTCTCGGTCCCGTATTGGGGGCGTGCCTGACGGCGATCGTACTCGTTCGCAAATATGTGAGGACCGCGACAACACCGCGCCCCGCGCCCCCCGATATTCCGATCG
>CBFHQE010000010.1:0-37969 GCA_965657935.1 Maricaulis sp. | reverse complement strand
GTGCGCATGGCGTCGGACGGCAGCCTGCTGGCTATCACCGACAGTGATAACGGCCAGCTGATCCGTATCTATCGCGACTAGCCGAAGACGTTTGCGCCTTCCAACACGTGATGACGCACCAGACGACTGTCCAGGACGGCGGCCTGGCGGTGCGGCACGGCTTCGCTCTGGTAAACCGGATCGGTGACCATCTCCAGGAACGCGGCGGCGGTTGGATAGGTGGCGATGAAAGACAAGTCCCAGGCTTCGTCTGCCGGGCCGATCAGAGTGACCTTGGGCTCCCCGCGCCAGAGAATGCGTCCACCCACGCGTTGAAAAATCGGTCCGGAGAATTTCCCGTAATTCGCATAGGCCTCGGCGCCCGTGCAGTCGCGGCCATCCGGATAGACGGCCTTGTCGCGCAGGCGGATCAGGTTGAGCATCTGGATCGGCGCGGAGCGGTCCAGGTCCTTGAAGATCTGGAAGGCCTCGCGTGTCGGGTCGATATGGCTCATGGATCAGTCCTTGTTTGTTCTGCGATTATTCTGCGGGAGCTTTGCTGATGCCCAGCCATCCCAGAATGGCTGACACCATCTTGTGACGCCACTTGCCCAGGCGAGAGGGCACACCCAGCATCACCGGCGTCAGTACCAGCGTCAGCAGGGTGGAGAAACCCAGCCCCCAGACGACCGCCGAGGATAACTGGACCCACCATTCGCTGGCCGGGCCGCCGACCAGCAGTCGCGCATGGGCAAAGTCGGCATTGATCTGGAAGACCATCGGAAGCAGACCAAAAATCGTCGTGATTGTTGTCAGCATCACCGGGCGAAGACGCTGGGCTGCCGTGCGGACGATGGCCTCATCCACACTCATGCCCAGACCCCGCAGGCGCTGGAAGGTGTCGATCAGGACGATATTATTGTTCACGACGATCCCGGCCAGGGTCACGATGCCCGTACCGAGGAAGAGAACGGAGATATAGGGGAAGGTCAGGAACACTCCGAGGAAGACCCCGACCACGGACAGAACGACGGCCTGTAGCGTCAGCACGACGTGCCAGAAATTGTTGAATTGCCAGAGCAGGATCACTGCCATCATGAACAATGATGCCATCATCGCGCCGGCAAAGAATGCACCCGCCTCCGCGTTTTCCTCGTCAGCGCCGAGATAACTCACCTCGACATGGGCCGGGATCGTGCCATCTGCGACGCGCGCATTCACCCAGTCCTGCACATCGGCCAGGAGCAGGTTGCCAGCATATCCGTCCGCCGCGTTGGCGCGCACGACGAAATAGCGTTTGCCATCGCGCCGACTGATGCTGTCGACACGCGGACGTGCCTCACGGGTGACAAAATTCGAGATCGGGACTGCCCCTGCAGCCGTGTTGACGCGCAGATTGTCCAGACGGCCGATATCGCGGTCATCGGCCGGAAAACGGACACGGATATCAACTTCTTCATCCGCATCGTCAGGGCGATAGCGACCGACCAGAGTGCCGGAGGTGACCAGCTGAACGGCCGCGCCGACCTGGGCCACATCGGCTCCGAAACGGCCGGCTTCCTCTCGGTCCACATCCAGGCGCCACTCCACGCCCGGCAGGGGCAGGGTGTCCTCGATGTCGGTCAAACCCTCGAACTGGTCGATATAGCCGCGGACAAGACGCGTGGCCGTGACCAGGGCCTCGGCGTCATCCGAGCGCAGCTGAACCTGAACGTCCTTGCCCACCGGTGGGCCCTGCTGGAAACGACGAACCTCGATGATGACACCGGGCAGCCCCTCGAGGGCGGCGCGGATATCGGCCTCGATCAAACGTCCATTCGGACGCTGGCCGAATGGATGGAATTCGACAAAAATGCGCGCGATCGTGTCGACGGGTGCGCCGCCTGTACCGTCAAAGGGGGAGGCTCCCGGTGGTGCACCGGCGACGGTGTAATACCCCTTGATGCCCTCGATACCGTCAATGCGCTGTTCGGCATGAAGGGCCAGCTGGTATTGTTCCTCGGGGGAGAGGTTGCCGCGCGCGCGAACAAAGACATAGACCTGTTCCGGTTCGGCATCGATGAAAAACTCGGTGCGTTTGGGGCCACCAAAGGCCCCTCCGGACTGTGCAACGAACGCGAAGATCACACTGAAAACGACGGCGACAGTGCCCAGCGCGACCATGCCTGGACGTTTGGCCAGGGCGGAAATCATGCGGGCATAGAGCCCGGTCAGACCTGGCAGTTCGGTCGGCTGTCCGCCTTCCTGGGCGTTGAGACGTGCCAATGCGCTGTCTTCGTCGGCTTCACCGCCCTTCTTGCCCAGCACCGAGCCGAGCGTGGGCAGGAAGATAAGCGCCATCACCAAGGCCGCCGAGAGGACGAAAATCAGGGTCAGGGGCAGGAAGGCCATGAACTGGCCCGGAATGGAATCCCAGAACAGGAAGGGCAGAAAGGCCGCCAGTGTCGTCGCCGTGGACGAGATGATCGGCCAGAACATGCGTTTGCCGGCCTGCCGGTAAGCCTCGATACGTGTCTCGCCCTCGGCCAGTTTTCGATCGGCATATTCCACGACCACGATAGCGCCATCAACCAGCAGGCCGACAGCCAGCACCATTGCGAACATCACCATCATGTTGATCGTCAGTCCGTAGACGTCCAGCAGCAGGAATGAAAACAGAAAGCTTGACGGGATGGCGAGGCCGACCAGCAAGGCGGACCGCAAGCCCAGCGCGGCGACAACGACAATCAGAACCAGCAGAATGGCCAGCATGATGGAGCTGGTCAGCGAGTTGAGGCTGTCGCGCACATAGGTCGACAGGTCGAGGCTGAAATCATAGCGCACGGTTGACGGCCAGCTCTCGGCGATCTCGGCGGTCAGCTCCCGAACCCGGGTTGACGTGTCCATGATATTCTCGCCGGACCGCCGCACCACCTGGAGGGTGAAGGCTGTCTGGCCGTTATACCGCGAAAAACTGTCGGCATCCTTGAAGGTCCGGCGCACGGTTGCAACGTCCTGCAGGGTCACGACGGCGTCACCGGACGTGGCCAGCGGCAGGTTGAGCGCGTCTTCAGCGCTCTCGAACAGGCCGGGTACCTTGACCTGGAAGCGCGCATCACCACTGTCCAGCGAACCGGCTGCGATCAGCTGATTGTTCGATTGCACGGCATTGAACAGCTGCGCATAGGTGACGCCATAGGTTTCCAGCAGAGCCGGGTCGACGACGATTTCCAGCAATTCGTCACGAATGCCCTGGATGTCGACCTGCAGGATCTCCGGCAGGGTTTCCAGCTCTTCTTCCAGATCGCGCGCCATGCGGTAGATCGTGCGTTCTGGTGCTTCGCCATACACCTGGACGGCAATGGTAGGCGCGAGCGCGGAGTTGAATTCCTGAATGACGGGTTCGCGGGCCTCTTCCGGGTACTCCCGACGGGCCATGTCGACGGCCTCGCGCACATCCAGCACCGCCTGATCGGCATCAAAGGGAACGGAGAATTCGGCGAACAAGACACCCGCACCCAGCGTGCCGACACTGTCGAGCTCTTCCATGTCGTCCAGCGAGCGCAGTTCGGTCTCGGTCGGCCGCACGATCAGCCGTTCTGCATCCTCCGGCGAGATGCCGGCCAGCGGTACGGTGATGATCACGAACGGGAAGGGGATATCCGGATCTGCTTCACGCGGCAGGGTCAGGAAGGACAGAAGGCCGGCGAGCAGGGCGCACACAAAAATGGCCAGGATCATCCTGGACCGGTCAATGGCGAAATCGACTATGCCCGTCATGATCAGCCTTCCCTAGTTTTCGAGGCGCGAGCGCACACGGGTGCCCTCGGCAACAAATTCCTGTCCGAGCACGATAACGTTGGCCGGCTCGGGCAGTCCGGCCACCCAGACCTCTTCGCCATCATCGCTGAGCAGGATGACCGGTACAAAGCGGACCACATCGTCATTTTCGACAATACGAACGCCGAGTTCCCCCTCTGAATTGAGGGCGAGGATGGTCGTCGGTACGCGATGGGCGGGCTGGGCCTGCAGAGGGATGTTGATGTTGGCTGTAACACCCGAGCGCAGCAGGCCGTTCGGATTGGGAGCCTCCACTTCGACACGGAAAGTTCGCGTCGCCGGATCAGCCCGGCGCTCGACAAAACGAATCTGTGCCTCGACCGTCTCGCCGGTTACCAGTTCAGCGCTGGCCGACATGCCGATGCGCAGACCTGCAACATTTCGTTCCGCGACTTCAGCAACAAGCAGGATCGGGTCCAGCTGAACCACTGCGCCACAAGCGTCGCCAGCACGCAGATAATCGCCGATTTCAGCGCTGCGGCCGTCGAAATAGCCGTCAAAGGGCGCGCGGATCAGGATGTTGTCCATCTCCTGGCGCGCGGCTTCCAGCCGGGCGAGGGCCGCGTCTCGTGCGGCTTCCATGGCGGCAACCTGGTTGGTGGAGCGATGGCCGCGATTGGAGAGCTCGACCGCGGCATCATACTCCAGCTGGCGGGAGCGCAAATCGGCCCGGGCCTGGTCCAGTGCGGCTTCGCGCGCATCCACATCGAGACGGCACATGATTTCGCCTTCGGCGATCAGTTCACCCTCGATAGCCGGCGTTTCTACAACCCGTCCACCGGTCTCGGCACGCACAAGGACTTCACGGAAGGCCTCGGTTCGGCCGCGCAAGCCCAGCACCGCCGGGCGCGGCTGGGCGGTGACCCGGCGGATCACGACTTCGAAGCGTTCCGGCTCGGCAGAGGCGCCGGCCTCCGGAGCGGCATCATCGCTCGCGGCCAGCGTGCCGATCGTGAAAACAAGAATGACGAAGGCAAGAATGCCGATTGCGGTCAGGTGGGAGCGGTTCATCGATGTGCGGCCTGTACTTAAACGCGGCCCCGTGCGGGGGAATTGGCTGGAGTTAACAGTGTTCATACTCCCGCCAGACAGGCTTGGCGACGATTATTTGTGCATTTTGGTATCCGAATATGCGGGGTGTGCGGATCAGACGCACCGGCCTGCGACCCAGCCGGAAGACCAGGCCCATTGGAAGTTATATCCGCCCAGCCAGCCGGTGACGTCCACGGCCTCGCCGATGAAATAGAGATTGCCCTGCGACCGGGCTTGCATGGTCTTGCTGTCGATATCGTGGGTGTCGACCCCGCCCAGGGTCACTTCCGCGGTGCGATAGCCCTCTGACCCCGACGGGGTAAGTGACCAGCCGGAGAGCGTGTCAGCGATCTCGCGCAGGCGTTTGCTCGAGGTTTCGGCCATCTTTGCCGGCGCCCTGATTTCTGCGCTCAGCGCCTGGGCCAGGCGGTCCGGCAGATGTTGTGCGAGGGCCTTGCCCAGCCCTTGCGCACCGTGCGCTGTCTTGAAGTCATCCAGTTCAGCATACCAGTCCAGATCCGGGCGGAGCTGGACGGCGACGTCCTCGCCTTCACGCCAATAGGACGAGATCTGAAGGATCGCCGGACCGCTCAGACCGCGATGGGTGAACAGCATGGCCTCGTCGAAACTCCTGCGGGCCGTGCCGATGCGCGTGTCACAGGCGACGCCGGCCAGGGACTTGAACTGTTCGAGCCGGTCGCCGGAAAATGTCAGCGGCACCAACGCCGGGCAAGTCTCCGTGACATTAAGGCCGAACCGCCGGGCGATGTCATAGGCAAAACCGGTGGCACCCATTTTCGGGATCGACTTGCCACCACTGGCGATCACCAGAGACCGGCAGACGAGCGTGTTTCCGTCATTCAGCGTCAGGCGAAACCCGTCTCCCTCACGCTCGACGGTCTGCACGGATGTGTTCAACAGCAGATGGCCGCCGGCAGCGTGCAGATCATCCATCAGCGCTTCGATGATCAACTTGGCAGACACGTCACAAAACAGCTGGCCCAGGGCTTTTTCGTGCCAGGCGATGCCGTGAGCATCCACCCAGTCGATGAAATCATACTGCGTGTAACGTTTGAGCGCAGATTTCACGAAGTGGGGATTGTCAGACAGGTAATTTCCGGGTTCGGCATGGATGTTGGTGAAGTTGCACCGCCCGCCGCCCGAGATACGGATCTTTTCGGCTGGCGCCTTGCCATGTTCGATAACCGTGACGGACCGCCCGCGCTTGCCGGCCTCGATCGCGCAGAAGAGCCCGGCCGCGCCGGCTCCGATGATGGCGACATCGACGGGTTTCATGGGCTAGCCAGTGATCCTGTCCAGCCAGTCTGCAAAGGCCTCCATCTGATGTTCGCGTCCGATCTCGTTGAGGGTCTCATGACGGAATCCCTTGAGAATCTGGAACTCAACATGCTTGAAGCCGGCCTTCTTGAGGCGCTTGTAGAGATGGCGAACGGATTTGCCGCCATTCGTGGCCGGATCCTTGGAGCCGCCGATCAGGTGGAAGGGTTTGTCCTTGGCGATGCCCGAGAAATTGGCATTGTCTTCAGCAAAGCTGACGCCGGACAGAAAGTCCCGCCAGAGCGAGACCGAGGACGGCCAGCCACAGATCGGATTCTCGTCATACAGGCGGACCTGGTCCAGGTCGCGCGACAGCCAGACCGAGGTTGAGTCCGGCATCTGCTTGTGGTCCGGGAAGCGTTTACTCCAGCCGTTGAACGTCATCTTGTCGATGGTCAGACTGGGTGTGTTGGGGCCGCCTACCAGGGCTTCAAAGAAGAGGATCAGGCGCATGACAGCCTTCATGCCGCCAATGGCCATATTGCCATTCCAGATCGCGGCAGCGGCCACGGAGTCCGGTTCCCTCATGACATGATTGGTGGTGATCACGGCGCCCATGGAATGGCCGAACACGATCAAAGGCAGGTCCGGCCAGAGTGACTTGGCCTGGTCCTCGACCGCCTTCACATCGGCCATCAGCTTGTTCCAGCCATCCTTGTCGGCAAACCGGCGCGCGCCGCCATCTTCCGCCGTGGTGTGCCCGTGGCCTCGATGATCCTGCGCGATGGTGTGATAGCCACGGCTGGCGAGATAGTCTGCAAAGGGTGCATAGCGGCTGGCACACTCGGCCAGGCCGTGATTGATGTGCACGATACCGCGCGCCGGAATGTTGGCGGCGCGTGTATAAATCGCCAGTTTCGCCCCGGTCGGGCTGTCCAGGACTGCTTCGGTGAAACCGGACTCGGCCATGATCGCTCCTTGCTTGGTGAGGTGAACTTAGCGCGTTTTCTCTTGGCGCGTCATGGCTATAGTCACAGTTGAGAGAATTTCGGGGGAGACAGCATGTTCAACCGCAAACGCACAGCGATCCTCGCGATCGACCAGGGGACCACCAGTTCCCGCGCCATTGTGTTTTCGCCAGCGGGTGAAGTGATCGCCCTTGCCCAGGCCGAGTTTGCCCAGATTTATCCGCATCCGGGCTGGGTTGAACATGATCCGGAGGTGATCTGGGCCACGGTCCTGTCGACGTCGCGGGAGGCCATGCGGGCGGCAGAAAAGAAGGGCTGGAAGGTCGAGACGGTCGGCATCACCAATCAACGCGAGACAACGGTCGTGTGGGACAGGGCCAGCGGAGCCCCCATCCACAACGCCATCGTCTGGCAGGACCGCCGTACGGCCGAGACCTGTGCGGCCTTGCGCGAGCAGGGTCAGGAGGACCGGGTGCGCGAGCAAACCGGGCTTGTACTGGATCCGTATTTTTCGGCCACGAAAATTGCCTGGGTCCTTGATCATGTGGATGGTGCACGCGCCCGCGCCGAGGCGGGAGAGTTGGCTTTTGGCACGATCGACACCTGGTTGATCTGGAAGCTGACCGGTGGTTTGGCCCACAAAACCGATGCCACCAATGCCAGCAGGACGTCGCTCTACAATATCATCTCTGGTGAATGGGATGCCGGTCTGCTCGATCTGTTCAAGGTCCCGGCGGGCGTGCTGCCTGAAGTGTGTGACTGTGCGGCAGACTTCGGCGCGGTGAGCGAGGCCCATTTCGGGCGCGCCCTGCCGATCCAGGGGGTCGCGGGCGACCAGCAATCGGCCACGGTCGGCCAGGCGTGTTTCCGCCCCGGTGAGATGAAGTCCACCTATGGCACCGGCGCTTTCATGTTGGTGAATACGGGTGAGAAACCCGTCTATTCCTCCAACAAGTTGTTGACGACCATCGCCTATTCGCTGGGGGGAAAGCCGGTTTACGCGCTGGAGGGCTCGGTTCTGTCGGCCGGTGCAACCATCCAGTGGCTGCGCGACGGTCTGGGTATCATCTCGCGGGCTTCCGAAGTTGAAGCCCTGGCCAGTGAGGCCGATCCTGAAAGCGGTGTTTATCTGGTGCCGGCCTTTACGGGCCTCGGCGCGCCCTACTGGGATCCGGACGCCCGGGCGTCAATCAGCGGACTGACCCGCGGTGCCGGCCGGGCAGAGATTGCCGCGGCTGCGTTGGATTCCACCGTGCACCAGACCTGCGACTTGCTCGACGCGATGAGAGCGGACGGGGTTGCCGTCACGCAACTGCGTGTGGATGGCGGGATGGTGCGCAATGATGGCCTCTTGCAGCGCATGTCGGATCTGACGGGTGTCGATGTCGTGCGGCCCAGCAATGCCGAAACCACCGCCTGGGGCGCAGCGTTTCTGGCGGGTTTGCAGTCAGGCCTGATCGCCAGCCTGAAGGCGGGCCGTGACGGCTGGTCCGCGGATGCGGCGTTCAAGCCGGGGCTGGACGCTGGAGCGCGCGATGCAGCGCGCGCGGGGTGGGCGGATGCCGTCGGGCGTGTGCGGACGGGGTAAGGCACCCTTCGGCCCTTCGGGCCCCTTCCCCCTGAAGGCGGAAGAAAAAGCTCAATGATACGGGTCATCCGTCGCCAGGAAGTCCTGGACATAGCGGCGGACGCCTTCTTCCAGCGGGGTGGCGTTGACCGGGCAGCCGGCGGCGATGAGGCGGCTCATTCGGGCTTCGGTGAAATACTGGTACTGGCCTTTGAGCTTTTCCGGCATGTCGAAATAGTCGAGGTTCGGCTCGCGGCCCATGGCTTCGAAGACAGCGATGGCCAGGTCCTTGAAACTGCGCGCCTTGCCCGAGCCGACATTATAGATGCCGTTTCTGTCCATCTCGGTTGCGCACCAGATCGCCGTACGGGCGCAATCCTCGATCCAGACAAAATCGCGCAGCTGTCCGCCGTCCTCGTAATCCGGGTGGTCGGACGCAAACAGGCGCATCTGGCCTGTTTCGCTGACCTGCTCGAAGACCTGGATAGCGACCGAGCGCATGGACCCTTTGTGCATCTCGTTGGGGCCGTAGACGTTGAAGAATTTCAGCCCGGCCCAGCGCGGCGGGCTGGCGCGGCCCTTGTCGACCTGGTTCCTGGCCCAGCAATCAAACAGCCACTTGCTCCAGCCATAGGCATTGAGTGGCCGCAGCTTGGCCATCGAGGCGGCGTCGTCATCATCATTGAAGCCTTCCTCGCCATCACCATAGGTGGCCGCGGAGGACGCGTAGACAAAGGGCACGTCGTTTTCGCAGCACCAGTCCCACAGATCCCGGGAGAGGGTGAAATTCGTGCGCGCGATCAGGTCCGCGTCGCGCTCGGTTGTCGCCGAGATCGCTCCCATGTGGATGACCGCCTCAACCCGACCGGCATGCCGTTTCAGGGCCTGGAAGGTCTGATCCGGGTGGATGACGTCTTCCAGCACGTGTTTGGCGATATTCTTCCACTTTGCCTCATCGCCCAGCTCGTCGATGATGGCGACGTCCTTGCCCAGTTCACACAGGTGAGCAACGATATTGGAGCCGATGAAGCCGGCCCCGCCGGTGACGATGAACATGGCTATTTCGCCCTTGCTTGAAGAATGTAATCCGCGGCCTCGCTGAGTGATGGCGCGGTGAAAGCCTGTCCGGCCTGTTTATCAGTTTCGTCGGAAATGAGAATGCCGCGGCCGCCGGTATTGTTCGCCAGGCCGACATCGCTGGCCTTGTCACCGATCACCCAGCTCTCAGGTGCGGCGGGAAAACATAGAAACGGTTTGCTGAATCCGTCTCCAGCTGAAAAATAGGCAGCCGTTCATACGCCGGCCCGTCAGCCCGATACCAGGCAATGACCTGGCGCTCAGGTACCAGAACCGGTTTGAGCGCCGGCAACAGCTCACCACACCAGGCCCCAGCCGCGATGATGAGTTTGCGACAGGCGACATCTTGATGGCCGACCCGGAACCGGAAACCGTCCGCAACGCGCTGCCAACCCGACACCGAAACCTCGCCGCGCAGATCGGCGCCGCATCCTATCGATTCCTCGCGCATCCAGGCCGTCGCTGCATCGCTGTCCAGCAGACCCGCGTCCGCATTATAAACAGCCCGGCCGCGCCCTTTCAGATCCATTGCCGGGAAGCGCTGCTCAATGGCCAGGCCCTCCAGGACCTCGAAACCCTTGCCACTGGACTCAGCTGCCGCCAGCGCGTCCTGAAAAATGCCGTCCTCGCGTACCGAAATGTCCAGACCGCCGGTCTTTCGGTAAAATGCCTGCCCGTACTCACGCTCGATACGCGCCCAACCGGCATAGGCCTGCTCCACCAGCTCGTCATAAACATTGCCCTCGGAATACACCGAGCGGATGATCCGTGTCCTGCCATGAGAGGAGCCCAGGGTGTGCCCGAGCTGATACTGGTCCACCCCCAGCACCGAAGCGCCGCGCAGGGACAACGCCCAGGCCGCTGCGCTGCCCATGGCACCCAGACCGATTATGCCAACATCGACCTTCATCACACGGAGTTTTGCCGCGATTTGGGCGGCGCTCAAGCTCACATCTGCTGAATCGGTAGGAGTCTTCGGCTTGCTGCGTGTCCATGCCTGTGCTATCGCACGCCCGAACCGAATGAGCGTGCGGTGCAACACAATACGCTTGGTTTGATAAATTGTTGAAATTGAAGTGCTTTCGTCAATCAGACGATTAAGAGGCACTCATCCGGATAGAGAGCGACGTCACGGTGAACACCGGCGAAGACGCCAATACAGCAAACGCTGCGGGCCGCTATGCGACCGCGCTGTTTGAGCTGGCCAAGACCTCCGGCGCTGCGGAAGCGGTTGAAGCTGACCTGTCAGCTTTCCGTGCAGCCCTGGGCGAGTCGTCCGAATTGGCAGAGGTTCTTGCCTCTCCCCTGTATTCTTCAGAAGAGAAGGCAGGCGTGCTGTCCGCTATGGCGGACAAGGCCAAATACCATGAATTGACAAAGAACGCTTTCGGCGTCGCGGCTGACAATGGCCGCGCCGGTGAGCTGGGCGCGATGGCTTCGGCCTACGCTGCACTGGCCGCTGCGGACCGTGGCATTCTGTCAGCCGATGTGGCGACTGCCGCAGCGCTGACCAAGAAGCAGACCGAAGCCCTCCAGGCTTCGCTGAAAAGCGCTCTCGGGCGCGACGTAGAAGTTCGCACTGAAGTGCGTCCTGAATTACTCGGCGGACTGATCGTTAAGGTCGGTTCCCGCATGTTCGACAGCTCCCTCCGCACCAAGCTGGACGGGATGAAGAATGCGATGAAAGAGGCGTAGGTCCATGGACATCCGGGCAGCAGAAATCTCTGCGATCCTCAAGGATCAGATCAAGAATTACGGTGCCGAAGCTCAGGTTTCGGACGTCGGTAGCGTACTTTCCGTCGGTGACGGTATTGCACGCGTCTACGGCCTCGATGAGGTTAAGGCTGGTGAGCTCGTCGAGTTCCCGGGCGGCATCAAGGGCATGGCCCTGAACCTGGAGCGCGACAATGTCGGTTGCGTTATCTTCGGTGATGACCGTGGCATTAAAGAAGGCGACACCGTCAAGCGTCTCGGCTCCATCGTCGACACGTCTGTTGGCAAGGGCCTGCTGGGCCGCGTCTGTGACGGTCTCGGTGAGCCGATCGACGGCAAGGGTCCGCTGACGGACGTTGCCGAGCGCCGCCGCGTTGACGTGAAAGCGCCGGGCATCATCCCGCGTAAATCCGTTCACGAGCCGATGGCAACAGGTATCAAGGCCATCGACGCCATGATCCCGGTTGGCCGTGGCCAGCGCGAGCTGATCATTGGTGACCGTCAGACCGGTAAGACCGCGATTGCGATCGACACCATCCTGAACCAGAAAGCCATCAACCAGGGCGATGACGAGAGCGCCAAGCTCTATTGTATCTACGTCGCTGTTGGTCAGAAGCGTTCCACGGTCGCCCAGATCGTGAAGACGCTCGAGGAAAACGGCGCGATGGATTACACCATCGTTGTTGCTGCGACGGCGTCCGACCCGGCCCCGATGCAGTTCCTGGCCCCGTTCACCGCATCTGCGATGGGCGAATACTTCCGTGACAACGGCATGCACGCCCTGATCGTTTATGATGATCTGTCCAAGCAGGCTGTTGCTTACCGCCAGATGTCCCTGCTGCTGCGCCGCCCGCCGGGCCGCGAAGCCTATCCGGGTGACGTCTTCTACCTGCACTCCCGCCTGCTCGAGCGTGCAGCCAAGCTGAACGAAGACAATGGTTCCGGTTCCATGACGGCCCTGCCGATCATCGAAACCCAGGCCAACGACGTTTCCGCCTACATCCCGACCAATGTGATCTCGATCACCGATGGGCAGATCTTCCTGGAAACCGACCTGTTCTACCAGGGCATCCGCCCGGCCGTGAACGTCGGTCTGTCAGTATCCCGCGTTGGTTCCTCCGCCCAGACGAAGGCCATGAAGCAGGTTGCAGGCTCCATGAAGGGTGAGCTGGCTCAGTACCGCGAGATGGCGGCCTTTGCCCAGTTCGGTTCCGACCTCGATGCCGCAACCCAGCAGCTGCTGAACCGCGGTCAGCGCCTGACCGAGCTGCTCAAGCAGCCGCAGTTCTCGCCGCTGGCCATGGAAGAGCAGGTTTGTGTGATCTACGCCGGTACGCGTGGTTATCTCGACAAGCTGCCGGTCTCCGACGTCCTGCGTTTCGAAGGCGACCTGTTGCGTCACCTGCATGCTGATCACGCTGATCTTCTCACCGCAATCCGGACCGAGAAGAAGCTGTCTGACGACAGCGAAGGCAAGCTGAAGGGCGTTCTGGACACGTTCACGAAAAACTTCGTCGCGTAACTGTACAGAACGACTGCTAGGAGAGCCTTATGGCGAGCCTTAAGGACCTGAAAACACGGATCGACAGCGTTAAATCAACGCAGAAGATCACCAAGGCGATGCAAATGGTCGCTGCCGCGAAACTGCGCCGTGCGCAGGAAGCGGCAGAGTCCGCTCGCCCGTACGCCGAGCGTATGGGCAGCGTGATGGCCAATCTGTCGTCGACCATGTCCGCGACCCCGGGAGCGTCCCCGCTCCTGATCGGTACGGGCAAGGATGAAACACGTTTGCTTGTCGTCATGACCGCGGATCGCGGTTTGTGCGGCGGCTTCAACACCAATATCGTCAAGAAGGCCCGCGAGCGCGTTCACGCGCTCAAGGCTGAAGGCCAGTCGATCAAGATCATGTGTGTGGGCAAGAAAGGCGCTGAACAACTCAAGCGTCTGTTCGGCTCGTACATTGTCGATACGATCGACCTGTCTGGCGAGAAGACCATCTCCGGCAACACCGCGATCATGATTGGCGACAAGATCCGCCAGATGTTCGAGGCTGGTGAATTCGATACCTGCGAGTTGATCTCGTCGGAATTCGTCTCGGTCATCTCTCAGAAGCCGCGCGCGAAAGTCTTGATCCCGGCCAAGGATGCCATCGACGAAGGTGTCGAGCGTCCGGACCTGGCGGGTGCCGTCTATGACGCAGAACCGGACGAGGAAAGCATCCTCAACGTCCTGCTTCCGCGTTATGTCGACACCGTTATTCTCTCGTCCCTGCTTGAGAATGTCGCTGGCGAAATGGGATCGAAAATGGCCGCCATGGATAACGCAACGCGTAATGCTGGCGAGCTTATCGACAAGCTGAATATTATCTACAACCGTACACGTCAGGCGCAGATCACCACGGAGTTGACTGAAATCATCTCCGGCGCCGAGGCTCTCTAGTCGAGAGGAATTCGAAATGAGCACTCTTAAAGGCCGCGTCGCCCAGATTACCGGCGCTGTTGTCGACGTTGAGTTCGAAGGCGGTCTGCCGGACATCCTCAACGCCCTTGAAACCACCAATGATGGCAAGAAGCTTGTTCTCGAGGTCTCTCAGCACCTCGGCGAGAACACGGTTCGCACCATCGCCATGGATGCCAGTGAAGGCCTCCAGCGTGGCACCGAAGTTACGGATACCGGCGAACCGATCCTGGTTCCGGTTGGCCCGGGCACGCTCGGCCGCATCATGAACGTCACCGGTGACCCGATTGACGAAGCTGGTGATGTTCCGCACACCCAGAAAGCTCCGATCCACCGCCCGGCTCCGTCCTTCGACGAACAGGCAACGGAAGCTGAAATCCTGCCGACGGGTATCAAGGTTGTTGACCTGCTCTGCCCCTACGCAAAAGGCGGCAAGATCGGCCTGTTCGGCGGCGCCGGTGTTGGTAAAACGGTTCTCATCCAGGAACTGATCAACAACATCGCCAAGCTGTTCGGCGGTTACTCTGTTTTCGCCGGCGTGGGTGAGCGTACCCGTGAGGGCAACGACCTGTACTGGGAGATGATCGAGTCCGGCGTGAACAAGGACCCGAAAGAAAACGACGGCAACACCGAAGGTTCCCGTTGCGCCCTGGTCTTCGGCCAGATGAACGAGCCGCCGGGAGCGCGTGCACGTGTCGCCCTGTCCGGTCTGGCCCAGGCGGAATACTTCCGCGATGAAGAGGGCAAGGACGTTCTCTTCTTCGTCGACAACATCTTCCGCTTCACCCAAGCAGGCTCCGAAGTGTCGGCCCTGCTCGGCCGTATCCCCTCTGCCGTGGGTTACCAGCCGACGCTGGCCACCGACATGGGTGCCCTGCAGGAGCGTATTACCTCGACGACCAAGGGTTCCATCACCTCGGTTCAGGCCGTTTACGTTCCAGCGGATGACCTGACTGACCCGGCTCCGGCCACGACCTTCGCCCACCTCGACGCCACGACCGTTCTGAACCGTGCGATCTCGGAAAAGGGTATCTACCCGGCCGTTGACCCGCTCGACAGTACCTCTCGTATTCTCGAGCCGCGCATCGTCGGTGAAGAGCACTACAAAACTGCCCGTATGGTTCAGGAAATCCTGCAGCGCTACAAAGCTCTCCAGGACATCATTGCCATCCTGGGCATGGACGAGCTGTCCGAGGAAGACAAGCTGACCGTTGCGCGTGCGCGTAAGGTCGAGCGCTTCCTGTCGCAGCCGTTCGATGTTGCTGAAGTCTTCACCGGATTCCCGGGCATCCAGGTCCCGGTCGCTTACACCGTTAAGGGCTTCCAGGCCATCTGTAACGGTGAATATGACCACCTGCCGGAGCAGGCGTTCTACATGGTCGGTACGATCGAGGACGCAGTTAAGAAGGCAGAGAAAATGGCGGCAGAGGCTGCGTAAGCGCCCCACCATTTTCCGCAAGGATCAGGCCGGTTCCATTGGGACCGGCCTTTTCTTTTGGTTACGTGCATGATTGGCTAGCCCCATCTTCGGGGGGAACCGCATGCTGACTATCCTGACCTCAATCGCATCATCGATGCTCTTTGTCTCACCGCCACCGCCGGCGCCACCTGCCCCTGAGGTCGCCCAGGAACAGTTTGGCGCCTATCACGGCACGCAGCTCTGGCCCGCGTGGCGCAATTGGATAAACCGACAGACCGTTGAACTGCTCGACGACACCTATCATGGCGCCGGCCTGAGAGAGGGATATTTCGAGACGGAAACAGGCCCCAGCATGACCTCCTCCACCGGCTATTGGACCGAGTTCAGACAATCGAGCTATCTGCGCCTTTGTTCTCGGGCGGATACTCAGATCTGCGAGTGGGTTTACCGATCAGCCCGCATCAAGGGGCGGGATGATGTCTTTCACGATCTTGCCGTCGAATTCTTCGACGGAGCGGCCCTCGCCCAGGAATTGTCTGAGCGCAACATCCCCGCAGACCAGCTGAATGGGGTGGATTTTTCACTTTTCGGCGAATTGAGGAACAGCCTGCTCGAACATGTCGAGGTCAATCGAATTTCCGAGACAGAATGCCCAGGAGTGTCCCGTTGGAGAGAGCGGCTCGCAGAGGAGCCACCACTGGACCTGTCCGGGCAGGCGGTTCACGCCGACACACCTCCACCTCCGCCCATGCCGATCCATATACGGACCTTGATCGAGATTCCGGTCTCCGCATATTTTGGCGCCAATGTCACAGTTCAGATCGATGGCGTCCGCAACCCTGCCGTGATGGATGTCTGGGCAAACATCACGCGCGATATCGGTGCTTGCCAGCAAGGTGATTAGCCCTGATCGCAGCCATGTGAAAACAGGGCTCCACAAGCGCTTGAAGACCTGCTAGACACCGCCGGAATACACAAAGGTTTCCACCATGGCTGACAAACTCCATTTTGACCTTGTCTCTCCTGAGCGCCGCCTGTTTGCAGGCGATGTCGATCAGGTTGTCGTTCCCGGTGAAGAGGGCGATTTCGGCGTTCTTCCCGAACACGCACCCTTCATGTCCGTGATCCGCCCCGGCGCGATCACTGTCATGAACGGCAATGAGACCGAGAAGACCTTCATCCACGGCGGTTTCGCCGAGGTGACGCCGGCTGGCCTGACTATCCTGGCAGAGGAAGCCATTCCGCTGTCAGAGATCGATGCCGACAAGCTGGCTCAGGACCTGGCCGATGCCCGAGAGGACATCACCGCAGC
This sequence comes from Maricaulis sp., assembly GCA_965657935.1. Taxonomy (GTDB): domain Bacteria; phylum Pseudomonadota; class Alphaproteobacteria; order Caulobacterales; family Maricaulaceae; genus Maricaulis. The sequence goes on along the minus strand of CBFHQE010000010.1, from coordinate 21,347 downwards.
CAAGTCTGATGAAGAGCGCGAACACGCAGAAGCTCTTGCGGTCAAGTTCGAGGCCATGCAGGCTGCACTGGCTGCCTGATCAGGCGCGCAGACCTCAACAGAAAAGCCGCTCCTTCCGGGGCGGCTTTTTCTATTCGGCAAAGACCTGCTTGATGGGTCGTCGCATCATCCACAAGGGATAAAGGAGGCAAACCTCCACCCCGATGACCAGATAGCCAATCGCGAAATCATAGGTCGTCTCGAAGGCCAGATTGATGAACAGGCACGCATGCACAATCACGATCAACGTTTGCAGTGGTAGCGCCTGAAGGCTGCGACCAAGGACTTGTATAAACAGCACTGAACGCAACACGGTCAGCAACAGCGTCAACAGCATGGGCGCCGGCCCCAGCGTCAGATAGGCCACGTGCACATTGATGCCCATGAACTCGCCGAGCTCAGCTCCCAGGAACTGCGCGATGATCAAACCACTCCACAATGCGGAATGGACAGCCAGCAAAAATGCGCCAAGCGCAGCCAGCCGGAAAGTGTTCGCGTAAACGCGATCCCGTTCAGACAAACCTGATGCCTCTGATTGTGTGCGAGTCCCGTTCCGGCCACTCGTCGCGACGAAAGTCCGGTTTCGTCAGAGGCGCGTTCTACATTGCTGCACTGCAATATAAAGTTATGGTTTATGCATGGCGAGGGACAAGCCACTTGCGAAAATGCATCCCGCATTCTCAGACCGGTCAAGCTTCCAATCACCCCGCGGCGCGCCCTAGCCCCATCCTGGACTAGCTGTCCCCGGATCGCGCTGACCGCCAGGCGCTGGGCGTTTGGCCGGTCAGGTCCCTGAAGGCTTTGTTGAAACTGGACTTACTCTGGAAACCACTATCATGGAGCACATCCAGCAACCCTTTCCCGGGATCGGTGCACATGATCTGCTTGGCCGTCTCAACGCGCCACTGGCTGACCCAGACACTGAAGCTGACGCCGTGAATTGCGTTGATGGTCTGCGACAATTGTCTTTGTGGCACGCCGAGCTGACGCGCCAGTCTGGCAATGCTCAGCTCAGGATCGAGATGCGGTCGACGACTGCGCATGTGTGCTTCCAGCTGATGTTTCAGCTCAGCGTCAGCCCCTGCCGATCGAAAACGTGCGACCACCCAGCCCAGCGGGCCGGACCGATGCAGGACCGAAACCAGGGCATATCCAAAGAAGCCGGACAAGAAGAGTATGGCGATGCCAAAACCCAGGGACTCCTCCAGGGCAGGTGGTGAGGTGATTTCGAACGTGATCCACGTGTCCGCCACCAGCGTCAGGACCAGCCAGAAGAACACCATCCAGCGCCAGCGCCGCAGCGAGGCAGCCAGCACCGGACCGCGCGCGGCAAAATCGCCCCCCGGTCGGCGGCTGCGATACCAGATCAGCGCCGCATAAAGCGCTAACCCTGCCAGAATGGGGCCATCGATAAACCAGGCCTCCCCACCAGAGAGGCGCACAGTCAGCATGAATACCGGGCCAGCCAGGTGCACTGCATCTGCCGGCCGCAAGCGAGCCTCGCTGCGCTCCGCCACCTGAAGGTGAAGATAGAGCAAGGGCGGTAGGACCATCGCCAGCACCGGACGCGTCTGCACCAGCCAGTGGGCCGGCAGGTCGAACTGCAGCCGGGACAACAGGAACTGCACCCCCATCAAGGCAAAGGCCGCAGCCAACAGCCTGTGAGACGTGCGCACCCCTTCCTTTGCCGTCGCCAGATAGAAGGCGAAGACAAAGGCGAGGGTCGCTCCGGCATAGAGAAGGGCGGACAAGGCGCACTCCGCAGAAATTCCAGCAAACACACGTCCGCGATTGCGATTCAGGACGCGCACGCACAGGCAAACCTGCAATTTCGGGATCAATTTTACAAACCGAAAGACATAAACATGCGCTTTGTCATAAGTGTTCTCGCCGCGCTGGCCTCCTCGCCCCTTCTGGCACAGGACCTCGCCATTGAAAACGCCACGCTGGTTTCACCCGAACGCGGCACGCCCGTTGAGGGCATGACAGTGCTGATCGAGGATGGTCGCATTCTCACCATCCAGCCGGCAAATCGTCCTCATGATGCCGAGCAGGTTATCGACGCAAGCGGCCAGTTTCTCACCCCTGGCCTGATCGACAGCCATGTCCAACTCTAACATGCCACAGGTCTGCGCCCAGGGCTTGTCGAGCGCGAACGCGCCCTGGCGCTCCAGGATGCCTATTTCGAACAAATGCCACGCAGCTATCTCTATTGGGGGTTTACCACCCTGGTAGAGCTGAATGCGGATTTCGAGACCAATCGCGCCTTCGAGGCCGCTCCCGTCCGACCACGCCTCTTTCATTGTGGCGAAGGTCTTGTGACATCCAATGGCTTCATGGCGCACCAGGCACATCTGCCTGTCGAGGAAGCCTTCCCCAACTTCCTGCATGATCGCCATGTCACCCCGAAACCCCCGGAAGGCTCTGACCCAGCCGAGCACACGCCGGCGGCGACTCTGGAGACGATCCAGGCTTCCGGCGGGATCTGCGTGAAGATCTATTTCGAGGATGCGCCCTGGCTGCCGAATGGTCCGGAATGGCCGTTGCCAAGCCAGGCGATCTTTTCCGAAGTGGTGCGCGAAGCCCGTGAGCGAGGCCTCACCGTTTTCCTTCACGGCACCACACCCGCGGCGCACCGCATGGGCCTGGCGGCTGGCGTAGACGTCATGGCTCATGGCCCCTGGGACATGCCGGTGGACCTGCTCGAGCCGAACGCACCGCCGATGATGTTTGAGCTTGCCGATGACATCGCCGAGAGAGGCCTGCAGCTGCAGCCAACCATCCGGACACTGGGCCAGACACGTTCCATGTTCGAACCGGATATCCTGCAGGACGCCGACTGGCTGGACGTAGTGCCCTCTTCCTATGTCGAGTTTCTGCGCATCGATGCCCAGCCCCAGCGCGACACATTTATCGAGGTCATACTCGGAAATCGTTTGGATGAGATTCAAATACCGCTCCTGATGGCAGGTTATCAGGAACGCTACCAACAGTTTCTTGGCCATCTGGGCGCCAATTCGGATGCATTGATCTTCGGCACCGATACCGCTGTCGGGACGTTTGGCTGGGGCAATCCGCCCGGTCTCAACGGGTTCTGGGAAATGCGAGAGCTGGCCGAAGCCGGTATAAGTCCGGCCGAAATCCTGGATATGGCCACGCGTCGCAATGCTGAAGCGATCAACCTCGCCGACGAGATCGGCACGATCGAGGCCGGAAAACGCGCCGACCTGCTGTTGATGCAAAACAATCCACTGCACTCGATCGACGCCTATCGCTCCATCACCACCGTCTTCCTGAACGGCGACCCCATCGATCGCGCCGATCTTTCTGCCCACCATTACGAGGACACGGACCTGTGAACTCACTCTTTCTGGCCAGCCTAGCCCTTGCGTCCACCCTCACCTCGCAGGATCTCCTGATCCGGGACGCCATCATCGTCTCACCCAACGCCGCAGTCTCAGAGACGCCGCTGGATGTCCGGGTCAAGAACGGTCGCATCACAGCGATTGATGCAGACCTGCGTGCTGAGGAATCCGAAACGGAACTCGATGCAGCGGGCCTCTATCTGACCCCGGGCCTTATCGACAGCCATGTACACCTTGGTGGCAATGGCGGCCTGCGGGGCGACATGGTCGAAGAGAATATCGAGCTGGTGCGCGCCTATCGCCTTCAGGAACCACGCTCCTATCTGTATTGGGGTTTCACCACCTTGCTCGACCTGACGCGCTTCCAGTCTTTCGTGGACCGCTGGAACAGACTCGAGCTTTCGCCTCAGCTCTACGCCTGTCGCGCCGCGCCCTACGCCAATGGCTACGGTATGGCCTTCGAGCCGGAAGAATATCGATTCCAAACGCCGTATTACATCTATGATCCTAATGAGGCGGACAGCATTCCAACAGATCATGACCCCGCCGCGCATGCTCCGGAAGCTGTCGTTGACCGCATCGCCAATGATGGCGACGCAATTTGCATCAAGACTTTCCACGAGCCCGGTTTCGGTGGGCTCTTCGATTTTAACACCGCCCCGACCGCAGTGTTGAATCGTGTCGCGCGCGAAGCTGAAGAGCGCGGGCTCTTCAACCTGTTACACGCAACATCTCTGTTATCTTGGCAAACCGCTGTGGACGCCCGGGTCCATGTCATGGCGCACGGGCTTTGGCACTGGGATCAACTGAATGGCGCTCCCGTCAATTCGAAGACTGGCCTGCCGACCCAGATCGAGAACCTGCTTGATGCCACGATCGCGAACGGCATCATCGTGCAACTCACCACGGGCGTCATTCATGGTGAGGTGTCGCTTTATGATCCGGAATTCCTGACCAGTGATGCTCTGCAGGCCACCTTGCCGCGCGAACTGATTGACTGGCACACTGGCCCTCACGGAGGCTGGTTCCGGGACAATCTTGAACGCCTGGTCGATGATAATCCGGTCGTCGCAGAGAATTTCCTCGGCCATCCTCCGACGGGCGAGCCCGGCGAGACCTCTCTCGCTGCCCTGCGCCGGGTGATCGCGGTCGGTCGATATCTGCACGCCCATGGCGCAGAGCTGGTACTCGCATCCGACACACCCTCAAGTCCGACCTATACCAACGCTCCCGGCCTGCATGGATATCAGGAAATGCTGACGATGGCCCAGATGGATATGTCACCGATGGACGTGCTGGCCGCTGCGACCATCAACAATGCCCGACTGCTGGGACTGGAGGACGAAATCGGATCGGTGGAGGTGGAAAAACAGGCCGACCTTCTGCTTGTCAGCGAAGATCCGCGCAAGGATATCGCTGCCATGCGTTCAATCCGGTGGGTCATCCTTGATGGTCGGCCTGTGCAGCGTGAACGCCTGTCGGCCAACCCCTAGGCCGCAGGCGTCAGGAAGCCCCGGAGCGCGGCCAAAACGTCGTCAGGCGCTTCCCATTGCGGATAATGCCCTGCCCCGTCCAACCGAACGATTTCAGCCCCTTGCACACGTTCGGCATAGGCATCCGCAAGGTGGCGGCCGGAGACGGGGTCCTGGCTTCCATTGATGAGTTGCAGACGTGTATCGCCGGCGTCGGCCAGGGCGCCCATCCAGCGTCGTGCGTGTTGCTTGCGGTCCTGGATATAGCGGATCAGCAGATGGCCGATCCGGTGCCCGTCATGCTCGCAGAGCAATTCCCAGAAAGCGTCCAGCTCCTCTTCGTCGGGCTGGGTATCAACACCAAACACCGCCGAAAATGACGCCGCAAACCGTTGGCGCGTCAAAAGCTTGCTTAAAACTGGCCCCAGCGGACTGTTGAGGAGGCGCTGGATGAAACGCGCCCGGTGCTGGTCGGGAAACAAACCCCCATTGAGGAAACTGACCGAGTTGATGCGAAAGCCCAGCCGCCCGCGAATCTGTTTGGCCAGCAATTCCTGGGCAATTGAGACGCCATAGTCATGCGCAACGACGTCACACGCCTCGACCTCTGCAATGTGCATCAATTGCATATGCAGATCGGCCTGCTGCATCAGGTCATAGCGGTGCGTGTCGGGTTTGTCGGACAGGCCGAACCCCAGCATGTCCAATGCAATGGGATTGAAGCCGTCGCTGACCAGGCCAGGCCAGATAAGCGACCAGTCATAGGAACACGTTGGAAATCCGTGGATCAGTAAAAGCGGACGGCCCTGCCCGCGCATCCACCACGCAATGCGCCCGTGCGGACCGCTAAAATAGCGCGCGCTCTGGCGATAGGTATCCAAACTCGCAAAGGATAACGGCATGTCTGCCCCTCCGGCCACGGATGAGCATTTGCCGGTTCGCCGCCACGATCAAGTCAGGTCGGTCTCGCACCGTCATCACCCCTGGAAAACCGGGCGAACTCTCGCACCATCTCGACATAAACATCGCGTTTCCAGGGGATGATCAGTTCCGGCAATTCGTCCAGCCGCCCCCACCGCCAGTCGCAGAACTCGACCTCGCCATGGGCTTCAAGATCAAAGTCTTCCGGTCCGCCATGAAAGCGATAGGCGAACCAGCGCTGTTTCTGACCCAGATGGCGCTTGCGCGCAAAACGCGGATCGTCGCGCACGTCCGGCGGGTAATCATAGGCGATCCAGCGTTGGATCGATCCCAACGGCTTGACCATTGCGGGCTTCACGCCGGTTTCCTCATAGAGCTCGCGAAGCGCCGCGTCCTCGGGAGCCTCGCCCGGATCAATACCGCCCTGGGGCAATTGCCACTGCCAGGGCGGTTCAGCGGCGTCGCGTTTGCCAATCCACACATCGCCTCGCGCGTTGAACAAGGCGATACCGACATTGGGTCTGTGTTGAGGGTAGGCGTCGTCAGACACGATCAGTGACCGTCATCCGCAGCGCCATATTCGTCGCCACCTTCAGAATCATCCATCCAGCGGTGCTGGGAATCTTCATTCTGGTGTTGGGTCGCGCCCTGGGCTTCCGCAGCCAGACGAGCTTCCAGGCGCCGCCGCGCCATGATCGCAGAGGGCGGGGCAAGTTGATATCCCCGCAATTGCAGCCCCTGAGACCATGCCTGCACCTGGTCGACTGTAACCGGGTAGGCAAAACCGCTGCCTAGCGCCGCGCCATTCTGAATGGACAGCGCTTCAAGCGCCAGCAAGCGCTGATCAATGATGGCCGGGCTTAGCTCTTCATCAAGAATACGATCGGCGATGGCGTATTCAACATTGGTGTCCGCACCGACCGTATCAATCAGGCTGCGGCGGCCGACACCGTCATGCAGGTAGGCAACGCCACGGCGTTCGAGCGAATGCATGAGCGTTTCAACGGCCGGGCGCGATGTTGAGAAACGTGTACCTTGATAGTTGGCGACCGCGAAATACCCTGTGGTACGGCTGAGAATCCACATCAAGCGGCGCTCGTTTTCCTCCGCGGGGCCATCGGCCAGCAGCGTATACGGACCGGTATCGCTGTTGGGATAGTCGAAAGGCTCCATCGGGGCCTCGATAAGCACTTCATGACCCGCGGCGCGTGCCCGGTTGATCCAACCTTGAAGGTCCTCGACATAGGGCGAGAAGGATAATGCCACTTCCGGCGGCAATTCCTCGATCGCAGCCGTCGTAACGGTTGGGTTGACGCCCATACCACCGACGACAATACCGATCATCGGCGTATTGGGATCGCCGTGGAACGGACGTGCATAAGCACGAGACGGTCTCAGATCATTGGATCCGATGACCGGAAGCGGACCGCCTGGTCCCGGCTCGGTCAGTCCGGTCAGAGGCGCACGAACCAGAGCCTCCGGATTGCCGGCCTCGATGGCATTGCTGGTTTCTGCGCTGGCGGGATCAGCACCGGCCTCAGGCCGGGCGGCAGTCTCGCTGGCCGGCTCTTCAAAGCCGTCATTTACACCCCGAAGACTGACTTCAACCTCGTCGTCCGGCGACTGAAAACTGATCGGATTGTGCGTATCTTGCGTGGGCTCCGACGTTGCTGGCACCTGCGGCAGTGGCCCGACACGGCCGGTCGCACTCGGTGCCGCGAACTGGCCATTGCCAAACAGCGCCACTCCCAGAATGACGAGTGCAAACAGCCCAGCCGCGCCCAGCCCTGCAAAGATGGGCGCGCGAATGTTCAGCAAGGGTGCAGCATGGCGCAAGGCAGCAGCGGCGGCAGCAGTCATGATCCATCTCTCGGCGTCAGATTATGGCCCGAATCGCGGGCACAGATCGTCGGCTCCAGAGTGGAGGGCTCCCGTGCAGAAAGGGTTAACGCTGTCTGTGGCCTTCGATGGGTCGAGACCTATTGCAAGGCGGCCTGCTGACGTTCCATCGAGGTACGCAGGATCTCGCGAGCGCGATGCAGCTGGTAGTCCTCGTTTTCGTTCCAGTCTTCCGGCGGCTGTTCGATGACGGCCAGATCCTGCTCGACCCGCTCTGCACCGGTATCATTGTCCAGCGCGCCATCGAGATCCGCCTCAGACGACATCACCGCATCCTCGCCTTCCTCGATCGGGAAAGAGCTGATCTGGAGATCGGGGATGATACCCGTCGCCTGAATTGAACGGCCGGCTGGCGTGTAGTACCGGCCCGTGGTCAGGCGCAGCGCACCGTCCCGGCCACCGCGCAGCGGTATAATTGTCTGGACGGAGCCTTTGCCGAAACTGGTCATGCCAATCAGCTGGGCGCGTTCACGGTCCTGCAGGGCCCCCGCCACGATCTCCGCCGCACTGGCTGAACCCTCATTGATGAGAATGACAATCGGAGCATCGCCGAGACGGTCGCCGGGACGCGCATTATAGCGCTGCGTATCGCGTGGATCGCGGGTCCGGGTGGAGACGACTTCGCCACCATCCAGGAAAGCATCTGTAACACCGATCGCCTGGTCAAGAAGACCGCCCGGATTGAACCGCAAGTCCAGGATCAAGCCTGGCAGGGGACCGCCATGTTCTCGTTCCAGCTCCACCAACTGCTCGTGCAGCATCTCGGTCGTGCGCTCATTGAAGCCGGAAATGCGCAGATAGGGCAGGCCTTCCTCTATTCGGGAAACGACCGTGCGCAGCGGAATCGTGTCGCGCACAAGAGTCACGTCGAACGGCACATCATCGCCTCGGGAAATGGTGATGGTCACCGGGTCACCGACAGCTCCGCGCATCAGCTCTACCGCATCGGTCACCGACGCCCCACGTATATTCTCGCCATCGACGGCGACGATACGGTCATTGGTGCGAAGGCCCGCGCGTTCCGCCGGCGTATCGCTGATCGGGGAGACGACCGTGATGTAATCGTCACGGCTGACGACCTCCATGCCCAGTCCGCCATATTCACCGCGGGTGGTCACCTGGAGGTCCTGGTAGCTTTCCGGATTGTGATAGCCCGAGTGCGGATCGAGCGAGTCGAGCATGCCTTCGATGGCAGCCTCGATCAGTACAGCCTGTTCTGTGTCGGACACATAATCCGACTCAATCCGACTGAGGACATCGCCGAAAAGCTCAAGCTGGCGGAACGTTTCTGTCCGGTCTTCCTGACTGCCCTCTGCCGATACTGCAAGAGCGAAAGCCCCCAGAGCGAAGGCTGAAACCGAAGCGAGAATATTGATCCGCATGTAAGCGCGCGTCCTTTCCGCGTAACTCCTGAAACGGTTACCGGCTGTTTCGGAGCCATGGCCCCGGATCGACAGCATTTCCGTTCCGTCTAAGCTCCAGATACAATTCTGGTGCCGTTTGGCCATTTTGAGGCATTGCGCCAACGGGTTCCCCCGCAAGAACACTCTGCCCGGCACTGGCGTAAGTCACGGCCATGCCCGCCAGTACGATATAGTAGTCATCTCCGACATTCAGGATCAAGAGACCGCCGTAGGTGTTGAACGGCCCGGCATACTCGACCTGAGCGTCGAAAGGAGACACTACCTGCGCTCCTCCGCGCGTTCGAATGAAAATTCCTTCAGATCGTGTGCCATCTTCGGTCACATCTCCATACTCGCTGGCAATAGCCCCGGCCGCTGGCTGGCGCAGGCGTCCACGCGCCTCAGCGAAGCGCAAGGTCTCCAGCGGAACAAGCGGGGCTTGCGCGTCCGTCAGTCCACGCACCGGACGCAGGCGCGGCGTAGGAATCGCGTCAGACCCCATAAGGCGCCTCGGGCTGATCGCCGGGATCACGTCCGACATGCTCGCGATCTCACCCAGAAGTGATCGAATCGATTGCGCGCGCTGACCAGCCTGGCTGGACCGCGTGAGCAGATCCTCGGCTTCATTGCGCCGGCGCGCCTCCAGGGCGCGACGCTCAGCGATCATGACCTGCAATTCGAGGCGCTGTTCACTCAGCACATCTTCCGCACTGGCCAGACTGACCTGTTCTGCCTGGATGGCGGTCCGAACGGTCCGCAGAGATTCGAGCTCTCCTGCCAGCTCCGCCGCGCGTTCCCGCAGGGCCGGAGCGAGTTCAGACATCAGACTGGCAGCTCGCGCCGCTTCGGCAGCATCATCCGGTGAAGCCATCAGCGCGGGAGGGGTCTGGGCCTCTATTCGCTGGATGGCCGCGAGAACATCTATCAAGGTCTCACGGTTTTCACCGAGCCGATTGAGGATATCTGACTCCTCAACACCCAGGCGCGACAATTCGCTCTCCGACCGCAGCGCCGCTGTCTCGCTGGCGTCAACTTCCCGACCAAGCGTAACCAACTGCTGTTGCAGCGCCGAGATTTCCCGCGCGATTTCCTCAGCCTGCTGCTGCGCAATGCGTGCCTCTTCCGCGCTCGATTGCTCCTGTTCTTCCAGACGTGCCGCCTCGGCCGGATCCGGTGGAGCTGGGTCCGGGGGCTGGGCAACAGCCAGCAAGGATACGAAAAGGAGCGGGATCATGAGGGCAAGCTAGCTCTGCCGGGGTTAACGCTCAATCACGATGATAGGGCGATCCGGCCAGAATTGAGGCTGTGCGATAGATTTGTTCGGCAATCATCACCCGGACCAGCATGTGCGGCCAGACCAGCGAGCCGAACGACAGTACAAGATCCGGCTGGGGCAACTGATCGCGTTCATGCCCGTCAGCACCACCAATGCAGAACACAGCCTCGCGACTGCCCTCATCACGCCAGCGCCCCAGCTGTTGCGCCAGCTGGGGCGAGGTCAGCGTCTTGCCACGCTCATCCAGCAGGATGACCCGCGCACCGGACGGCAGCGAACCCGCAAGGGCACGGCTCTCTTCGGCTTTGTTTTTCAAGCTGCGATTGTCAATCTCAAGCTCGCCCGCCGGACCCAGCCCGAGCGGGCGGCCGGTCTGTGTGGCACGCTTGAGATAATCATCAACCAGCTCACGCTCGGGACCGCTCTTAAGCCGCCCAAGCGCCGCGATTGTGAGTTTCACCTAGGACGCCGCATCATCCGGTTCGACCGACCACATCTTCTCCAGATTGTAGAAGCTGCGGACTTCCGGTCGGAACAGGTGCACGACAATATCGCCGGCGTCGATCAAGACCCAGTCACACGTCTGCAAGCCCTCGACGCGCGCACCGGCGCGCCCCGATTCCTTGATTCCACGCACCAAGTGATCCGCCAGGGCGTTCACGTGACGCGCCGAACGACCTGATGCGATGATCATGATGTCGGTAACGGACGATTTGCCACGAAGGTCGATCGAGACGATATCTTCGGCTTTGTCGTCTTCCAAACTGTCGATAATGAGCGTTTCCAGCTCTTCGACGGGTCCATCTTCGCCAGTAACACGAACGGCCGCGGCCGCCTCGCCTTCAACCTGGCGGATTGTTTCCATAGACAGTGGGTTGTCCTTTCTGACCACCAATATAATTACGCACTATATCACGCTTCCCAGTTTGGTTCGAGCCAGTAGAGCGAGAAGAGTTCAGCCGGGTCTGACCAGTGCTTGACGACAGTATATCCAGCGCTTTCAGCCAAAAGCTCGAAACTGGTTGGTGTGAATTTGTGAGAGTTTTCCGTGTGCAGGGTTTCACCGGCCTCAAACACATGAGTCTTGCCGTTCAGTTCGATCTCGGTACGGCGTGTCGCGACAAGATGCATCTCGATGCGCTGAAGTTCCGAGTTCCAGATCGATTTGTGGCTGAAGTCCTCGGCATTCAGACGGGCGCCCAGCTCCGTTTTGATGCGTTTGAGCAGATTGAGATTGAATGCGGCTGTGATACCGGCGGCATCATCATAGGCCTCAACCAGGATCTGCTCGTCCTTGACCCGGTCAGCTCCGATCAACACAGCATCGCCTTTGCGCATTCCCGAGCGGAACCCGGCCAGAACAGCCCGCGCATCCACCGGTTCAAAATTTCCTATGGTCGAACCCGGGAAGAAGATCAGACGCCGACCTTCCGGCAGCGGAAGATGGTCCAGCTGGAGACCTGTGGTGAAGTTGGCGCAAACGGCGCCGATCATCACATTCGGATAATCGCGCGCCAGCTCTTCGCAGGCTGCAACAAGATGGTCACGGGAGATATCCAGCCCCACATAACCCGACGCATCGCCCAATGCGTCGAGGAGTGTGCGGATCTTGACGCTTGAACCCGAGCCCGGCTCGATAACGACGGCACCGGCACCAGCGCGGAGCGATAGCTCCCCCGAGGTCGTGCCCAACAGCTCCAGCTCTGTGCGGGTCACATAGTATTCCGGCAACTCGGTAATCTTGTCGAACAGGGCGGATCCCTCCTGATCGTAAAAATACACCGGCGGGATCGAACGCGGAGACGCGGACAGACCATCCTCGACATCACGCATGAAATCTCCGAGTGGCGGATGCTGGTCGTCAAAAAAGTCGATCGTGGCATGCGCAGATTGGCGGCCGATCACTTGGTCGGTCATGTACACTTCCAGTTTGCTGCAGAGACGGGGGCGAGATTCAGCGTTGTGCGCGTATCGCGCTCGAGGACTCCGATTGTAACGGTTCAATCAGATAGGTCCATGCCGGCGCCGGTTGAAGAGGCAGGTTTTTCGCCGAACACTCACGAATTCGTGCATGGCGATAGATGCTGGCGGCGGTGGAAAGGCGTGCTCGAATTGGGTCCTGCGGTCTTGAAATCACGGCGACTGGGACGCTCTCAAGAATGTCCCGCCATCGGTACCATCGATGAAATCCACGCAGGTTGTCAGCCCCCATCAACCAGACGAAATCATTGTTTGGGTGCCACTTTTTCAGCTCACTTATGAGCGCCATGGTGTGCTGAACCCGCCAGCGACGCTCCACATCACTCACCACCATCCCCGGCGTTCTGACGGCGCTGCAGACCGCCTGAAACCGGGCTTCATAGCGTCCAGCCTCGTGCCCCTTGATCGGGTTCTGCGGCGAGACAAGCCACCAGATTCGATCCAGACCGAGCCGTCTCATGGCCGCTATGGCGACATGCATATGTCCGCCATGAACAGGGTCGAAACTGCCGCCGAACAGTCCGACCGACATGCCCGGTGCCAGCGCTTCGCCCTGTAACACGCCCGAGCTGCGGCGGCCGGGTGCTGAACGTCGTCCGGAAACAGGAGCCGAGCGCCGTCTAGTCACGTATTTCACCATGGCCACGCACGACGTACTTGTAGCTGGTGAGCTGACGCGCGCCGACCGGGCCGCGCGCGTGCAGGCGCGAAGTGGCGATGCCGATCTCCGCGCCAAAACCGAATTCCCCGCCATCCGAGAATCCGGTCGAGGCATTCGCCATTACGACCGCACTGTCTACGGTGTTGAGAAATGCCTCTTGCACGTCGGTATCTGCGGCCAGGACAATATCGGTGTGCCCGGACCCGTGTTTCGCGATGTGTGCGGTCGCACCTTCGAGCCCGTCAACGATCCGGGCAGCAAGAACAGCATCGAGGAATTCGCGCCCGAAATCGGATTCGGTTGCAGGCACGGCATCCGGGAAGACGGCTCGCAATCCTTCATCCGCTCGAATTTCGCACCCGGCGTCTGTGAGCGACCTGGCAATCTCCGGCCAGTGCGTTTCAACGGCAGAGCGGTCGATGAGTAGACATTCAAGGGCGTTACAAACACCGGTGCGGCGGAGCTTGGCATTGAGAATGATCAGTCTGGCCATTTCCGGATCGGAACTCGGATGCAGATAGGCGTGACAGATCCCGTCCAAATGTCCCAGCACCGGAATCCGCGCCTCGGCCTGGACCCGCGCCACCAGAGCCTTGCCTCCGCGCGGGATCACCAAATCCAGCCGCCCCTCGAGGCCGGAGAGCATGGCGCCGACAAATGCGCGGTCTGCCGTGTCGGGATGTTGCACCAGATCGGCGGGGAAATCCGCGCGCTCGAGGCCCGCCCGGATAGCAACGACCAGCGCCAAGGCGGATTGCAGGGAATCCGAACCAGAGCGCAGCAGCACGGCATTTCCGGACCGCACGGCGAGCGCGGCGGCGTCTGCAGTCACATTGGGTCGGGCCTCGAAGATGACGCCCAGCACCCCGATCGGCACCCGGACCTGAGAGATATTCACGCCGCTGGGCGCATCCCAGTTCTCGATCTCCTCGCCCAGCGGGTCACTCTGTCTGGCGATCTGGCGCACCGCAGCAGCGATGTCACCGAGCCGGACCTCGTCCAGCATCAGCCGGTCAAGAAAAGCGGCGGGCCGATTGTTTTTACGGGCCGTGTCCATATCCCGGGCATTCGCCGCCAGGATCTCCGTTGACGCGTTCTCAATGGCGAGGGCAACCGCACTCAAGGCGGCAGACCGTTGCTCCGACGAAAAGCTCGCAGCGGCCTGACGTGCCGACTGGGCGCGGGCCGCCATTTCGAGAGCAAGGGCTTCAACCGTCACAGAACCACTCCGCTAGCTGAGCAGGATATCGTCGGCGTGTACCAGAGCCGCCGCACGCCTGTATCCAAGGATATCTTCGATTCGATCAGTCTTCTGCCCGCCGATCAAGCGTGCATCATTGGCATCATAGGCTGAGATACCCCGCGCGATAACCTGGCCGTGGGCCGAGACAATCATGACCGGGTCGCCGCGCTCGAACTGACCCGACACAGCGGTGACCCCGATCGGCAACAAGGATTTCCCGTCTCGCACCGCACGACTGGCCCCATCATCGACCTGAAATGATCCCCGGGGGTCGATGGCACCCGCCAACCAGGATGTCCGTCCGATCCGCATACCCGCAGGCGCCGAAAACCAGCTGCCATGTCCCGCATCCCCGAGAGACAGGATGGGTTTGTCATGTCCACCGTGGGTGATCGCCGTTGCGCAACCGGACTGCGCCGCGATACCAGCAGCAGCCAGCTTGGTAATCATGCCGCCCGTACCGACCCCGGCCTGTGCATTGCCTTCGCCCGCCATGGCCAGAACCTCACCTGTAATCTCCGGAATTTCCGAGAGCTTGCGAGCGCCGGGATCATTGCGCGGATCGGCTGTGTAGAGCCCATCTATGTCCGATAGCAAAACCAGCAAATCCGCCCCGACCAGCTGCGCCACGCGCGCCGCCAGACGGTCATTGTCTCCATATCGGATCTCTTCGGTTGCGACCGTATCATTCTCATTGACGACAGGCACCGCGCCCAGGTCCAACAAGGTATTGAGCGTAGACCGCGCATTGAGCCAACGCCGGCGCACCTCGGTAACATCAAGTGTGATAAGCGCCTGCGCCGTTTGCAACCTGTGAGGCTCGAAAGCCCTTGCCCAGGCGTCGACCAGAAGGGTCTGGCCCGCGGCGGCGGCGGCCTGTTTCTGCTCCAGCGTCAGACCTCCCTTGGGCAGGCCGAGCTTCGGGCGCCCCAGGGCAACAGCACCGGAGGACACGATCGTCGTCCTCACGCCCTCGCCATGCAGGGCAGCAATGTCATCAGCAATTCTCTGGAAAGCGACCGGCCCGTCCTGCAGCAGCGCGGAACCGACTTTCACGACCAGGCTGCGGACAGACGTGAACGCAGCCCGTGTCACGGCGCCCAGCCTGGCTCTTCACCGTCACCCGCCTCGGCGGCAGCGGCAGCCGCGGCCTCGCCCGCGCGCTCCAGCTTGACCATGTCCCAGGCTGCCGAGCAAAGTCGTTTCACGCCCGAACCCGACACACCTGACATCTGTACGACCGGCTGTTCGATCGCATCTGACAGCGCTTGGGCACGCTCGGCTGCGTCATCATCGGTCATCGCGTCTGTTTTGTTCAGCACGATAATCTCGGCCTTGCCTTCAAGGCCGCCACCATAGGCCAGCAATTCCTGGCGCACAGTATGATAGGCGCTGACCGGGTCTTCCTGCGTGCCATCGATCAGGTGGATCAGGGACGCACACCGCTCGATATGACCCAGGAAACGATCACCAATACCGGCGCCCTCATGAGCCCCTTCGATGAGACCGGGGATATCAGCCACGATGAAACGCGAGCCGGGGCCCAGGTCCACCACACCCAGATTTGGATAGAGCGTGGTGAAGGGGTAGGCCGCGATTTTCGGATTGGCCCGACTGACAGCGCTCAGGAAAGTCGATTTGCCTGCATTCGGCAGACCCACCAGGCCAACATCGGCAATCAGCTTGAGCCGCAACCATAGCCAACGCTCCTCACCGGGCCAGCCCGGCGTGGATTTGCGGGGCGCCTGATTGGTGGATGACTTGAAGCGCGCATTCCCCTTGCCGCCATCGCCGCCCTTGGCGAGCATCACCCGCTGACCGACATCAATCAAATCAGCCAGGACCTCGTCCTGGTCTTCGTCCAGGATCTGAGTGCCGGCTGGGACCAGCAGAACGACATCCTCGCCGCCGGCACCTGAACGGTTACGCCCCATGCCATGGGTCCCGACATCAGCCTTGAAATGCTGCTGGTAGCGATAGTCGATCAGGGTGTTGAGGCCTTCGACGGCCTCGACCCAGACATCACCACCCTTGCCGCCATCACCGCCATCCGGACCGCCATATTCGACATAGGCCTCCCGCCGGAAGGAGACACAACCGGCCCCTCCGTTTCCGGATTTGACGAAGACTTTGGCCTGATCGAGGAATTTCATCTGACGGATTCTTAAGTTCGGTTAGCTTCAAACCGCCGTCTATATAGCGTCTGCCATCAGATTTCAGTCTATTTGTGCAAACGCAGCACGAAACTGCAGCAGAAACCATGTCCGGACACGGATTTTCTTGACGCCAAACCCCTGATTTTGAACTCCTGAACCGGTCCGGACACAAAATTTCCGGGTATGAACGCGAAACATCTGGCGAGTGTGCAAACACCTGACCTAGCAGAGCAATGTGATGTCGAACGCAGATCGAAAACGCAAGCGGCCGTCCAAGAAGACGGAGATGCTGGAAGTTCGGGTGTCTCCCGAAGAGAAAGCCGCCTTCCTGGACGCCTGTCGCGATGTTGGACGCTCTGCGAGCGAGGTCATTCGTGATGCCATGCGCGCCTATTCGAACTTCGGTCCGATGACGCGCCTACCCAGGAGTAGTTTTGTGCTTGTTTCAGCTTTCATCGGTGCCTCCGCAGGCGCCTATTTCCTTGTGACTTATCTGAACGAAGATCAGGCGGAAGATGCCGTATCAGCCATCTCGTATCAGCAGTTCAGGGAGATCGACTTCAACCAGAATGACCAGATTACGCAGGCCGAGTTCATGCATTTCGCTGGCGATGTTGCCGAGATTTTAAGCGTTGGTGAGATCGCAGCCCCCCCCGCAGCCATTCGAAGAAGCAATCTGATTGGTTCCATCTTCGGTGGATACAACATCAACCTACGCAACCTGCTTATAGATACTGACGGGCTGAGTGCCGATTGCATTGAGGGGGCCCAGCAAGCCTATCGGGAACGAAAGCTGGTCGAGTTCGGATCGCTCGACCGGGACGCCGACGGCATCATTACGGCGACGGAATTCTCAGAAGACCAGCGACAGAAGATGCGAGGTTCCTTTAACTATCAGGATTTCAATGACGATGGCGTCCTAACGATGGAGGACGCCGAGCTGCGAGCCGCCAGCGAACAGGGCCGCTCAAGCGAGAATACGATAACATTCCGGGAACCCGAACCGGCGTATATCGCGTTGTGCCGAGATACGGTTGGCGAATGGAATAATGTTGGCATTACATCCAGCAGTCGGGGCGAGATGAGCGCAGATGATTATTGGGCCATCAATTCCGGCTTTGATTCCAATGGCGATAATCGCGTCGACTTCAGCGAGTATGTGACCCGGGTTGCGCATTAACTGCCATCAGAGGGACGCGCGCCGACAGCAGGTCTGCCGCCGCTGTCGGCGTCTCTCTTTCGCCACATCGCCGACCTAGACAATTTCGCCACACGTGCCCATGGCCGAAAAGCTGAGCCCAGACAGCCCGAAACGATTGTCCGGACACTTTTTATTCAGCGTATGCACTTGTTTTTATTGGACTTATTTTCTTCGGCGAGAAAACCTTTCCTGGCGATGACTGAGACACCTATCGAACCGAAAAACACGAAGAAGAAGAGCGAGATGCTCGAAGTTCGTGTCAGCCCTGATGAGAAGGCGGCATTCCTTGAGGCCTGTCGCAACAAGGGACGGTCAGGCAGCTCGGTCATCCGTGATGCCATGCGCGCCTATGCCCAGTTCGGGTTCATGACGCGCCTACCGGGGAGTCCTTTCTTGATTATTTCTTCTTTTCTTGGCGCCGCTGCTGGCGCTTTCGCTCTCGGGCAGATGCAGCCAGAGACACAACCTGCCCTGCCACCGGAAGCCATTCTCGCCTACCCAGTCTTCCACGAGATGGACAGCCGCTGGGACGGCGTCCTCGTGTGGTCAGAATATGTCGAATATTTCGGTTCCGTTCGCGATAGGGTGCAACTTCGTGATGAAAACGGTCAACCGCGACCGAGGGCGGATCAGATCCGCTATTCACGCGGAGTCTATTCGCTCATGCACGGTCACAACTGGAACAATGGAGTGTTATCCGCAAACCCGGAAGCCATTGGCGAAGACTGTTGGTCCGCGCTTGAACATGCCTTCGAGGCATTGCTGTTCAGTCGTTTCAGCGAGTACGACGCAAATGACGATGGCTATGTCACGTTCCAAGAATATGCGCCGGTCCAACTACAGGCTTGGCAGGCAGCGTTCGCGCGGGAAGACATCGATGGTGACGGGGTCGTAACCGCGTCCGATGTGCTTCAGAATACAGAGATAAGTGTTAACCGCACCAAACCCTTCGTACCCTCCGGCGAGGATCCGGGATATGTCCAGATCTGCCGCGCCTATACGGGGGAAAACCCCCGGATCAACTTGCGCGAAGAAGACCGAATCCCGATGGACCAGGAGAGCGCGGAGCTCTGGCTTACGATTTCTGATCTAGACGGAGATTCAATCGTGACGCTGCATGAATGGATTACCAAACGCCTGACCTGATCTGCTTGGAAGGAGAATGAGGCAGCCTAGGCCGCCTCCTCCGCCAGTGTCATGCTCCTGCAGGGGAAACGCCCCATGCGCGCCATGGAGAAGAGCTCCGGCTCCTCACCGGTATATTCAAAACCCAGCTTCTCCAGGATCCTGCCCGATGCCGGATTGTCGGCATAATGGCCAGCAACCATACGCTTTGCTCCCAGGTCCCGCCTCGCATAGTCTACCAGTGCCTTGCCGATTTCCGTCCCCAGACCCTGCCCCCAGAACGGTTTGGCGATCCAGTAACCGATTTCCCAATCGCTCTCGGGCGCGCGCCGGAAGACGCCGCCACCTCCAGCCAGCTCGCCATCCATCTCGACGGTCATCGCCGTATTGCGACCCGGTGCCCAGCCGGCGCGGGTTTGCAACACCCAGATCTCGGCGGAGATGAGCGGGTAGGGCGACGGTATACGGCTGGTCATCTTAGCAACGTCGATATCGCCAGCGTACAATGACAGGGCCGGAGCATCCCTCAACTCGGGCAAGCGCAAGAGCGCTCTATCGCTACTTATCTGCGGACCCATGTCCGTCTCCATCAAACCCGGGGAGAAACAAAAAAGGGGAGACGGTGGCCCGTCTCCCCTTTGCGCTATTGCGCTTGTCGGACCCCGCTGTTCAAGCGAACGGTCCGATATTTCATGAACCGTTCTATTCGGCTGCGTCTGCCATCGGCTCTACGGATACGTAGGACTTGCCGCCGGACTTTTTCTGGAATTTCACTCGACCTTCGGTCAGTGCGAAGAGCGTGTGATCTTTACCCATGCCAACATTGGCGCCAGGATTTACCTTGGTGCCACGCTGACGAATAATGATGTTGCCCGGGATCACGTGCTGACCACCGGATTTCTTGACACCAAGGCGCCGGCCTTCGGAGTCACGTCCGTTACGGGATGAACCGCCTGCTTTTTTGTGAGCCATTGACTAGTCCTCCTACTTCGCTGCCAGATCTTTGGCGACGGAAATCCAGTCACCCTTCTCGGCTTTCGCCGTAACACCGAGGGCGTCCATATCTGCTTCGGTCCAAGCTGCGATTTGCGCAAAGCTCGTGACACCTGCTTCGTTCAGTTTCTTCGCCAGGGCCGGACCAATACCGGTCAGCTGGGTCAGGTCATCATTGGCGGCCGGAGCAGCAGCTTTCGGCGCTGCTTCTTTTTTCGGCGCGGCCTTCTTGGCTTCAGCCTTCTTCGGTGCAGCCGTCTTAGCCGCAGATTTGGCTTTCGGCGCTTCCGTCTTGGCGTCCTCGACAACCGGAGCGGCCGTCGTGGTCTTCAGCTTTGTCTTGGCCTTGGAACCCGGCGCAACGATTTCCGCGATGCGCACGGTTGTGCCCCACTGGCGATGGCCCTTGGTGCGACGGTAGTTCTGGCGACGGCGCTTCTTGAAGACAATGATCTTGCGGTCGCGATCAGTCACCAGCACTTCGCCGATAACCTGCGCGCCATCGACCGTCGGCGAACCAACGGTGACACCTTCTTCGCCGCCCAGCATCAGAACATCGCCCATATCGAGCGTGTCACCGGTCTGGCCTTCGAGTTTCTCAACCCGGATCTCGTCTCCGGTGGCGACACGGTATTGCTTGCCGCCGGTTTTGATCACTGCAAACATGATCGAATTCCTTTTGTCCGACCCTGTCGGTCCGCTGCCGGCCACCCTGGCCTAACCGCTCCGCAGGTCCTTTTTCTTCGCTCCGTTTTCACAAGAGCGTTGTACTAACAAAAACCGGCTCGCACAGACGGGCCATGCGAGCAGGAGCGGGGGTTATACGCAGCTCTGCCGCAGAGTCAATCACGGCAGGCGATATTCGGATTTATCTGCAGAGGCGGCGCCCGGTACAGATATCATCCGAGCCTCGCTCGCGTTGCTCACGACGCTCTTCGGCGCGCTGTGCACGCTCCTCATCCGTCAAGGGTGTGCTGGCACACCCGGTCAGTACCAGGCCGGCAAAAAACAAACTCACTAGAACACGCACAATCGGTTCTCCCGAAACTTTGACGCCGCGGGGACAAGCAATCGCCTAAGCGGCAGAAGCACAAATTACGATCTGCACAGGGTGTTCACACAATCGCCAGCACGGCGGGGCGTCGCCATTGAGCCCGATGCGGACGGATTCCGCGCAGAGGAGACCTTATAGCCATCGACAGCACCCCCTCTTGATTTTGCTCGATCACTCAGCCATTACGCCATTCCCCGCGGAGAGGTGCCGGAGTGGTCGAACGGGGCGGTCTCGAAAACCGTTGAGCGCGCGAGCGTTCCGAGGGTTCGAATCCCTCTCTCTCCGCCACTATTTCCAGACAAAACATCTACCCGAAAAAGCCGCTCTCTTTTTCGCTGTAAACTCAACGCTCTTGTGAACTTGCTCTGGACTTGTCTGAAAGTCCAACAGTGCCATTGTGCTGGCCTGCCCCATCCAAGTGGCCCAGATTTAAGTTGGGACCCGGCGGGTTATGTGCGGCGGTCATGCCGGCGCGTCCTCAACGCAGGGCGGCACGAGCGAAGCAAAGCTTGGACTCTATGTTGGGCGATCCTGTTTATTCCATAAAGTTGATTTGATA
>CBFHQE010000009.1:0-39952 GCA_965657935.1 Maricaulis sp. | reverse complement strand
GCACCTGGGCAGATCTCAACGTCATGTTCGCGACCAAGTCCGGAACCGTGCGTCGCAACAAGCTGTCCGACTTCGTCCAGGTCAACCGCAATGGCAAGATCGCCATGAAGCTGGAAGGTGAAGAGGAGCGCATTATCGATGTTCGCCTCTGCACCGAACAGGATGATGTCTTCCTGGTCTCTGACCGGGGTCGGGCCATCCGCTTCCCGGTTACGGACGTGCGGGTCTTTGCCGGCCGCAACTCGATCGGGGTGCGCGGTATACGCATGGGCGCGGATGACACGCTCATCTCCATGGCCATTCTGCGTCATATCGAAGTGACACCGGCCGAGGCGCGCGCCTATATGAAACACGCCACCGCCATGCGTCGTGCGCTCGGCGATGACGAGGCCGACCTGCCAACGAGCGAGCCGGCCGAGGA
This sequence comes from Maricaulis sp., assembly GCA_965657935.1. Lineage (GTDB taxonomy): Bacteria > Pseudomonadota > Alphaproteobacteria > Caulobacterales > Maricaulaceae > Maricaulis. Next base: position 39,531 of record CBFHQE010000009.1, on the reverse strand, counting down.
CGGCGAAGAAGCGGCGCTCTCGCCGGAACGCATCGCCGAGTTGGGGGCTGCCGAGCAATTCCTGTTGACCGTCGGCGCTGACGGCATGGGCAAGCGTTCATCGGCCTATGACTACCGCGTCATGGGACGTGGCAATCAGGGTGTCGCCGCGCAGGATCTGTCCCGTGGTGCCATGCTATCGGCCAGCTTCCCGGTTGAGGATGCTGATCAGATCATGGCTGTCACCGATGGTGGCCAACTGATCCGCTTCCCGGTGGATGGTGTGCGTATCGCCGGTCGTTCGACCCGCGGTGTTCGCCTGATCCGCCTCAATGGCGATGAACAGGTTGTCGCTGTCGTTCGCATCGAGGACGCCGGTGACGAAGACGGGGCTGACGCAGATATCGAGGGCGGCGCCGAGGGCGATGCCCCGGAAGCTGGTAGCCCTGAAGGCTCCGAAGAATGATTGAAGGGGCCACGCTGCTTTCGTTTATCGTAGCAAGCGTGGCCCTGATCATCACGCCCGGCCCCAATGTTGCGGTTATTCTGGCGAACGGGGCAGTCCATGGAACGCGAAGTGCGCTGCTCGTCGTAGCTGGAACAACGCTGGCCCAGGCTGCTCAGATCGCTCTGGTCGTGCTTGGGCTCGGTGTGCTGCTCTCGGTCTGGGGATGGGCGTTCGCAGTCGTGAAATGGGCGGGTGTGGCCTATCTGATCTGGATGGCCGTCAAGACCTGGACAGCACCGATGGCGGCCGAAGCGAAACCTCTGGACGGTCAGCTTTTCCTGCGCGGTGCGGCGACCGCCCTGGCCAATCCGAAAACCATGATCTTTCATGCGGCCTTCCTGCCATTGTTTGTTGACCAGGCACGGTCCGTGACACCGCAGCTGTTCACGCTCGCTGTGGTCTTCCTGCTGGTCGCCCTGGTTCTGGACAGCGCCTATGCGGTGCTGGGAGGTGGCCTTTCCCGCTATCTGCGCAGGGCAGGTTTCCAACGTATTCTCAATAGGATGAGCGGTGGCTTGATCTTTTTCGCCGCGGGCTGGCTCGCCCTGCGGCGCAGCCATTAGGGCGCGCGATAGGCCTCGGAGAAGGGCGCAATTGAAGCTCATACTGTTTCCAGCCCTCAACAGCCTTGTTGTGCAGCGGTTGGCGCAGCTGATCCCCGGAAGCGGTCAGACAAGCCGCGCGATCGCCCCGCTTCAGAGCGGCGACCGCCTGGTTCTGGTCCGGCGCGCTATTCATGATCCGTCCTGCCCTGAGCCTGCTCTGAGGTGAGCGTGATCACAGGACTAGGCGGCAGTCGTGAAAGTATCAAGAGATTGATCTTCCTACCTGCATCTGCGAGAGATACCGCACGAGCAAACGACGTAACCGCCGGGGAATTGATCCGGGTGGCAGGTCGGCAAGAAGGATTGTCTCGCCATGTCGCGCACTGCGCTTTACCCGGGCACGTTCGACCCGCTGACGAATGGTCATCTCGATATTATCGGGCGGGCTGTGAAACTGGTCGACAAGCTGATCATCGGCGTGGCGATCAATGAGGCCAAGCGGCCTCTCTTTTCGCTTGAAGAACGCGTGCAGATCGTTGAGCAGGAAGTCGCACATCTCAGAAAAGATGGTGAGATCGAAGTTCGCCCGTTTGACGGGCTTCTGATGCATTTTGCGGAGAAGGTCGGGGCCCAGTCTATTGTACGTGGGCTACGGGCTGTCTCTGATTTTGAATATGAGTTCCAGATGGTTGCGATGAACCAGCAGCTGAATGACGAGATCGAGACCGTGTTTTTGATGGCTGATCCTCGTCACCAGGCCATCGCGTCACGTCTGGTCAAGGAAATAGCCGCCCTGGGCGGCGATGTATCGGCTTTTGTCCCGGCGCGGATCGAAAGCCGTCTCAAGGAGCGTTTTGCGTGATCATGCGTTTATCCCTGTCGACTGCCCTGGCCCTGGCCCTGACGGCCACAGCCTGTGCCCGCGAAGCGGCCACTGACACCGAAGCCGAAGCGAACAGCGAGAGTGCGGCGTCCGCTGCCACTGCAGCGACTACTGCTGTGCAGGAAGACGTTGTCAGCTACGCATTTCCGGAGGACTCCTGGCGCGATCTGGACCCGGAAAATACACTGTATATCGAAACCGATCATGGTCGCATCGTCGTTGAGCTGGCGCCGGAGTTCGCGCCCACTCATGTCGACCGCATGAAAACCCTCGCGCGCGAACGGTTCTACGACTTCCTGGTCTGGCATCGTGTGATCGACGGCTTCATGGCCCAGGGTGGCGGGTCGCGAGCCAATGCCAATCATCGCGCGGATCTGCCGGGCATGCAGGCCGAGTTTACGGTGGCGCGGGGTCCGGAGCTGGAGATTTCCGAGTTGATGGATCGCCAGGTCAGCCCCTCCATACCGCAGGTTGGCAAAGCGGGATTCTGGAATTCCTTCCCGGCCGGCACTCAGCCGATCGCCCAGTCCATGATCACGGCCACAGGTCAGGTTCAAAGCTGGCTTCTGCACTGTCAGGGTGCCGCTGCGATGGCGCGGACCAATGATCCGAACTCGGCCGGCAGCCAGTTCTACATCACCCGCGGTGATGCCGAACACCTCAATGCCAACTACACGGTCTGGGGTCGCGTGCGGTTCGGTCAGGATGCTGTCAATAATATTGCCGTCGGCACTCATCAGCAGGATCCGGGTTTCACACCGGACCTCATCCGCTCCATGCGGGTTGAAGCTGAATTGCCCGAGGGTGAGCGTACCAATGTTCAGGTCGTCGATACGGACCACCCGTCCTTTGCGGCCTATCTGGAAACCCTGCGTGATGACGCCGGCGCGCTGCCGGATGTTTGCGCGATTGATATCCCAACTCGAATTCAGGACTAAGACGAATGGCTGACGAAAAAATCGTATTCACCCTTGATGGCGGTGATGTTGTGATCGGACTGCGCCCGGATCTGGCGCCCAAGCACGTCGAGCAAATCACCAAACTGGTCAAGGACGGCTTCTACGATGGCCTGAATTTTCATCGCGTCATCGACGGTTTTGTTGCCCAGGGCGGCTGCCCGAATGGCAATGGCATGGGCGGTTCCGGAACCAATATCCCGGCCGAGTTCAACGCCGAGCCGCACGTGCGCGGGACCATGTCCATGGCGCGTTCTGCGGATCCGAACTCCGCGTCCAGCCAGTTCTTCATCTGTCTGGATGAGGTGCCTTATCTGAACAACCAGTACACCGTTTGGGGCCAGGTTGAATCCGGCATGGAACATGTCGATGCCCTGCCCAAGGGTGAGCCGCCAGCCGAGCCGGGCAAGATCATCAAGGCCAGCGTCATCGAGGCGTAAGGCTTTGAGCTGGATCAAGACAGTTTCACGAGAGGCGGCCACGGGCCGCCTCAAGTCTATCTACGACCGGGTGGCGGGGCCTGATGGCCAGATTGACAATATCCTAGCCTCGCACAGCCTGCGCCCACATACGCTGGAAGGCCACATGGCCCTCTACAAGGTCGTGCTGCACCATTTCGGCAACGCGCTCGACAAGGCCTATCTGGAAACGATCGGGACCTATGTCAGCCTGCTCAACCAGTGCACCTATTGTGTCGAACACCATTTTGCCGGCCTGAAGCGTTTGCTGGGTGATGAAACACGTTCAGCGGAAATTCGAGCCGCTCTGGAGAGCGGTGACCTGTCTGCGGCGTTCGAAGGGCGAGATCTTGCTGGGCTGGAATATGCCCGTGTGCTCACCGTCAATCCGGCCGGGCTGACACAGGCGGATGTAGCGCGTCTGCGGACGGCCGGTTTCGAGGATGGCGAGATTCTGGAGATCAACCAGGTGACGGCGTATTTCGCCTACGCCAATCGCACCGTGCTCGGCCTGGGTGTCAGCCATGTTGGCGAAGAACTGGGTCTGTCACCCAATGCCAGCGAAAGCCCGGACGACTGGTCTCACGGCTAGTCAGGATCGACACGGGCGAGATCAATGATCAGAGGACGGTGATCGGAACCGGTTGCCGGTCCCACCTCGATCTCTACCCGGGCCCAGTTCGCGCCGGCGAAGGCGTGATCAATCCCGACTATCGGCAATGGCGCCGGCCAGCTGGCCTGGTGCCGTGTCAGGCGGGTCAACTGCCAGTCCGTTTCCATCCGGCGTAGCGCATGGGCGGGCGAGGCGGCATTGAAATCCCCGACCAGAACCAGATCGGGACGCTCGACCCGGCCGAGTTCCTGGGCGATGGCATCGATCTGCTCGCCCTGGTGGGACAGGGGGTCCGGCCAGGTCAGGTGTATCGACCCCAGCATGAAATGCGTGCCATCAGCGAGTTCCACCTCCGCCCAGGCGCTCGAGGGCAAATCCAGATAGGGCTCTCCGGGACGATGGTCCGGTCGCAGACAACCACTTCCGCGCAGCGGCAGGCGGCTGTAGATGCGCGTCGACTCCCAGCGGCAGCGGATGAAATAGGGGTATTCGCTTTCCAGTGCCTCCAGCACGGGGTTCTGGTGGTTATAGGCCTCCTGCAGCGCAATGATGTCCGGATCAGTGGCCTCGACCACCTCGACCAGTCCGCGCGCGGCGTGTGCTGAACCCCACAGATTATGGCTCAGAATGCGGACATCCCGCTCGGTCTCGACGACCGGCAGTTCGCGTGTGTCGACGGCGATCGCGGCGAGCAGGGTGATGCAGATACTCGTGGCAGCGGCCAGGGCGAGGGTACGCAGAACCAGGGTGGTGACCAGAAGACCGATCGCGCACCCCATCCATACAGGCCAGAGATGGTTGAACGTGTCTGTGGGCGCGCCATAAACGCCAGCGAGACACGCGGCCGTTAGCAGGATCAACCCGCTGCTTGCCAGTAACAGACCCGAGCGGATCCACTTCATTCAACGCTCCATGTGCAGAGAAATCGCCGCTTGCGTGTTGCCGACAAGAATGGCGAAAGATAGACGGTGCGACATGAAAGTAACTGACTTCGACTTTGAACTGCCCGAGGAGCGTATCGCGCTTCGCCCGTCGCGTCCCCGGGATGCTGCACGCCTGTTGCACGTCGCAGCGGGTGGTGCCTTGCATGACCGGAGTGTTCGCGACTTGCCGGATCTGCTTCAGCCGGGTGATCTGATGGTGTTCAACGATACCAAGGTCATACCGGCAGCGCTGGAGGGCATTCGCCCGGCGCGGGAGCATGGCGGCGGTGGGGATGTGACCCTCGAGGTCAATCTGCACAAACGAGAGGCGGCCGATGCCTGGCGCGCCTTCATCCGTCCGGCCAAACGCATCCGGGTCGGTGACACGATCCGTTTTGGTGAGCTGACGGCGACGGTCGACGCCAAATCGGAAGGCGGTGACACGCTACTGCGTTTTGATTGCTCAGGCGCGCTGCTCGATGATGCCATCGCGGCGACCGGTGCACCGCCCCTGCCGCCCTATATTGCCCGCAAGCGCGGCGTGGATGAACAGGACAATGAGGATTACCAGACGCTGTTCGCACGCGAGGAAGGCTCGGTCGCGGCACCGACGGCGGGCCTGCACTTCACCGAGCGCCTGTTGCAAAATCTCGGGGATCGCGGTGTCGAGATGGTGCATGTGACCCTGCATGTCGGTGCCGGCACCTTCCTGCCGGTCAAGGCGGATGACACCGATGATCACGACATGCATTCGGAATGGTGCACGATTTCGGAGATCGCCGCGAAACAGATCAACCAGGCCAAGGCGGATGGTCGCCGCGTTATCCCCGTCGGCACCACGGCCCTGCGAACGATCGAGAGCCTGGCCTCGGCGCCGGGCAAGGTCGAGGCGAGCAGTCGCGACACGAATATCTTCATCACGCCGGGTTATGAGTTCCGGGTCGCCGACGCGCTGATGACGAATTTCCACCTGCCCAAATCCACACTCTTCATGCTGGTCAGCGCGATGAGTGGGCTGGATGTGATGCAAAAAGCCTATGCCCATGCCATCGCCGAGGAATATCGCTTTTATTCCTATGGCGATGCGTGTCTGCTGGAGCAACAATCATGACCGCTTTTCCCTATACGATCCATGCCACCGACGGCGCAGCGCGCTGTGGCACGCTTTCCACCTCGCGCGGGGATATCCAGACGCCGGCCTTCATGCCCGTGGGCACGGCGGGCACGGTGAAGGCGCTTTACATGGACCAGGTGAAGGGGACGGGCGCTGATATCATTCTGGGCAATACCTATCACCTCATGCTGCGTCCAGGCGCGGAACGGGTGAAGAGCCTGGGCGGGCTGCACAAATTCTCCACCTGGCAGGGGCCGATGCTGACCGATAGTGGCGGTTTCCAGGTCTGGTCCCTCTCCAAGCTCCGCAAGATGACAGAGGAGGGGGTGAAGTTCCGCTCCCATATCGACGGCTCGGAGTACAATCTGACCCCGGAACGCTCGATCGAGATCCAGGCGGACCTTCTGGGGGCTGATATCTCCATGCAGCTGGACGAGTGCACGCCGTTTGGCTGTTCAGAGGATGAGGCGCGCCAGTCCATGGATCTGTCCCTGCGCTGGGGCGCGCGTTCCAAACAGGCGTTTGGCACGCGTGATACCCAGGCGCTGTTCGGTATTGTCCAGGGGTCTGTGTTCGAAAGCCTGCGCCGGGAAAGCGCCGAGCGGTCCATCGAAACCGGATATGACGGATATGCGATTGGCGGACTCGCGGTAGGCGAGGGATTTGAAGTGATGTGTGAAGTCCTCGACTACACCACACCGCACCTGCCGGGCGAGCGTCCACGTTACCTTATGGGCGTGGGCAAGCCGATCGACCTGGTCGAATCTGTCGCCCGCGGTGTCGACATGTTTGACTGCGTCCTGCCAACCCGGTCCGGTCGCCACGGCCAGGCCTGGTCCGACTGGGGCCCGATCAATATCAAGCGTGCCGAATTCGTCGATGATGACAGCCCGCTGATGCCGGAGCTCAACTGCCCGGCCAGCCGCGATTATTCAAAGGCTTATCTCAATCACCTCTTCCGGTCGGGCGAGTATTTGTCCGCGATGCTCCTGAGCTGGCACAATATCGCCTACTTCCAGGACCTGACGCGGCGCATGCGCGAGGCGATCAAGGCGGGTGAGTTTGCGGCCTTCCGCAAACAGTTCAACGAACGCTGGCAAGAGGGACAGGCGCGCCGCGCTGCCCCGTCCTAGCTCTATTCCTCGACCAGCCCATAGGCTTCGAACGCCCGGCGCATCTGCGCCGGCGGGCAGCCGAAACCGTCATAGAGGCCGCGCAGATAGCCGCGTCGGCGCTGGGCGTAGTCGCGTTGCTGATCCGCTTCGCGTTCGATACGGCCTGCACCGCCTATGAAACGGACGACCGGGCGGACTGGATTGAGGCCAACAATGGAGGAGCGATAGAGGCTGCGTGCACCGCTGGCCGCGGCGCTGGGCGCGCGCGAGGCGGCTCGGGCACCACGGGAAACCCAGCCTGCATCTTCCTGACTTTCCTCGGCTTCACGACGTTGCACTTCCTCGATGTCCGGTCCCAGTATTACCGTCAGCCGGGCAATATCGCGCGCCACGGTCGAGCAGCGTCGGCGTGAGCCTTCACCGCCATAGGGCGTCGGCACCGTGTCATCACCCTCATCGACCATCACGGCCCCTGGACGGCGACGTGGCAGCCCTGCGGCATCTTCCAGCGCAACGCGGGTTTCTGTTTGTGCAAAGTCCGACGCATCGCCAGCGCGCTGGCGGGTCGACGAGCATGCTGTTGCCGCTAACGCTGCAAGAACACAGACAAAAATGAGATTCGATCCCCTCATGCGGAGCATATTACTGAAGAATGTGACGAAAGATCATCAAAAATGCTGAAATATCGCAGCAATCGCGGATTGACCCCGCGGAATCTCGCGCATATGTTCCGCGCTCCTTCGGGACGGGAGCCGATAGCTCAGCTGGTAGAGCATCTGACTTTTAATCAGACGGTCCAGGGTTCGAATCCCTGTCGGCTCACCATTTTCTTTTGAATTCAAAACCTTGAACCAGATGGAAGTGGGACTCCCAACTCCCGTTTCCGGTGTGTGATGGCGCGCCGTTTCGCGTGCCGGGCGAGCGTGATTCCGGCTGATCCTGTGCGGGGGCTGACTCAGCTCGCCGCCATCCGGACTTCCACAATGTGCTCACAGACCGTCGCGGGTGAACAATCTTCATCGCGCGCCTGCTCAAGATATCCCCGACACAATGCGTCAAGCGTATCGATGCGTGCATTCACCTGTTTGATCTCGAAACGCCGGCCGGCGCGCGAGGCTTCATACTCCTCTGCGCCTGCGATCAAGCCGCCGCCATTGGCCAGGTAATCGGGGATATAAACAATGCCCATGTGGTGAAGGCGATCAGCAAGCGAAGAATTTTCCAGCTGATTATTGGCAGCGCCGCAAATGACCCCGACATCAAGGCGAGACAGATTGTCCTCGCGGATCACGGCGCCGAGGGCACAGGGCGCGAACACGTCGATGTGTTGATCCAGCAGCCTCTCGGGAGAGACCGCCTCAGCATCGAAGCGTGTGACCAGTTCGTCAACACGTGCCGGATCGATATCACAGACCGCCAACTTGCCACCGGCGGCATGGACAAGGCCTGTCAATTGCTGTCCGACCGACCCGGCGCCCTGGATCAACACCTTGAGGCCGGAAAAACTCTCGGCGCCAAACCGATGTCGTACCGCGGCGCGCATGGCGTTGAAAACGCCGCGTGCCGTGAACGGAGCAGGATTGCCGCACCCGTTCGAGGTGCCGGCCAAATAGGGCGTATGGCGGCGCAAGGCATCGATATCAGCGACCGACATGTTGACGTCTTCACCGCCCACATATCGCCCGTCGAGTTGATTGATGGCAGACCCGAGCGTCGCCCAGACCGCCTCGGACTTTACTGCTTCAGGTGTGCCACGAATGACCGTCTTGCCGCCTGAATACGGCAGGTCGAGGATGGCAGCCTTGCGGGCCATGCCGTCGGCAAGCCGCGCGGCGTCCGCGTCGGCCTCCACATCGCTCGGATATGGCAGGATACGAATACCGCCCAAGGCGGGCAGATGCGTGGGTCCGGCCATGGCGATGCGGGCATTCAGCGTGCTGTTTGCGTCGCGAATCTGGTGAAGAAACGCGTCTGGGATAGTGGAGCCGATTGCTGACATATTTGCCTCCCGCTTGGATATAATAGGCGAACCGGCGAAGCGCATGTGTCAAAAAATCGCCGACTGTCCATGAAAAATCCGCAAGGATGGATGCCCTGTGGTCTGCGGGCGATTTGCTTCAAGCCGCTTGCCTACCGCTCGGATGCCCCTAATCTTTCCCGTCCAAGGGGAGAGTGTCATGTCCAGATTTCCAATCATTTTCATTGTTGTCGGGCTTTGCGCCACCGCGATCGCGGCCTGTAGTGGAGATGACCGTGCCGCGCCACCGACCGCGCTCGATGCGACCCGCCTTGATATCGCTCAGGGCAGTGTCGTTGGCTTTGAGACCGAACAGGGTGCGCATGCCTGGCTCGCAATACCCTATGCGGCGGCTCCTGTCGGTGACCTGCGCTGGCGCGCGCCCCGTCCCGCGCCCGATTTCACAGCGCAATTCGAGGCGCTGCTTCCGGGCGAACGCTGTCCGCAACTGACCAATGGTCTCGACGAGGCCGAGGGTCTGGAACCGGGCCAGATCGTCGGCAGTGAGGATTGTCTCACGCTGGATATCTATGCGCCGCCTAACGCGGAGAACCTGCCGGTCATGGTGTGGATTCATGGTGGCGGCAATGTCTGGGGACGGTCGGGCGCCTATAATGGGTCACAGCTGGCCCTGGACCAGGATGTGGTGGTGATCGCCATCCAGTATCGCCTTGGCCCTCTGGGCTGGATGGCTCACCCGACCCTGCGCGCGGATGCCGAGACGGAGGCGGACGCCGCGGCGAGTTTCGCCTTGCTGGACATGATCGCGGCTTTGGAGTGGGTCCAGGATAATGCGGAGGCTTTTGGCGGCGATACCGGACGTGTGACGATTTTTGGCGAGAGTGCCGGCGGGCACAATGTGGCCGGGCTTATGGCGAGCCCGCTGACACGCGGCCTGTTCCACCGTGGCATTATCCAGAGCGGCATTGTCTGGTCGCGACCGCTGGATGTGGCGGAGAATGGCTCGGATTGGGAGCAACACGGCGCCGTGCCGACGCTCGCGGCCCTCGCAGGGGCTGATGCAAGCGCGGCAGAAATCCGTTCCATCGATCTGGACGTGCTGTTCGCGGCCTATGAGGATGACGGCGTGACCGACATGCCGCGCATGATCGAGGACGGCGTGGTGCTTGGTGAGGGCGGTATTCTGGCTGCGGCGTCCACGCCGGGCGGTTTCGCGGATCTGCCGCTGATCACCGGTACCAATCTGGAAGAAATGAAGCTTTACAAGGCGCTGGATCCGGATCTCGTGCGCCGTTTTGGTCTGTTGTTGTGGCCAAGGGATGCCGATGCCTACGAGGCGGTGGCTGAGTATCCCAGCCGGTTCTGGCGGGCCCTGGCCGTGGACGAGCTGGCAAACCGCCTGCGCGCCAGTGGCCACCAGGACGTCTGGGCCTATCGTTTCGACTGGAATGATGGTGGATCCTTCCTGGTGACCGATAGCGGACAATTGTTCGGCGCGGCGCACTCCATGGAAATCCCGTTCGTCTTCAACCATTTCGAGTTTTATGGTGCGCTTGATGGCCTGTTGTTCACTGATGGCAATGCGGCCGGCCGTGAGGCGATCGCGACGGCAATGGGCCAGCATTGGGGGCGTTTTGCGCACCAGGGTGTTCCCGGTGATGACTGGGGACGTTGGCAACAGGGCGGGGCATTGATGCGTTTTGACTCGCCGTCGCAAAGCGGTCAGCAGATGATGGTCGGCGAGGAAAACCTGGACGGCATTCTCTCCGCCCTTGCACAGGATAATCGCCTCACCAGCGAGCAGCGTTGTGGTGTCGCAGCGGAATTGACCGGCTGGAATCCGCCTGATGCGGCTCAGATCTCTGCGTCTATTTCCTGCTGATTATCCAGATCAACGTCTTCCATGAGATAGCCGAAGCAATCGTCATGGATGATGGTCGTGTCCAGCGTGATCATCGAAGGGGTCGCGTCGCGTACCAGGATGAGTTCGTCAGCCTGCCGATCGAAAAAGCGCGCTGTGATGTCCTCTTGTGACGCGTCGATAACCCGCAATGGCATGCCTGGCTGTGACAGTCGGGCCCATTGTGTGCCGGCCAGTTTGGGCGCGAAATTCCAGTGATCCATCCCGGCCGGGAAGCGAAGCGGGGCGTCAGAAGAGGACGAGAACCCGATCCGCCAGCCCGGTTCCAGCTTCATGCGGCCCACGGTGTGGTAGACCTTCAGCTCGCGGTCCCGGCCAGTGCCCCGGAAGGCTCCGAGATGCAGCGTGTCGTGCACTAGATCGAAGGCGCGTTCGACGCCTCCGGGTTCGCCCGGTCGACCGGCCTCCACGGTGACAGCGGGACACAGGCGCGACAGAGCCATCGAGATCACACTCGCAGGGTTGCGGAAGAACACCACCGTCGGGCTGAACATCGAGGCGAGGTGCAGGAATTCCGGCTCGAGACTGTTGATGCAGCCATAGAGCGGATTGCGGCCGGTGTTGTTGTGAATATCGATCGCGGCGAAGAGGTTGCGCTTTCTGAGGACCTCCAGGAGCCTGTCGGCCAGGGCGTGTTCCGCCGTGTCGCCACCATTCCAGATCCTGTTGTAGTCGGGCTGACCGGCCAGGTGTCTCAGGCCCGCTTCCGCAGCCCGGACATTCCCGATGAAGATGAGCAGGGTCCGTGGCAGGGGGTGAGCACGGATCCAGCGGGCAAGGCGCTGCAGGACCGCGAAGCCTGAGGTTTCATTGCCGTGCAACAGGACCGAGACGAAAACCGTTTCTTCGGAACGCCCCTTCAGCTCGATCAGACAGGGTTCGGGAAAAACCTTGCGGATCTCTCGCGCAGGTATGCAAAGAAGCTCATCTGGAAGGTCGTGGCGCTTGTCGAGCGCGAGCTCTACTGTTTCCATCGATGGACCGGCTGGCCTTCATCCTGTCGCTCCAGATAGTCCTGGACCATTTTCTGGTGGCTGTTTCCATTGCAATTGGCGTGCGCACGCTGCCAGGCTGCGCCGGTCTGGCCATTGCGGGCCCGTGCCCGGATAATCCCCATATAGTGGCTGGCGTCCAGCGCGCTGATACCGGCATCGATCAGCGCGTGCTCTGCTGCATCGGCAAGCTCGTTTCTGATCAACTCCTGGATGTCATGCACCTCGCCGTCCAGCCAGATGATGGACGCGCCCAGGCCGCGTTTTGCACTCGCATAGAAATTGCGGCGCGCCAGCTCGAAGGGGAGGCGTTCTTCAAGTCTGTCCTGCCCCGAGAGATGGAGCGTCAGGCCGATGGCAAAGGCCGTGTTGGCGACAACGTCAACAACAGTCGGACCAGCGGCCATCACCCGGTTCTCGATGCGCAGGTGCGGCGGTTTTCCACTGGAGGCGTGCACAATCGGACGGTTCCAGCGCCAGATCGTTCCGTTCTGAAGCTTGAGATGCACCAGCGCCTCGCGCTCACTTTGAGATACCATCGGCAGGAACGGGACATAGGTGTGCAGGTTCTCGATGAACAATTCCATCATCGAGGATTTGAGATAGCGCTCGCCGAACGTCACCCGGCTGGCGTGGCGTCCATCCAAGCCGCGCGGACCCGGCAGGTTTACAGCCGATTCGAACGCCGGGATGCGGGTCTCCTCCCAGAGCCGGCGACCATAAAGAAAGGGCGAGTTGGCTGATATCGCGACAATGGCTGCAGAGGCCGCCTGCATGGCGTTGTAGTGACGAGCAGCGTTTGCCTGCGAGGTCATCAGATGGACCTGCAAGGAGGTGCAGGCGGCCTCGGTCATCAGATGACTCTGGATGAGGCAGAGCTGGTCCCGGCCTTCGATCTCGAACCGCAGGGGTTTGCCGCCACGCAATTGGAAAAGGCGCTGGTTGAGCAGGCGATAGCGCTCCGACGGCGTGATGGTCTCAAGTGAGAGATGAGCTTCTCTGAGGGTCGGCGGGATGCCGATCATCATCGGGCGCAGGCCGAGCTGATCGGCCGTGGCTCGCGCCTGCGTCCAGTGCGTGTTGAGCTCGTCCTCGAAATCACTGAAACACCGGTGAGAGAGGAGGTGAGGTTCGGAATTGAACTCGAAATTGAAAGCCGCGAGTTCGGGTACCATGGCCGGGTCGGCCAGACGTTCGAGGAATTCCAGATTGCGCTCGGACGGGAAGCCGTCACGGTCGATCAACCAGGCTTCCAGCTCCAGTCCGCCGAAGGCGGGCGAGGCCGGGTCGTAGGCGTTTTCCTTGAACCATTGCATGACCAGACTCGTCTCGGATCGCAGCCGGTCCAGGAACGTGTCTTCGCAGAGTATTTCCTGGCTTGAGATTTCACGTCCCATAATGGCCTCCCTTTCTGTAAGGTAATTACAGCCTGGCAGATGAGCACGATGCGACCAATTGGCCCGGGTTGGGTCTGGCAGTGGTGTTCGCCGGGCGAATGGGGCTACACAGGATTGCACAAGGACAGGTCCGAACATCGATGAATGAATTCCTGCTACAGGCCGCCATTTATCTGGGCGCCGGCGCGGTTGCCGTGCCTCTGGCCCATCGGCTGGGGCTGGGATCTGTGCTGGGCTATCTGGTAGCGGGCATACTGATCGCTCCGCTGCTCGAACAGGTCGGATCCGACCACGAAACCGTGCAGCATTTCGCCGAGTTCGGCGTTGTCATGATGCTGTTTCTGATCGGCCTGGAATTGCAGCCGGGATTGCTCTGGTCGATGCGGTCACGATTGTTCGGCCTTGGTGGCGCGCAGGTGCTGGTGACTGCCAGCGTGATCGCCGGCGGGCTTTATGTATTCGGCCAACCGATCGCCACCGCGACAGCGCTCGGTCTGATCCTCGCGCTCTCTTCAACCGCTATCGTGTTGCAGACGCTGGGCGAGAAGAAATGGTTGCGAAGTGAAGGCGGCCAATCGGCCTTTGGCGTGCTTTTGTTCCAGGACATCGCTGTCATTCCGATTCTGGCCCTGTTGCCGTTTCTGGCCATTGGAAGCGGCGGGGAAAGTGCCTCGGGCAGTGGCCACGCCTCGGCCAGCCTGATCGCGCACTATCCGGCCTGGGCGCAGGCGTTGCTGACGCTGTCCGCAGTTGCCGTCGTTATACTGGTCGGTCGATACCTGACACGTCCGGCATTCCGCATCATCGCCCGCACCGGCTTGCGAGAGCTGTTCCTGGGGGCAGCGCTGTTGCTGGTCATCCTGATCGCGATGTTGATGAGCTATGTCGGGCTCTCACCGGCGCTCGGTACATTCCTGGCCGGTGTGGTTCTGGCCGACAGCGAATACAGGCACGAGCTGGAAAGCGATCTTGCCTCGTTCAAGGGCTTGTTGCTTGGCGTCTTTTTCATAACGGTCGGGGCCGGGATTGATTTCGACCTTCTCGCCGCTCAACCGATACAAATCGTCTCCGGCGCTCTGGCGCTCATCCTGCTCAAGGGCCTGGTGCTTTGGTTGCTGGGGACCGGCTTTGGCCTGCGCAAAACGGAGCGCTGGCTGTTTTCGATGTCGCTGGCCCAGGCGGGTGAATTCGCATTTGTATTGCTGACATTTGCCGTCAGCTCGCACGTTCTGCCAAGCGAGACGGCGGCGTTCACCTCCCTGGTTGTGGCGCTCTCAATGCTCGCGACTCCAGCGCTGCTGCTTTTCTATGAACACGTTGTTGCGCCCCGCGTGGGATTGGGTGCCGAAGAGGCGCGTTCCCACGATACGATCGAGGAGAAGGGCAGTGTCATAATTGCCGGCATGGGGCGGTTCGGCCAGATCGTGCAGCGCATGCTGGTGATGACAGGGCACCGACCGGTTGTCCTTGATTCCTCCGCCGAGCACATCGATTCCCTGCGCAAGTTCGGCATCGACGTCTATTATGGTGACGCCGTCCGGCCGGACATGCTGGTTGCGGCCGGTATTGCCAATGCCAAGCTCTTTATTGTCGCGATCGATGATCGGGACCGGGCAGTCGAGCTGGTGGAGTTTGTCCATCGCCGCTATCCGCAGATCCGGATTCTCGCACGTGCGGCAGACCGTGATCATGTTTACCGCCTGTGTGCGGCCGGAGCGGATACGGCCTTCCGGGAAATGTTCGGGTCTTCGGTCGCGATGGCCAAATCCGCGCTGGTGGAGCTTGGTCACAGCGAAGCGGACGCCGACCGCAAGGCGCGCGCGTTTGACGAGCACGACACAGCGGGCTTGCGTCACCTGATGGACGTCTGGGATGCCGAGCTCGATGTGTTTTCCAACCCGACTTATATTGCGCGGGCAAAGAGCCGGGCCGACGAATTCGCCGAGCTCATGGCGCAGGACGAGGAAGAACGAGAACGCTCGGATAATCAAACGCCTGCAGGAAAAGAATAAACTATCTGGATTTGGCGTCGGAAAGCGCTTCACCTGACCGGCCGGAATGGTTAACCTCCCGGCAATTCGAACGGAGTCGTGTCGTGAAGTATCTGCTGGGGATCTTGCTTTACGTTGCTCTGGGAGCTGTCGCATTGGCGCAGGACCTGGAAGACGACCCTGATTCCGTCGGCATTCTTCAGTCTGACGGTGTCGCCGAGGACATTGTGCCTGAGGTTCCGTTGCTGCCTCAGCCCTCACTCGATCGATGGGATGAAGGTGATCTGGATTCGATGGTTGCCGCCTTGTTTGAGGCGCCGAGCCACGGTTTGCCGTCTCTTGACCACATGGCGTTTCGCATCGCCAATCCCCAAGAAGGCCTGAACAGCCGTCGCGCTCTGGCCCAACAGGCATTCCTGCAATATGGCGCCTGGTTGCGTTTCGGGTTGATTGACCAGGAAACTCACGCCGTACGCGAGCTGTCCAACGAGGAGCGCAATACTCTTGTCGTGGCGCTCGATGACGCCTTGGGAGATGGCGATGTTGCTGCGCGTCTGGCGGGGTTTGCGCCGCGTGTCCGGGACTATGAAATCCTGCGCCGGGAAATGCTCCGCGTCATGGCGCTGCAGCCGATCTGGCCCGAAATCACGACAGCGGGCGGTGCTTTGGAGCCCGGCGCCTCCGGGGAGCGTGTCGAGCAGTTGAGAGCAAGACTTGCCGCGGAGGGCCTCTACCGGTCGGACTGGGAAGAGGGCGCACCCTATGGGCCACGGCTCGAGACCGCTGTGAGACGGTTCCAGGGGCGCGTCAATCTCGCTCCGAGCGGCCGGATGGACCGCAATACGCTGCGTCAGCTCAATATCAGCCCGCAGGCTCGCCTGACGCAATTACGCGCCAATCTTGAGCAACGTCGCTGGCGCGAACGAGACCTGGGTCGCAAGCACATCTGGGTGAATATCGCGGACTATCGCCTGGAAGCCTGGGAAGATGGTGAGCTGGTCCGGACCCATCAGGTGATGGTCGGTCGAACGGCCAGCTCGACGCCCGAGTTTTCCGACGAGATGGAATATCTGGTTCTCAATCCATGGTGGGGTGTACCCACCGGTTCGGCCAGGTCGCGGTTTCGCTCAATCCGGCGCAATCCGAATGTTGTCGACTATTACGGTTTTCGAATCTTCGATTCCGGGGGCAGCGCGATACAACCTTGGGAAATTGACTGGTCGCGATGGGGGCGTTCCTGGCCCTATCGTCTGTCCCAGGCCCCGGGTCCAACCAATCCGATGGGTGAGGTGAAGTTCATCTTTCCCAATCGCCATAATGTCTACATCCATGACACAACCGAACGGGACCAGTTCGTGCGGACCCGTCGTGATTTCTCTGCCGGATGTATCCGGGTCGAGGATCCGCTGGAATTGGCGCGTTGGGTTCTCGACGGGCAGGATGGCTATGATGAAGACCGTATTGCCCAGGTTGTGCAGGGGAATACGCCGACTGTTGTGTGGCTGGACGAGCGTATCCGCGTGCACATAGCCTACTGGACCGTGGTCGGCGACGAGAATGGCGATGTGCGCTATCTCAATGATCTCTATGGCCGGGATTCGCAGCTTGTCTCAGCCTACCAGGCAGCGCTCGAGGGCTATCAGCCGACCCGATCGGAACTGGTCGAATTGCAGGAAAACCTTGCGATCGCGCTCGATTAGAATTCTCTGGTCAATTCCGCCTTTGCATCAAGGCTCTGGTCGCTGTCCTCACCCTCAGGTGTTACTCTCATGCAACGGCGCCATTTTTTTGCACCAAATACGTGTTTTGACGACATGAGCTATGGCATCGGCCCAATATTTGATGTAGTCCAAATCTCAGGAATGGTCCGCAGGGGGCCATTCCGCGTAATTCGATATGGATCGAATTTGGTCAGTCACACCAGGAGGCGTTGCCTCCGGAGGGGGAATGATGAAAACACGGCTTTTCACGGCGGCCGCCGTCGGAGCTATCCTCGCAGCGGCTCCTGCGTTCGCTGACGAAGGCTGGTATGTCCGCGGCGCTGTCGGTTATGGCGGCCCGGGCGACACCGATGTCTCTGGCAGCCTCAACGGCACAATCAACGGCCAAAGCGACCTGCGCGAAGCAGCCGCTCTTGGTTATCAGTGGGCAGACGGTCTTCGGTTTGAAGCCGAGCTGGCGCACCGCTACAATGACACGGGCGCTGTAGGCGCTTTCGAGCACAGCACGTCTGATTTCCAGATGTGGTCGGCCATGGCTAACGCCATCTTCGACTTCAATCCGGAAGGTGCTTATCATCCGTATATCGGTATTGGTGTCGGTCTGACGGAAGTTTCCGGCTACTTGGCTGGTTTCACCGCCGGTACGGTGCCGCCGAATTTCACGGCAGCTGACTATGTCATCGCGAGCGACAGCGACACGGCGTTTACATGGCAGATCCTCGCCGGTATCGGCTGGGAGCTCACCGAGCGTCTGACCCTGGATACCGAGTATCGCTACTTCTCCGTAGCGGGCACGGACTTCAATCCGGGTGTAAGCGTCGACTCCATGGGTGGTCACGAAGCTTGGTTCGGTCTGCGTTATTCTTTCGCAGCTCCGCCGCCTCCGCCGCCGCCGCCGCCACCTCCGCCACCTCCGCCGCCTCCACCTCCGCCGCCGCCGCCTCCGCCGCCGCCGCCGGAGTGTGAAGACGTTGATTTCCGCGTCTATTTCGAGTGGGACCGTTCTGACCTGACTGCTCAGGCTCGTTCGATCATTGCTCAGGCTGCTAACGAAGCTGCCAATTGTGACGTGGTTCGTGTGAACGTTGCGGGTTACACCGACCGTTCTGGTGCGGCCTCTTACAACGTACGCCTCTCTGAGCGCCGCGCTTCTGCGGTACGTGACGAGCTGGTTCGTCTCGGCATCGGCGCGAGCACCATTTCCATGGAAGCTCTCGGCGAAACCCAGAACGCACGCCAGACGGCTGACGGCGTTCGTGAGCCACTGAACCGTCGTACGGAAGTGGTTATCACGCTCGACTAATCGTCGAACGCAGATCCAATGGAACGGCCCGGCATTTCGCCGGGCCGTTCTTTTTTGGAATAAACGTGCTCGGATTAGCCGGTATTCGGGTCGAATAAGTTACATTTTTCGCGCTGCTGAGTATGGCCTTGACCGTTGCATTTGAGCGGTTCAAATCCCCTCCACGGTCTTTTTCAAAAGACCATCAGAACCTGGAGGAGTGCCTGTGAGCAAGCCGGACAAACCATACCGCAAGAAGGACGTTGCCGGGCACGTCCTGTCCCCTGAAACCCAGATGATGAGCTACGGTTTCGATCCGAAGCTCTCCGAGATGTCGATCAAACCGCCGATCTTCCTGACCTCGACCTTTGCCTTTGCTACGGCGGAAGAGGGGGCGGCCTTTTTCCGCGTCACCCTCGGGCAGGCTGAGGAAGGTGATCCGGACGCGGCCGGGCTGATGTATTCGCGGTTCAATAACCCCAATATGGAAGTGCTCGAGGATCGTCTGGCCATTTTTGACGGCGCCGAGGATGCATGTGTCTTCTCAAGTGGTATGGCTGCCATCTCCACCACCCTGATGGCGCTCGCCCATTCTGGTTCGGTTATCCTGCAATCCACGCCGCTCTATGGCGGCACGGAAAGTCTCATTCGCAAATTCTTGCCGAATTACGGCATCAAGTCCGTCGATTTTGATGCGGGTGCTGAGGAAGACGCCGTTCGCGCAGCGGCTGATGAAGCCATGAAATTGGGCGAGGTTTCGGTTATCTATTGCGAGACGCCGACCAATCCGACCAATGACCTGGTTGATATCGGTGCGCTTGGGCGCGTCGCCGACATGATCGGTGAAGCGCAGGGCACACGCCCGAAAATCGTCGTCGACAACACCTTCCTGGGGCCGGTCAACAAGTCTCCACTCACGCTGGGTGCTGATGTTCTGGTCTATTCCCTGACGAAATATGTCGGCGGGCACAGCGATCTGATCGCGGGCGCCGCGCTCGGCGAGCCGGAAGCCATGGCCAAGGTTCGGGGCCTGCGCGGCTATCTTGGAACCAATCTGGATGCACATACCTGCTGGATGCTGCTGCGTTCGCTGGAAACCGTGAAGATCCGGATGGAAGCGGCTGCTGCCGGCGCGCTCAAAGTTGCTGAGTTCCTGCGTGATCATCCAAAGGTTGATCGTGTCCGCTATCTCGGCTTCCAGGAAGAGGGCAGCCGTGAGGCGCGGGTCTATGCCGAACAGTGCGATTTTGCCGGGTCGACCTTTGCCTTTGATCTGGCGGATGAGGCTGCGGCCTTCCGCATGCTCAACGCCCTGCAGGTTATGAAGCTCGCTGTCAGCCTGGGCGGCACTGAGACGCTCATCTGTCATCCGGGTTCAACGACTCACCGCGGTGTGGACCCTGAGCTGCGACGCCGCCAGGGCTTCTCGGACGGTCTGGTGCGTATTTCGGTGGGCATTGAGAACCCGGACGATTTGATTGCCGATCTCAAACAGGCCCTTGAGCACGCGTAAGTCTTATGCAGTTAATCCCCGCGGCTTTGCGGCCGCGGGGGTAGACGCCCGCGTTTAAACGGCTATCACAATTGCATGCTGAAAAACGTCGAACTCAACGCAGAAGAGCGCGCGGTCCTCGATTGGGTCGATAGTCGCGCTGACCACATGATCGAGACCGTCAAGGACTGGGCCTCTATCAATTCCGGCAGCAAGAACCCTGAAGGCCTCGAAACGATGCGAGCCAAGCTGGGTGAAGCCTTTGCCGAGCTTGGGGGAGAGATCTCCGCCATCGAGCTCCCGCCGTCCAAGGCCGTATTGCCCAATGGACAGGTGGTTGAGCAGGAATATACACCATCCTTCCACTGTCGCATTCGTCCGCAAGCGCCGATCCGTATTGTGATGACCGGTCACCACGACACGGTCTTCCCGAAAGACAGTGATTTCCAGTCCTGTACCTATTGGGATGATGACACGCTCAATGGGCCGGGTGTCGCTGACATGAAGGGGGGAATCCTGGTCATGTTGCACGGTCTTCTGGCGCTGGAACGCAGCCCCTGGAAAGACGAAATCGGTGTCGACATCCTGATTTCGCCGGACGAGGAAATCGGCTCGCTGGGCTCCGCGCCAATCCTGGCCGATCTGGCGGCAGGTGCCGATATTGGCATGACCTATGAACCCGCCCTGGCGGATGGCTCCCTGGCGGGCGCGCGCAAGGGCTCTGGCAACTGGTCGCTCAAAGTGTCTGGCAAGGCCGCTCATGCCGGGCGGGAACACCATCTGGGACGCAATGCTCTGGTGGCGGCCTGTGAGTTCGGCCTCGGGCTGGACGCGCTCAATGGTCGTCGCGAGGGTGTGACTTTCAATGTGGCCAAGATTGATGGGGGTGGCCCGCCCAATGTTGTGCCGGACAATGCCGTCGTCCGTTTCAATATTCGTGTGGCTGAGGAAAATGACCGCATCTGGGTTGAGGCCGAGCTGGAACGCCTGCTTGACGAGATCCGTGTACGAGACGGTATCGATGCCGAGCTGCACGGCGGTTTTACCCGCCCGCCCAAGCCGATGTCACCGGCCAATGCCCAGATGTTTGAATGGACCAAGGCCGCAGGTGGCGCGCTTGGCTTGAACATTCGCTGGCAGGACACTGGCGGTGTTTGCGAAGGCAATAACGTCTGGGCGGCCGGCTGTCCCAATGTGGATACGCTTGGCGTTCGAGGCGCTGATATCCACTCCGATCGCGAGATGGTCAAACTGTCGAGCTTTGCCGAGCGCGCGAAACTCTCAGCGGTTATGCTGATGAAGTTTGCGCAGGGCGAGTTCGACGCCAAACAAGCAAGATCACTGGCGAAAACAAGCCAGGCCTGACACAGGGGAAAACATGCTGATCGTCCGCGCGGGCAAACGCTCCGACATCGATGCGCTGATCAAGCTGGCTGCCGAAGCCGGCACCGGTTTCACCAGCCTGGCTCTGCCACCGGAAGCGCTTGAAAAAAAACTGATCAAGTCGGAAACAGCTTTCGGGCTGCCCGGTTCTGAACAAACCGAAGACGTTTACCAGTTGATGCTGGAAGATACCGAAAGCGGCCAGATTGTCGGCTGTTCGGCCGTCAAGGCGATGATCGGTGTGTCCAAACCCTATTGGGACTTCAAGATTATTACGCTGGCGCAGCATTCAACCGAGGCTGGCCGACGCTTCGACATGGATGGCTTGCTGCTGGTGAATGATTTCGCCGGCGCAACGGAAGTCGGCACCTTGTTCGTGTCAGAGGCCGGCCGTGGCACCGGCGCTGGCCGTCTCGTCGCGCAGTCCCGTTATCTGCTGATCGCAGCAGGGCGGCCGCGTTTCGGTGAGAAAGTGGTCGCGGAGTTGCGCGGAGTTGTTCTAGAAGATGGCTCATCACCCTTTTTCGATCACGTGACACGCCCCTTCTTCCGCATGGATTTCGATGAAGCGGATGCGCTCAGCGCAGCGACCGATAATCAGTTCATCCTGGATCTGGGGCCGCAGCATCTACTTTATGTCGACCTGCTCCCCGAGGCGGCGCGCGCTGTCATCGGCCAGACCCACCGTGATGGCGGTGGCGCGCGCAAACTGCTGGAGTGGGAAGGGTTTCACTATGACCGCTATGTCGACATTTTTGATGGCGGTCCGCTTGTTTCGGCTTGGACCGAAAATATTCGCACCCTCAATGAAAGCCGGACGGTAACCGTTCGGGCGGCAACCACGACAGGCGGTGTGCCGGGGATCGTCTCAACCGATCGTTTCGACGACTTCCGCACCTGCCAGGCACATGTCGTGGTGGATGGCGACGTGATTGGTCTGTCTCACGACGCCATGGAAGCGCTCAATCTGACTGACGGAGATCGCGCCCGGTTCTGGCGCAAGTAAGGATAAGATCATGCTCTTTATCAACGGCGAGTGGCGCGAAGGCGCTGGCGAAGTGTTTCAGTCGCACTGTCCTGCAGATGACGCTCTGGTCTGGGAAGGGCGCTCTGCGGCGCCTGCTGATGTTGATGACGCATTCGCCGCCGCCCGAGCCGCTTTTCCGGAGTGGGGCAGGCGCCCCTATCCGGAACGGGTTGCCATGGTCGATGCGTACAGGGCCTATCTTGACGCGCACAAGCAGGAGCTCGGCGATCTGATTGCCCGGGAAACCGGCAAGCCGCGCTGGGAGAGCATCACCGAGGCAGCGGCCATGATGGGCAAGGTCGAGATCTCCAAGACGGCCTACAAGGAACGTTCCGGCGAGTTCTCCAATGACACCGCTTTCGGTTACGCCGCCATGGCACACAAACCGCTGGGTGTGATGTTCGTGCTCGGGCCGTACAATTTCCCGGGGCACCTGCCGAATGGCCATATCATCCCGGCTCTGCTGGCGGGCAATACGATCGTCTTCAAGCCGTCCGAGATCACGCCGGCCGTTGGCGAGTTCATGGTCAAGGCCTGGGCCGCGGCCGGCCTGCCTGCCGGGGTTATCAATCTGGTACAGGGCGCGCGTGAAACGGGCGCGGCTTCGCTGGACAATCCGGAGCTGGATGGCGTTCTTTTCACCGGCTCCTGGGGAACCGGAAAATTTATCCACGAAAAGTTCGCGGGTCGCACCGGTGTTCAGTTGGCACTGGAAATGGGCGGCAATAACCCGCTGGTCGTGTGGGGCGCGAAGGATGCTGAAGCGGCTGCGCGTATTGCGGTCAATTCCTCCTACATTACCGCGGGTCAGCGCTGTTCCTGTGCGCGTCGACTGATTGTTCCCGATGATGAATTTGGCCGAGCCGTCGTCGACAAGATCGCCGACTTCGCAAGCCGTCTGACGATTGGCAAATGGGATGACGAGGATCAGCCGTTTATCGGGCCACTCGTATCAGCCCAGGCTGCGCGCAATGTGCTCAAGGCTCAGCATGCCCTGCTTGAGGCGGGCGCCACGGCAATCCGCGCGGCCGAGCCGATGGATCTGGGTGAGGCGTTCATTCGTCCCGGCATTATTGATGTGACCGGTGTGCAGGTTGAGGACGAGGAGATCTTCGGCCCGGTGATTCAGGTCATTCGTGTGTCGAGCTTTGATGCGGCCATCGCAGCGGCAAATGATACCGCCTATGGTCTGTCCTCAGGTCTCGTGTCTGACGATGAGAGCCTGTGGGAACGTTTCTGGGTCGAAAGCCGTGCTGGCATTGTCAACTGGAACCGCCCGACCTGTGGTGCGGCGTCCAACATGCCGTTCGGTGGCCCGGGGCAATCCGGCAATCTGCGTCCCAGCGCCTATTATGCGGCCGATTACTGCGCCTATCCGGTGGCGACGCAAGCGGCACGTGTGCCGGAGCGCATGGCGATCAAGGGTATCGACTAGTCGTGGCCGAGGCGATCGAAGCCAATTTTGATGGTCTGGTGGGGCCCACCCATAATTACGGGGGGCTTTCGCCAGGCAATCTGGCGAGTGCGCGCAATGAGGGGAGTGTCTCTTCTCCCAGGAACGCTGTCCTTGAGGGCCTGGCCAAGATGCGTGATCTGGCGCAGCTGGGTGTTGCACAGGGCGTTTTGCCGCCCCAGGAACGACCGTTTATCCCGGCCTTGCGTGCCATTGGTTATCGCGGCCGCGATAGCGAAGTCCTTGCCAAGGTGACCTGGGAAGAACCCTACTACCTCAAAATCCTGTCTTCAGCTTCCTCGATGTGGGCCGCCAATGCGGCAACGGTTTCGCCATCTGCCGACACCACGGACGGACGGGTTCATTTCACCCCGGCCAATCTTCATACAACAGCGCATCGTGCAATTGAGGGTCCCCAAACCCAACGCGCGCTGGAACGGACCTTTCCGGACCGCGAGCGCTTCAAGGTTCATGTGCCGCTGCCGGGGCATGAATTGTTCGCGGATGAAGGTGCAGCCAATCATGTTCGCCTTGCGCGCAATCACGGTGAGCCGGGGGTTGAACTTCTCGTCTGGGGCCGCGACGGACTGGTCCCTGAAGAGGGCAAGTTTCCCGCCCGCCAGACGCGCCAGGCCTGCGAAGCCATTCGGCGCGGGCATGGCCTGGATGGTCGGCGTACGGTTCTGGCGCAACAGTCGCGCGAAGCGATTGATGCCGGGGCGTTCCACAATGACGTGGTTTGTGTGGGAACGCTCAGAACCCTGTTTTTCCATGAAAAGGCATTTGCGGACCGAAAACTGTTGGTCGAGGATCTGGCCCTCGCGTCGCGCGGCCGGTTTGATCTCAATCTGATCGAAGTGCCGGCTGATGAAGTTTCCCTGCAGGATGCTGTGTCGTCTTACCTGTTCAACTCGCAATTGCTGCAGGTGCCCGGCGAGGAGCGTCTTGTCTTGTTGGCGCCGGAGGAAACGCGAGAAAATGCCGCGACGTCTGCCTATTGCGAGCGCCTGGTTGCTGGCAACTCGGCGATTGGAGCCGTGCGTTTTGCCGGCGTGCGTGAATCGATGCGCAATGGCGGCGGGCCCGCCTGCCTGCGCCTGCGCGTTGTTCTGACCGAAGCGGAGCGGCAAGCCGTCAACCCGGCCGCGTGGATGGATGAGGCGCTCTATGAGCGGTTGGTTGACTGGGCGAACCGGCACTATCGCGACAAGCTCGCCCCTGCAGACCTCGCTGACCCCCAATTGCTTGGAGAAAGCCAGAGAGCGCTAGACGAGCTCACCTCTATTCTTGAACTGGGTTCGGATTTTTATGAGTTCCAACGCAACTAGACTTTTTCTTGTTTCGCGTTGAAGTCGCACGAATCACAGCATAGTCTCCGCCGCACAAATGTTTTAGGGCTGCGAGGACTTGGGTATTTCAGTCGATATCGTACTCGTCGACGATGATCCGGATGAGCACCTTCTTTTCCAAGAGGATTTGAAGGACGCTGGAGTTTTGTTCGAATTCTCCGCCTTCACCAAGGCTGATCTTGCCCTGGAACACCTTCAGGAGCGTGGCAACACGCCGGTCCTCCTGTTGACCGATCTAAGCCTGGCCGACGATGCGGCGCTGCGGTTGATCGAAGCCTGCCAGCCTTACCTCCATGGCGGTGCTGTCGGCGTTTATTCCGGGACGCGCAATCCGGACATGGAAGCCCGTTGTCGCGACCTTGGAGCGGTGTTCTACATTGTCAAACCCGTGACCCGCGACAAGCTGGTCAGCGCGGTGCAGGACCTGACCGGCGTCAACCTCCAGTCCGCGCCTGATGGCAAGCTTTCCATTCTGCTATCCTGAATCAGCCCCCTGGATTCTGAGCATTGTTTAACGCGCCGATGCGCGCGTTTTTCGCCTATTCTCCGTGTTGCTCGGGGGAAGGTAGGAAATCATGTCTATTCACAAACGGCTCGGCCTGTTGGCGGTGGCGATGAGTCTGGCCTGCAGCCTGCAGATCGCCGGTGCCCAGACCCGGAGCAACAATAATTTTGTTCTGCCCGAGGACGTTCGCAATCAGTTTGAATTTGTTATCGGCGTTTGGGACATCGAGGTGACGCTGGCGAATGGCAATGTCTATGCGGCCGAGTGGCAAAACCGGTGGCTGGCGGATGGCGTCGCCCTGGTTCAGGAGTGGCGCGGGCCTTACACAAACGGCGTTGAAGTGCGCTACTACAATGCCGTGGACGGCGGTTGGCAGGGCTATAACGTCTACACCATGAACGGTGGTCAGGCCCGACGCACTACCGCCCGGGCGGACGGTGACAACATGATCGTCATCATCGAGGCGATAAACCGCCAGGGCCAGGAATTCCTCAATCGAGAGACCTACTCTGATATCTCGGAAAGCGGTTTCTCGATGCGGTCCGAGCGTTCCTACGATGACGGGGAAAGCTGGCAGACGGGACAGTATTCGATGATCGCGACGCGTCAGGATTAGGAGAGGAGCGCCGAGGGGGTTGTCAAACCGCTTCGGCGTGCCCGATCAGACCGCCATTCATGGCGTACTCCTGGGAGCCGCGAGAATAGACCTTGTCGCCCTCTGCCACGTCCGAGGGCTTGTATTGTGACAGGTGGGGCAGGCGCTCATAGAGCGGCGCGAAGTCCTGATACGTCGCTTCCATCAGCTCGTCATAACTGTCGATAACGAAATAGGTCTGCTGGAAATCATCATATCGGTAGTCGGTCCGCATGATGCGTTCGAGATCAAAATGGATGCGGTTCGGCGACTGGGCCTCAAGACTGAAGATCGACTCGGTCCGGGACGAAACGATGCCTGCGCCATAGATGCGGCGACCTTGCGGAGTATTGATGAGGCCGAATTCCACGGTATACCAATACAGGCGCGCCATATTGGAGATGGTGTCAAAATCCAGTGAGCGCAAACCGCCCTTGCCATAAGCCTGCATGTAATCGGCAAACACCGGCTGGGCCAGCAGCGGCACATGTCCAAATACGTCGTGGAAAATGTCGGGCTCGGGCAGATAGTCCAGCTTGTCACCGTCGCGGATGAACCGGCCGGAGACAAAGCGGCGATTGGCCAGGTGTTCGTAGAACTCCCTTTCCGGGATCAGACCCGGCACCGTGACCACGGTCCAACCCGTCAGCTTTTCAAGCTTTTCATTGACGCGGCGAAAGTCGGGAATGCCGCCCTCATTGAGGTTGAGAACCTCCAACCCCTTGAAGTGTTCGTCCGCGGCGCGACCCTTCAGGACTTCCATCTGGCGCTTGTAGAGCGTGGTCCAGATGGCATGTTCTTCAGTGGAATAACGATCCCATTTCTGGTCGATCGTCATGTCTTCCGACGGGGTTTGTTCGGCAACAACCGGATCCTGGACTGGCATGGGACGACTCCGCCTAACTAGTTTCATGTGAAACTAGTTATAACGTCGAATCCCACAAAGCCAAAGGCCTTCTCTGCGGCTTGCGCCAATTCGCCTCAGTTATTGTCATCGCCGTTTTCATCTTGGTCCCGGGTGGCGCGGCTGAACAGGCCCTGCAGCAATTGCTGGGCGGGGTCGGCCTCTGGCTGCTCTTCCTCTTCGCCGTCCTGCTGCTGGGCGTCATTTCCGCCCAGTCCGATCGCATCAAGCAGGCTGTCGCGCAAAACGTCTTCAGGGCGCGTGGCATCGCTATTGCCGCCCAGCGCATTGCTGAGCGCACCGGAGAGCAGGGCCTGGCCCACGGCAGACGTGTCCACACCGATGCTGATATCGTTGAAGCCACCGCGAATGCGGACCGGAATTTCAACACCGCGCAGATCCGCAGCGCCGCCCTGGCCCTCGATCGAGGCAACGAGGCGGGGGCGCAGGCGATAGTCCAGGGCTTGCGACGGCAGGTCGACAAAACCGGAGCCGGCCACGCGTAACAACGGGCTGAGCATGGTCAGGTCGGTGTTATTGGCCCGCCCGCCGGTGAGTGAGAACGTGCCGGAGAGGGAGGAGAAGTCGGTCTGGGACTGGGCCCCCGCATCCACTTGCTCGCTGTCATCACTGCTTGTCTCGGCGTCTGCCGGCGAGGACTGGGCCCCAAAGAAGCTGTTCACATTGCGAATGGTCTCCGCGAGATTGATGCCGACAATCGCCCCGTCATTGAAGCCGAAATTTCCGTTGCCCGAGAGCGATTGCATGATCGCAGCCTGGCTGGCTCCGGAGGCCTGTAGATCAAGCGCGATACCGCCCGTTCCGCTGAGGCGTTCAAATCCGGCGGCGGCTTGCAGGAAGGGCAGGGCGTCCAGATCGGACAGTTGCGCTGTGACGCTGTAGGACGGTGTCGCCCGGCGGTTATTGGCTACGATACGGACCGATCCTGTGCCTTGGTAAAGCTGAAAATCGGAGAGATTGGCAACCAGGCGGCCGCGGTCCAGCGTGACGTCCAGGCGAACGGTCTCGATGTCGATGTCACCGTATTCGAACAGGCCGACATTCAGGTCCAGCTCGGCGTCCACCAGGTTGAGGCCGGCCAGATCAATTTCGTCCTCGCTCCACGGTGGGATGCCGGCATTGCTAGCCTCGGCGTCACTGCCCGAGGTCTGTTCGGGCAGATAGGGCGTCACATCCAGATTGGGCAGGTTCAGGGCGCCGGTGATGTTCGGGCGGGCGCCTGAGGTCGCGACATTGAGGCGGCCGGAACCGCTGATGTCGTCAAAACGTAGGCTGGAAGCAGCCAGGCCGATATTGCTCGGCGTGATGTCGATGGACCCCTGCACGGCGAAGGTCTGCAGGCGATCGCCCGGCGGCAGCTCAGAGCCTGCAAAGGCGGCAAGATTGCGCAGGGAAGGGATGTTCGCATCGATCTCGCCATCGAGGTCAAACGCCTCCGAGGCGGCCAGGCGACCGTCAAAGCTGGCGGTGACCAGATTGCCACCAAAACTCATGCTCAGGGGCGTTTCCGCGCCTTCGAATGCCCCCCGGATCGAGCCGACAGAGCCGTTGAAGCTCAGCCGTTCGCCATCGGCGGTCAGCTCGCCGGAGATTGCCGCTTCCTCGTCCAGCGAGGGCAGAGACACCCGCAGGGTCAGGCCGGTAATGTCGCGCTGTTGCTGGCCGTCATCGAAATGGATGCTGGCATTTTCGATGCGCACATCACCAAAGGAGGCTTCAAATGGCAGAGCACCCGGCCGGCGCACAAATCCTTCGCCAGTGCCGGCCATCTCGACCTCTGGCGCATCGGGCGCTCGGAAGGTCCAGTTATTGCCGGAGCGGTTCTGCCGCAGCCGGATGACCGGGTCGACCAGCACAAACTCGGTGATCTGCACATCCGAGGACAAGAGCGGGATGAGTTCCACACCGACACGCATTTCCGCCATTTGCGCCATGGGAGCGTCGCCAAACCCGTCTGCGTTGGCAAAGCTGACATCGCGCGCCGTGATCTGGAGGCTGGGCAGGATCTGAAGGCTCAGATCGCCGGCCAGGATCACATCCCTGTGCAGGGTGCGCGACGCTTCCTCGGCGATCCGGTCGCGAAAGGAGTTCACGGGAATCAGGAACGGCACGGCCAGTGCAATGATGACCAGACCGACAAGACCGAGGAGGGCATAACGTAAAATGCGAGGCATGATTGGGTTTCCCGTATGGCGAGCGCAGAAACTAATGCTGTCACATGACCGTTTCTTGGCGAACGGAGAGGACGCGTCTAAGTTAGTCGACCAAAGGCAGCCGCACAATCGACGGGGGAGGTGCATGTCGTCATCCAATAAAATGAGCCTGATGCAGCGTCGCGAAGTCATTATGGGCCTCGCAGCGGGTTCAATCGTGCCGTTCGTATCCGGTTGCGCCGACAATGCGTCGCTGGGTCGCTCCCAGCTGATGCTGGTTTCTGACGGCCAGCTGGCCCAGCTTTCCGACCAGGCCTGGCGCGACAGTCTCGGCCGCGAACGTGTGCTGCGTGACCCCAGCTATACGCGCCGTCTAAATCGTGTCGGCCAGCGTGTCGTCGATGCCTCCGGTCAGGGGCATCTGGACTGGGAGTTTGTCGTCTTTGACAGCGATACCGTGAACGCCTGGGTTCTGCCCAATGGCAAGGTCGGTTTCTACAAGGGCATTCTCGACCTGATGGATACCGATGATCATCTCGCCACGGTCATGGGGCACGAGGTCGGCCATGTCGCCGGCCGTCACTCCGCAGAGCGGGCCAGCCAGCAGATCGCGGCCCAGGTTGGCGTTTCCCTGCTGACCTCCGCCCTGGGCTCGAACCAGAACACGGTCCAGTATTCCGATGATATCGGAGCCGCGCTCGGCATGGGTGTCACGCTGGGCGTGATCCTGCCCTATAGCCGCCAGCATGAGTACGAGGCCGACCGTCTCGGCGTCGACTACATGGCCAGTGCCGCTTATGATCCACGCCAGGCGATCGACTTCTGGGTCGCCATGTCGACCCTGCATCGTGGCAATACGGCCGAGTTCATGTCGACCCACCCGTCGGACGACAACCGGATCGCCGCCATGCGCTCGCATATGAGCGCGCGTGGCTATAGCTAGACCCCTGTTCCCAGGCACCTGCACAAGCATGTGCAAATCGCCTGACTGGGGTGTTGCCACAGGGGGGCGGGAACGCTAGTTTCCCGCGCCTCACGGCAGAGTACTTCCGTGAGTACAGCGTGCCGCCTTAGCTCAGTTGGTTAGAGCGCTAGATTGTGGATCTAGAGGTCCCCTGTTCAAACCAGGGAGGCGGTACCATTTTTCCCATTAAAATCATTGGTTTGCGAATTTTACTTCGCGAGCAAAATTCGCCAGAAATGGAAACGGTTTCCAAATGTTCTGGAAACCGCGCAGTTTTAGCATTTTTGTTATTCAATGATTACAGAGGGTTATGTGGTTTGGAACGGTAGACTAGGTGTCTAGCGCTTTTCGGGCAGATTGGCAGCAGCATTCGTTTTTGCCTCTGAGCATTGCGGAGCTGCTACCTTTCATAATCAGATTCCGGATTGCTAGGCGGATGTGGCGGAGCGATTTGATGGAGGGCAATTTCCGCGTCGCAGATGATAGGGGACTCGGAAAGGCTCTATTGCACTCCGTATTCATAGAGTTTAAGCGACGGGGCGATCAGTTTGTCGATCTCAATGTGGAAGCGAATAATCTACATGGTGCGCCGTCGTTCTATCAGCGGCTTGCAATGACACCCGTTAGCAGCTGAGTCCCTGTCCATGAAAACGGTACCAGGCTGCTTCTCGGTGATAGAAGTAGCGCTGAGCGGCATAGGCAAGTTGAAATGAATTATATTCCTATCAGTAGCACCTCTTCATTCGATCAGGATTTCTATCAAGGTATTGATTGGTCGGACTACAAGTCAGAGATCACGCGCATAGTAGAAGAAGTTTATGAGGCGCTCAGAAATACAGACGATGCTGAGCGGTTGCGGCAGTATTCCCAAGAGGGCCCTAGCGAGGAGCATGAGGCTCTTCATATGGAAATGGATTATCTGATTGTGCGATCGGTCAATCGATTTTTACGCCATCACGGCGTGCGACCGCCGCAAAATAGCGGCGTGGTGGCCTTGCTAGTCGTGGGTTTGATCCGAGGTGATTTCGACTTAAGGGACGAGGACTATGAGCGCTATCTGGAAAATTGGGGGGCACTATTTGAGGGAGAGCCGTTCCCACTTGGCGATGCGCCGCTGGAGTTAGAATAGATGCTCAACAGAATTGCCCGCCTTTCATCTCCGTCCGGAGGTGGTCGGCCGCCTGCTTGCTAGCGCGAGCTTATGGACTTGCGATCCGAGAAATCTCGGCGAGGGCAAGTTCACCGGACGGTTATGTGCTCACCAATTTATGGGCGGTGCATCGACTGCCGGGAAACCCGGCTAAAACCGGGACGCCGTGTGGAACATTGGTTTCCATCGTTTTCGGCGCTGGTTTCCAGATCAAGGGCCTGTAACGACCGTTAAGCGCCCTGGTTTCAATCTAAACAATTGTATTCATTGACTTTGACCGTATTTGTGGATCTAGAGGTCTCCCGTTCGAACCGGGAAGGCGGTACCATTTTTCTCTCTCTTTTGACTTGGCTCATCGGCGATCAAGCCGACCGTGGTGATGCTGATCCGTCACGGGTCGACTTCAAGGTTATGCCCAGCGCCAGCGCGCTGGCCGGCAAGTTCGGCGCCTGTCGCGGCATTCTGGCCGACACCCCCGGGCCCTACCCAGAAACACAGGAAAAGACATGGTTCACTACGCCATTGGGGATATCCATGGCCGGGATGATTTGCTGGACGCCATGTATGCGCGGATCCAGGCGGATTACAGGCTCCGGCACGAAGGGGAGCGGGCCGTTATCGTCCATCTCGGCGACTATATAGACGGTGGCAGCGAAAGCCGTGGCGTGGTTGACCGTGTGATGCGCGGCGTGGATGGCTTTGAAAGCGTTCACCTGCTCGGAAATCATGAAGCCATGATGCTGGAATGTCTCGTGACGGATGACCGGCAAGTCTGGATGAACTGGCTGGGCAATGGTGGTGACGAGACGTTGAGGTCGTTCGGGGTGTCGTTCCGATTTGGTGGATATGACCCAAAGGTACTTGTCGATACCCTTGGTCCGGACAGGCTGGCCTGGTTTCGGTCGTTGCGCTCGTTTTGCGTTCACGAGGAGTATCTGTTCGTGCACGCGGGCATTCGTCCCGGCATCCCGATTGAGAGCCAAAAGCTCAAAGACCTGCTCTGGATCAGGGGACGTTTCCTCGAAAGTGACGCCGATCATGGGTATATCGTTGTGCATGGTCATACGCCAACCGATCTGCCCGTGAGAAAACACAATCGCATCGGTATCGACACTGGGGCGGCAATACGCGGCGAACTTTCTGCCGTCGCCCTCGAGCCGGCGAAGGAGCCTCGTTTTCTGAGTGTTGAAGGCAGTGTTCAGGCTCACGTTTCGTGGTGAGTGTTTTCGCGGGACAGCGCCCGCGACATTCGGGCCGATCCGGGCAATGGCTTTGCTCGTCTCGCAGGCCTGTCACTGGGATGGCGGTCGAGTTCGCTCCGCGTATTGATCAGCGCGGAAATGGTCGGGCTGGATGTGGGCTAGGCGTTGTGGGCCCAGCACCTGTTCAACACCCCCTGTCTCCCCGTCCTGCCAGACCCGGGCCCGCGCGCCATTGATCAGCGTCAGATTGGGCGGGCGGTGGCCGATGTCCAGATCGTAGAGCACCGGGAAGGGCGCATCTGCCAGGGCGGTTTTCAGGGCATCACGATCGGTGAAACCGGCATGATCCTTCGCCGGGCCGGCATTGCGGCCCATCAGAAGACCAGCGATGTCCGTAAAAGCGCCGCGATGTTTCAACCCCATCAGCGTGCGGGCCAGCTGGGTCGGGGTGAGTTCGACATTTTCCAGGTAAAGCAGGCAGGGCAGCTCGCCATGCGCGCGGGCAAAACCGGCCGGATCGAGGCCGTCGCGGCCAAACAGATGGGCCAGCGTATCCAGACATCCACCCAGAAGACGCCCTTCGATAACACACTCCGCCGCGCCCGTGCTGGTGTGGGCGGTTGGCAGGTGCTGCCAGCGTGTCGGATGGGTGGGATCCAGGGCTGCACCCGGGTCCGTCTCGACGGCCGGGAAACCCTTCTGGAACAGGCGGGAGGCCCGTTGTTCAAAGCGTGATCCCGGCGCCAGTGACAGCCAGTCCAGTGTCCGTGATGTCAGCGGATCTGTCTGGGTGTCCACCAGGTCCATCAGATTGGCACAATGCGCCGTCGCCCAGCCGCAGCGCGCCGTGATCAGGGCGGTGAGCGTACTGACATCGGAAAAGCCGAAAATCCATTTCGGCCGGGCGTTTGCCAGGGCCTTGAAATCCAGCAAGGGCAGCACTTCCATCGCCAGTTCTCCGCCCCAGGGCGGAGCGATGGCGTCAAGGCTGTCATCGCGCGCAAACCGCATGAATTCTTCCGCACGCTCAATGGCGGGCGCGCTGACATGCCGTGCGTTGGCTCGCAGGCAGTCGCCTTCAACGGTCTCGTAACCGCGTTGCTGCAAGCCCTTGATGACCCGGTCAAGCCGGGGCTGGACCGTGTCCCCGACACCGGCGGAGAAGGCGGTCAGGGCGATACGGCTGCCAGGGCCGAGAGGGGCTGGGTATTTGATCATGTTTGGAAGCAGCCGGACTTAGCGTTGACTCAAACCGTCTTAACCACGGAAAGACCGGTTTTCGAGTAACGCCGACAGTATCAGCCTGGCGCCCCATGGCGACCAGAAAACGAACCGCCGTTTCGTTCCGCGACCTTGCGGTGCTGCTTTTGTCTCGAAACCCATGGCGTGGCAGCCGCTCGTGTCGGGGCAGGGGGCGGTTGGTCGGCCGCAGGGGGTGAGATGCGCCAGAAGAGCATCGGGAGAACGCTCTTGAGGGTTGAGGCGCATGTGCAGGCTGACCGACCAACCTGTCCTTGGTTCAAATCGCTGAACGATCCAGAACGCGATCGAGGTCGAGAGCGAACCGGTCCAGACTATGGATCAGCTTGAGTCGTGTTGTATCGCGTGTTGGCGCTTGGGTTTCCTCGAGAGCCAATTGTTCGGCGGTTGCGCGGCGCAGGGCGTTGGCGCGAAGGTCGAAGACAGGTCTAAGCTTTGGGGCGTGTTCGGCGAGGAGTTCAAGTGTTCTGTCGAGCGCGACTGCGACGAGTTCATAGACCGCAGGCGCGATGCTTTCGCCGCGACAAGAATTTCGGTGGGCCTCCAACAACATCATCATGGCGGTTGCCTGTTCATGCGCGGCGCGGTCTTGTAGATCTGGTAGACTGACCATTCGTTTCTCCCTGAAACTCATCGAAGTCTACGTGATTTTTCCGGCTTTGCTCCGGGACATTTAATTTTAAGTTGAACAAAACTCTAACGATGTGCGTTCGAGCCGCGCTTGCGTCCTGGCATCAATGCTTTAGGTCTGCCCGCAGAGAAAACGGCGGGAGTAGCTGCGTGATTACCCTTCTTGCACTGATGTTTCAGGCGGTCCCGGTGGAGACCGGTTCCGAGGTTATCTACGTCACCGGGGACCGTGCAGGCGAGGAACGCACCAGTCTGGCCATCAGCCGGATCGGGCGTGACCAGCTCGACCTCACCCGTGCCCAGCACGTGGCGGAAATCGTGAACCAGGTGCCCGGCGTCAATCTGCACCGGGGCAATGGCGCCGAGCACCTCACCGCTATTCGCTCGCCGGTCCTGACGGGCGGGGCGGGGGCGGGCTCATTCCTTTATCTTGAAGATGGCATTGCCCTGCGCGCGGCCGGCTTTGGCAATGTCAACGGCTTGTTTGAAAATCTCAATCAGCTGACTGGCGGGGTCGAGTTGGTGCGTGGGCCAGGGCCGGCGCTTTACGGATCAAACGCCTTGCATGGCCTGGTCAATTCGCTCACGCCGTCGATGCGCGCGGCAGGCGCGGCAGGCGAGGAAGGCGAGGCAGGTGAGATGGAGCTGGAAGCCGGTTCCTTCGGACGATACCGGGGCCGTCTCATCTCCGGCTGGGGTGGAAATGCGCGGGTTGGCATCGCCGGTCAGCATGAAGATGGCTGGCGCGAGGATGCGGGTCTGGATCGTGTGGAGGCCTTTGCCCGTTTTGACGGACGCTGGGGTGACATGGCCTGGTCCTGGCGAACCGCAGCGGTTTCACTCAACCAGGAAACGGCAGGTTTCATACGCGGGCCCGCGGCCTATGAAGATCTCGAACTGTCCCGCTCCAATGCCGATCCGGAGGCCTATCGCGATGCCTGGGCACTGCGCTCCGCGCTTTTCCTGACCGGGGCGACAGAGGCCGGGTGGACCTGGCGGCTGACGCCGTATCTGCGGTCCAATCGCATGGACTTCCTGATGCATTTCGTGCCGTCCGAAGCACTTGAACAAAGCGGTCACGACAGTCTCGGCCTGCAGGCCTCGCTCTCGCGGGAGGATCCGGCGGGGGGGCGGTTTACCGCAGGGCTGGATCTGGAACGTACTGGCGGCGCGCTGAGTGAAGTTCAGGACCGGCCGACAATTTTCTCCTTCGTACAGGGCACACATTATGACTATGAGGTCGATGCCGATGTCCTGGCTCTTTACGCGCAACGCCGCTGGGC
This sequence comes from Maricaulis sp., assembly GCA_965657935.1. Classification (GTDB taxonomy): domain Bacteria; phylum Pseudomonadota; class Alphaproteobacteria; order Caulobacterales; family Maricaulaceae; genus Maricaulis. The sequence continues at coordinate 3,745 of CBFHQE010000009.1, read as the reverse complement.
CGTGTCGGATCAGCTGACGCTGCACGCCGGAGTGCGCTGGGAAGCGACACGTTTTGACTATGACAATCTGACCACTGATGGGGTGGTCGGACGTTTTCAACGATTGTCCGACCGCAGCGATAGCTTTGATGTCCTGACGCCAGGTATCGGTGCCCTCTGGCGCGAAGGCGACCAGCAGTTTTCCGTGCGGCTGGCGCGGGGCGCGCGGGCTCCCCAGACAGTGGAGCTCTACCGGCTGCAGGCCGGACAGGTGATCGACGCCATCAAGCCGGAGACCCTGGACAGTCTGGAAGCGGGTTACCGGCGCGAATTTGCTGGCGGCGGCCATGTCGATCTCACCGGTTTTGTCATGCAAAAGCGCAATGTCTTTTTCCGCGATGCGGACGGCATCAATGTGACCGATGGCCGGACGGTGCATCAGGGTGTGGAGCTGGCCATTGTCCTGCCCGTGGGGGAGCGTCTGGCGACGCGTCTGGCCGGCAGCTGGGCACGACACGAATATGATTTTGACCGTCCGGTCGGAACGGCCAGCGAAGCGATACGGTCCGGGGACCTGATCGACACGGCGCCGGAATGGCTGTGGACAGCTGGGCTGAACTGGCAGGTCAGCGACCGGGTCTCAACCCAGCTGGAATGGCGTCATATTGGCGAATACGCCATGGATGCGGCCAATGCGCATGTCTATGAGGGGCATGACCTGGTCAATTTGCGGGCACAGGCGGTCCTCGCCGAGGGAGTCGAGATTTTTGGGGCCGTGCGCAACCTGTTCGACACGCGTTATGCCGAACGCGCGGATTTCGCCTTTGGCTCGGAGCGCTACTTTCCTGGTGAAGAGCGGGCGCTCAGTGTCGGTGTGCGTCTGCGCCGCTAGCCTTCGCCTGGCTGCCGGCCCCGGCGACACGGCAACGACCGTCGCAATGTGGCTTGCCCTGTCCGGCCCCTTGCAGCAGGTTTTGGAAAAGTGGTGCCGGCTGAGGGACTCGAACCCCCGACCCCCTGATTACAAATCAGGTGCTCTACCAGCTGAGCTAAGCCGGCACACTGGGCGCGCTATTGAGCGCGGAGAGCCCTGATAATAGCCTCCGCGCCCATGCACAAGCCTTCGCTGCGGTTAATGCGCTGTTTGATGTGAAACGCGGCTCAGTCCTTGACCATCACATTGGCCATCAGCGTGTGGATGACCGCCATCAGCGCGAAGCCGACGACCTGGTAGGAGGCGTCGATGTAAAAGAGCGCCATCGGGACAAGTGCGTATACCGGTGCGTAGAGCTGCGTCAGCACGACAAAGCCGAAACACAGCACCAGGGCCATCTTGATGGCATCGATCAGGTCCGTGGCGCCAATCTTTCGCAGGACAAATCCCAGAAAGCCGGACGAGATGAGGGCGATGAGAAATCCCATTCCCATGAGCGCACCCATATTGGCTTCACCATAGGCTTGCTGCTCCGGGGTGAAATTCTGCATGGCGGTCCATGGTTCGCTGAACAATACCCCGTACCACAGGTAACCGAGCATCCATAAGGCGAAACCCGCAACCAAGGTTGTAAGTATATTGAGTCCGAAAAGGCGTGGCATTAGATGTTTCCTCCCCATGCGCAGACGGCTAAGAGTGCCGGTCTGTCCTGTCCCGCGTGGCGACTCGCGTCACGTGTGAATAAGCATAAACATATTCGCCCGAGAAGAAGATCTGCAAATGGCCCGTATCCTGATCACCAGCGCCCTGCCTTACATCAACGGTGTAAAACACCTTGGCAATCTGGCCGGATCGATGTTGCCCGCGGATGTTTATGCGCGCTTCCAGCGGCTTTGCGGGCATGATGTTGTCTATATCTGCGCAACCGATGAACACGGCACACCCGCAGAGCTGGCAGCGGCCGCCGAGGACAAGGATGTCCGCACCTATTGCGACGAGCAGCACGAGATCCAGCGCAAGGCTGGCGCCGGTTACGGGCTGAGCTACGACTATTTCGGACGCACTTCGAACATGCCGAATATCGAGCTGACCCAGCATTTTGCTGCGGTTCTGGAAGAAAAGGGGCTGATCGAGGAACGCGTCGAGCACCAGGTCTTCTCGATTGATGATGATCGTTTCCTGCCGGATCGTTATGTCGAGGGCACCTGTCCGCATTGCGGCTTTGAGCGCGCGCGGGGTGACCAATGCGATAATTGTGGCCGGCTCCTGGAACCGACAGATCTCAAGGAACCGTATTCGAAGATCTCCGGTTCAAAGAATCTGGAAGTGCGCGAGACCGCGCACCTGCATCTGCTGCAGACCAAGATGGAAGACAAGATCCGCGCCTGGGTTGATGCCTCGCATGGTTGGCCATCCCTGGCCAAATCGATCGCCTATAAATGGCTGGATGAGGGTTTGCGCGACCGTTCCATCACCCGTGACCTGAAATGGGGTGTGCCCGTCGCCCAGGATGGTACGCCCCGTGAGGGCTTTGAAACCAAGGTCTTTTATGTCTGGTTTGACGCTCCGATCGGATATATCGGCGCCACCCGGGAGTGGGCTGACGCGACCGGCAATGATTGGGAAAGCTGGTGGCGCACAGACAAGGGTGCCGACGATGTCACCTATGTCCAGTTCATGGGCAAGGACAATGTCGCCTTCCACACGGTCTCTTTTCCGGCCACGATCCTGGGTTCTGAAGAGCCGTGGAAGACCGTCGACAAACTCAAGGCGTTCAACTGGCTCACCTGGTATGGCGGCAAGTTTTCGACGTCGGAAAAGCGCGGTGTTTTCATGGACCAGGCGCTGGACCTTCTGCCCGGTGATTACTGGCGCTGGTATCTGACGGCGAATGCGCCGGAAGGCTCGGACAGCGCGTTTACCTGGGAGCATTTCCAGTCGCTGATCAATGCCGACCTGGCCAATGTTCTGGGCAATTACGTCAATCGCATCACCAAATACGCCCAGTCGAAATTCGACGCCCAGGTGCCCGCCGCCGGTGAAGCTGGCGAGCATGAAGCCTGGCTGGTCGAGGAGCTGGACACCCGGCTCAAGGCGCTCGTCGAGCATTACGAGGCGATGGAGTTCCGCAAGGCCGCGGCCGAGACCCGGGCCATCTGGGCGGCTGGCAATGAATACCTCACCCGGGCCGCCCCCTGGGCCGCCTACAAGACGGATCCGGACCAGGCGGCGATTGGCGTTCGTGTCGGTTTGAACCTGGCTGCTTTGTTCGGCATCATCGCTCAGCCGATCATCCCGAACGCGGCGGCAACGATCCTGGATGCGCTGAATGTGCCGGCGGACAGGCGCAGTTTCGATTTCGGCGAAGCGCAGGCCCTGATCGATGCCTTGCCGCACGGTCATGAAATTGCGCCGCCCGACGTTCTCTTCAAGAAGATCGAGGACGCCGATATCGAGGCCTGGTCGCAACGCTTTGGCGGTGCGCAATAGCCCACACCCTTGCCAAACCTTCGTCTCGGATTGGGTTTTTACCATTCCCGGAAAGCGAAGGCGATAGATGGCCATCGGTCTAGATATCCATGCAGAGCGTGACCTGATGGTCCGGACCTATCTTGCGGGCACGCAGACGGCCCGGACTTCCGGGACGATTTTTCAGCCTGGGTCGAGATCGCTGATATGGCGCATGACTGCCGCCATCTGATGATCGAGCCCTTCATCCATCGGTCCACTGACCCAGCGCTGGGCCAGTATCATGTCGTCGACACGTGTCCGGAGGCCAAAGCCTGGCTATTTTTACCCAGGTTCAGATAATAAAGGGCGGTCCAGGGGACC
>CBFHQE010000008.1:25791-41228 GCA_965657935.1 Maricaulis sp. | reverse complement strand
ACTGGGTGAAGTTACGCGCGCCTTCTGCCTTGCCGTGCACCGACACCAGACCGCGATAGGTCTGGTCGGAACGGCCGGCGGAAATGCCCTTGGAAATGATACGGCTGGTCGAACCCTTGCCCAGATGGATCATCTTGGTGCCGGTATCGGCCTGCTGGTGCCCATTGGTGACCGGCAGTAATGGAGCCCGCAAACCCGCTGCCATCGGAATTCACCAGATCAGAGATCTCGCCCTCGAGATAACTGTCATATCCATCCCAGAGCGGCATGCGCCAGAGCGGGTCGTCAACAGTCTCGCCCGCACCGGAAAGCGCTGCCGCCAGATCATCGTCATCCGTATAGAAAGGCATGACTTCCGGACCCAGGGCCACGCGCGCCGCACCGGTCAGCGTTGCAAAATCGAGCACGAGATCCGGCTTGTCCTCACAGGCCCGCGTCAGCGCATCGCCCAGGACCAGACGCCCCTCGGCATCGGTATTGTCGATCTCAACCTTGAGGCCCTTGCGCGACGAGATGACGTCACCAGGGCGGAAAGCGCCCGCAGACACGGCATTTTCCACGGCCGGAACCAGCAAGTGCAGACGCACCGGCAAGTCGGTCGCCATGATCATGTGAGCCAGCCCCATGGCATTGGCGCCACCTCCCATATCCTTCTTCATCAGGCGCATGAATTTAGCCGCCTTCAGGTCGAGCCCCCCGCTGTCGAAACACACACCCTTGCCGATTACAGAGACCCGTGGATGGTCGGGATGGCCCCATTCCAGCTCCAGCAGACGGGGAGCCTCACTGGCGGCACGGCCAACGGCATGGATCATCGGGAAATTCTGCTCCACAAGAGCATTGCCCTCGGTCACCCGGACTGTGGCATCAAACCGGCTGGCCAGGTCGCGAAATGCTTTCTCCAGACCGACCGGGCCCATATCCTGGGCCGGGGTGTTGACCAGATTCCGGGTCAGTTCGGACGCATCGGCAATGGCGCAGACGGTTTCGGCATCCGCCTCAGGCGGCAGCACCAGACAGGCCGGCTCACGATCCGCCGGCTTGTAGGTCGTAAACTTGTAGGCGCCCAGACACCAGGCGACTGAGGCCAGTTCCGGGTCCCACCCATCGGGCAGGTTTTCGAGACGCCACTCGCCTTCCGGCAAGGACAGGGCCGCCGCGCCGAGCGCAAACTCGCTCTTGCCGTCTCCGATTCCAAACAATGCAGCCACATCGCCTTCCGGCAGCATGACGATTTCGCCAGGCTTGCCGGTGAAACGCTCCGCGACCGTTTCCGCGCCGAGCGCCGCAACAACGTCATCACGATCTGCCTGGCGGACCAGGCGCAGGACGCGGGCATTTTCCGATTGGAGTGAGATGGCTGGCATGATGTCCTCCCGGCCGGCAATTCGAAACAAGTTAACCCATTCTTGACCGGAGCGCGGCAAGTTCAAGCGAGACACTCAGCTAGAGGTGAGAAGATGCGCGCCGCCCTCGTCACATGCCTTGTATCTGCAGCGGCCCTGGTCGGTTGTGCGACCACGACTGCGCCGACCGAACAGGAACTGGCCCTGCGTGCCGAACTCGACGCTACCTCCATCGTGCCCGCCACCCGGGCAGAACGCGACGCCGTGCGCAGCCAGGACCTGCTGACCCAGGCCGCCTTCTGGGCCGAAGCCTACGAACTCAACCCGTCAGATCGCGAAGCATCGCTGGAACTGGCGATCATCCTGAGACACATCGGCAATCCGGCCCGCTCGGCCGAGGTGGCCCGCCAGGCGTTGGCGCTCTATCCCGATGATGGAGAATTGCTCTTTGCGTACGGAACCGCCATGGCGGCCAATGGCCGGGGCGCCGCGGCCATCGAGCCGCTCACCCGCGCCAGCCAGTCCGATCCGACAGACTGGCGCATGCTCAACGCGCTCGGCGTCGCCCTGGAACAGGCAGGGCAGAGTGACAGGGCACAATCCACACTGCGCGATGCCATGCGTTTTGCGCCCGGTGAGCCGTCAGTGATGTCCAACCTGGCGATGTCCTATGCCCTCTCCGGCGAAGCCGGCACGGCTGAACGCCTGCTGCGCGAAGCCATGATACGCCCGGGCGCTGATTCGACCGTGCGCCAGAACCTGGCCCTGGTCATGGCCCTGCAAGGTCGTTTTGACGAAGCCGAGAATATGGCCCGCGTGGATGTGTCACCGGAAATGGCGGAAGCGAACATGGCCTACATCCGGTCCATGCTGACGAGCCAGCGACGCTATGATGCCGTAGCGGGTCGTTAACAGACATTCGGCGCGAGCCGCGCTTCTTCGCCAAGGCCACGAAGGACGCTTCTCCCCCGAGGGAGAAGGATAACCGGAACCGAAGCTGCAGGCTTCGCAAGCGCGACCGCGCGCTGCCCGATCAGGCCGCGCCATCAGAGGCGTGAGCGTAGCGAATTGCCGTGAGATCCAGACCTTCAGACCAAGCTAAACCGGTGGCGGCGGCGGTGGTGGCGGCGCGGGTGGTTCTGTCTCCGGCTCTACTTTTTTCAGCGGAAAATCCTTGCGCAGGACCGGGTCGACCATGGTGTGGTCAAAACGAAAATCCTCGACAAGCTGTCGCAAAGCTGGCGGCGCCTTGCGGTCCTTGCTGGCCTCGCTGGTCCGATAAAGCGCATAGAGGCGGAGATAATTCTTGTCATCCTTGGACAGGGACGTGTCGTCGAGACGGCTGCACACGGCGACAAACTTGTTCACCGAGCTGCGCATGCGTCCCGCCAGCAAATCAACCATGGCGCCCGCCAGGCCAACCTTCCAACCCAAGTCGGCAAAATGGGTCTTGGGCGCCTCGGACAGCGCCTTGCGAGCGGCATCCAGGTCATCATTGTTGAGAGCGGTCATCGCTTCAGCGACGGCCAGCTCGGCCGCCTCAATCGCTTCGCGACGCTTTTCCGCTGAATTGCGGCCCAAAAACATGGGCGGTGTCCACTTCTGTAACATGACGCAGACTATTCAATTACCGCGCCAAATCAATTTCGTCACAGACTATTGAAGCGGATGATGGCCGGACCGAGAATAACGACGAACAGTACGGGCAGGAAAAACACGATCATCGGTACGGTCAGCTTGGCTGGCAGGGAGGCTGCCTTTTTCTCGGCAGCCGCCAGGCGCATATCCCGGTTTTCCTTGGCCATCACCCGCAAAGCCTGCCCCAGCGGGGTACCGTAACGCTCAGCCTGAATCAGCGAGGTACAAACGGCCTTCACGCCCGGGTGGTTGGTCCGTTTGGCGAGATTTTCGTAGGCGATCCGGCGATCCTGCAAATAAGCCAGCTCCGCCGTGGTCAGCGACAACTCTTCGGCCAGTTCCACCGACTGGGCGCCGATCTCGGAAGAGACCTTGTGAAAGGCCGCTTCAACCGACATTCCCGATTCCACACAGATCAACAAAAGGTCGAGGGAGTCCGGGAAGGCGCCCATGACCGATTGCTGCCGTTTGGCCGCCAGATTGGAGATGTAGAGGTTGGGCGCATAATAGCCCAACATGCCGAAACCGAGTGCGAAACAGTAGCGGGTGATGGTTGGCAGACCGAAATCATTGACCATGAACAGATAGAACAAGGCGCCGCCGAGCATCACGAAAGGTGCCGTGAGGCGGAAGAAGTAGAAGGTCACGGTCGGGCGATTGCCGCGCAGGCCGGCCTGGGCCAGCTTGGCCTGTAGTTCGGGATCCTCGAACGCCTTTTGCAGGTTGAGCGAGTCCACGACCTTGCGCATGAGACCCTTTGCCTCCTCGCCCCGGATGGACCGGCTTTCCTGTTTTGCGCGGGCATCGGCTTCGAGCTGTTCGCGATTCTTGCGACGCAATTCCTCGCGGCGGTGCTGAACGCCCTTGATACGTTTGTCGAGCTGGTCCCCACTGAACAGGGGCGAGGTCAGGGTGGCGATGGTGGCAAAGACGAGCAGGCCCGATATCACCGTCACAAGCATCTGCGGATCAGTCAGGAAGTCCCGGATTTCTACAAAGCCGATGCCGAACATGTCCCACCTAAATCTTGAAGTTGATCATGCCGCGCATGACCATGATACCGGTGAACATCCAGGTTGCCCCACCCAGCAACATCAATTGCCCGGTTGGATCGGTGAACATGAGGTTCATGTAGGACGGGGTCGTCGCATAGACGATGCCCAGAACGCCGGGCGGCAGGGAGCCGATAATCGCGGCGGAGGACTTGGCCTCCGACGACAGGGCACTGATCTTTTCGCGCATCAGCTTGCGTGAGCGCAGAACAATCGACAGATTTCCCAGCGTCTCGGCGAGGTTACCACCCGTCTTCTGCTGGATGATCAGGACCGTTCGGAAGAAATTGAGCTCGGCAAGCGGCATGCGCTCGCACATGCGGTTAAGATTGTCTTCCAGCGAGACACCCATGGCGATGCCGTCACAGAGCTGTTTGAACTCGGACCCCACTGGGTCTGGCGACTCACTGGCGATGATCTTGAGGCACTCATTCAGCGGCAGGCCGGATTTCACACCCCGCACAATCACATCGAGTGAATTGGCGAATTCCTGGGTGAATTTCTTTTGACGGCTACCGCGCAGGAAGCCCAACCACCAGCGGGGCAAGCCCAGGCCGCCCACAATCGCGGCACCGCCAACAACCAGCAAGGTTTGACCGGTCAGGAGGGCGATGGCCGCCAGGACGACCGCAGCCACCAGGGAACCGATCCAGAACGCAGTCGGGGAAAATTCCATTCCGGCCTGCTGGATACGCGCCTCGAGGGAAATGCTCTTGGCCCGCTGGTCTTTCTGTTTCTGCTCGATGTCCTGGAGCGAGTCAGCGATTTGTTTACGCCGCTGCGCAGCCTGGTCCTGGGGACCGCTGGAACGTTTGGCTCGCGCGGCTGACGTGCCCCCGACGGCCCGGGTGACCCGTTGCTTGTTCTGGGCATCGCCCAGGGCACCAACAGCGACCCAGCCAACACCACCGACCGCAAAGAAAGCGGCGGCTGCGGCGAGGATGAAAAGAAGGTCTCCGTTCATGCCTAGGCCTCCGATGCATCGAGGGCCTGGGCGAGTTCGCGATCCAGACCAAAATAGCGTGCGCGATCCCAGAATTTCGGCCGGGCGATACCCGTCGACTGGTGCTGACCGAGGATCTTGCCATCGCCGTCCTCGCCCTTCATCTCGTAGACAAAGAGATCCTGGGTGATGACGACATCGCCCTCCAGGCCCACCACTTCGGTGACGTGGGTGATTTTCCGCGAACCATCGCGCAGGCGAGCGGCCTGGACGATCACGTCGATGGACCCGACAATCATCTCGCGGATAGTCTTGGCGGGCAGGTTGTACCCCCCCATGGTGATCATGGATTCGATCCGGCTCAGGGCCTCGCGCGGTGAGTTGGCGTGCAAGGTGCCCATCGATCCATCATGGCCGGTATTCATGGCCTGCAGGAGGTCAAACGCCTCCGGCCCACGCACCTCACCGACGATGATGCGTTCCGGGCGCATACGCAGGCAGTTCTTCACCAGGTCGCGCATGGTGACCATGCCGGACCCTTCCAGATTTGGCGGGCGGGTCTCGAGACGCACGACATGGGGCTGTTGCAATTGCAGCTCGGCGGCGTCCTCACAGGTGATGACGCGCTCATCCTCTTCGATATAGCCGGTCATGCAATTGAGCAACGTCGTCTTGCCCGAACCGGTTCCACCGGAGATCAGCACGTTACACCGGCTGGCACCGATCACCCCAAGCACCTTGGCGCCTTCCGGCGTAATGGAGTTGAAATTGACCAGATTGCTCATGGTCAGTTTGTCTTTTTTGAACTTACGAATGGTCAGCGTCGGACCATCCAGCGCCAGCGGCGGTGCGATAACGTTGACACGAGAGCCGTCCGCGAGACGCGCGTCACAAATCGGCGAGCTTTCATCAACCCGGCGGCCGACCTGGCTCACGATCCGCTGACAGATATTCATCAGCTGGCCATTGTCGCGAAAACGGATATTGGTCTTCTCGACCTTGCCGTTGACCTCGATGAAGACGCTGTCCGCGCCATTGACCATGATGTCGGCGATGTCATCGCGCGCCAGCAGTGGTTCGAGCGGCCCATAGCCCAAGACGTCATTGCAAATATCCTGGAGCAGTTGTTCCTGCTCGGCGATCGACATGGCGACGTTCTTGATCGAGATGATTTCGGTCACGATGTCGCGGATCTCTTCCGCCGCCGTGTCCTGGTCCAGCCGGGCCAGCTGACCCAGATCAATCGTATCGATCAGGGCGTTGAAGATAGTTGTCTTGACGGCGTAATACTCTTCGGAGCGGCCGCCATTATCGGCCTGCTTCTTGGCCACAGCCTTCGGTTTGGGGGCCTGCTTCGGAGCCGTCTTTTTCTCAACCTTTGCCGCAGAACGACCGTTACCCGCCTCCGTCTTGGGGCGGGTATCAGGCTGCGGGGCCAGGGTGGTCGGTGCCTCGCGGGCTGGGGCTGCTGGAGGTCCTCCGGCACGTTTGCCGAACATGGCGTGTTAGCCTCCGAATATCTTGGACAGGAATGAGCGTCTGCGCGGCGGCGGAGGCGTGCGCCCCGTCACCAGTGAAGCGAGATGGCCAAAACCGTCAGCGGCCTTGGACTTGGGATCCAGTTCGTGAATCATCTGGCCGTTATTGGCGGCCTTGCCAAAGAGCTGCGGCTCAAAGGGCAGGACCAGAACCGGCGGGGAACCAAGCGCGTCGGCAAAATCCTTGAGCGGGATTTCCGGCCGCTTGGCCATGCCGGCCATATTGACCACGACTTTTGGCGGCTCGTCATTGGGACGCGCGCCCGTGACCAGGTCGAACAGGTTCTTGGCATTGCGCAGCGACGCCAGGTCCGGCGTCACCGTCAGCACGACTTCGTCGGAAGACAACAGGGTCTGTTTGACCCAGGGAAGCCAGACATGGGGCAGGTCCAGTGCAACAAACGGTGCCTGGCGGCGAACTTTCTCCAGAACGTTTTCATAGTCCTGCGGCGCGAATTCCCAATCCCGGTCCAGCGTCGCCGGTGCCGAGAAAAGGCTCAGTCGATCCGTGCAGCGCACCAGAAGACGGTCCAGCAGCGCATCGTCCAGACGGTCAGGCTCGTTGAGTGCGTCGCCAAGCGTCTGGGTCGGATCTTGGTTGAAATCAAGACCGGCGGTCCCCCAGGACAGATCCATGTCCATCAACACCGCATCCTGGGCCAGGTTCTCGGTCAGCGCCCAGGCACAGTTGTGGGCGATGGTTGAGGAACCGACGCCTCCCTTGGATCCGATAAATGCCACGGTCTTGCCGGCAAAGGGCTGGTCCGGGTCGAGGAAAAGTTCTGAAATCGTGCGGATCAGGTGCAACGGCGTCATTGGCGGCACAAGATATTCGCTTACGCCCCGTTTGATGAGTTCGCGATAAAGCACAATGTCATTGGTCGCGCCGACGATCACCACCTTGGTGGTCGGATCACAGACACCAGCCAGTTCTTCAAGCTGGTCAAACAGACCACGCCTTCGCATGCCGCTCTCGATGATCAGCAGGTTTGGCGTCGTCTCGTCGTGATAGCGCTCGATGGCGGCCGGCAGGCCGCCCATCTGGACGCTGACATGGGCCTTGGCCAGGCGGCGGTCTTCGGATGCGACGGAAACCAGCGCACGGGTTTCAGAACGCTCGCAGAAGGCACCGATCGTGATGCGCGGGACCGGCTGGTCCGGCACGTCACTATCAATCTCGCCATAGAGGGTCTCGCCCATCGGCGCCGCGTCGAGTTCATTCTGGAGCTCGGCAAACAGTGGATTGTCGACGTCTTCCTCAGGCGGCGCCTGAAAAGCATCCCGCTCCTCATCGACCAGGAAGGGATCATCATCATCCAGCTCAACAGCGCTGGCGCCAAAGCGGTGACCAGTGTCTGCAGCCTCTTCCTTGGGAAGGTCATCAAATGCCGCCTCACCGAGCATCATGCGCTCGACATCCGCAGCGTCCATGAACGGGTCGTCCTCGTCGTAGAACTCGTCTTTCAGGGCACGATTATCAGCCATGTTTCGCTCCTTTCGCCCCCTTAGTTTCCGACCTGAGAAACAGCGCCACTTTCATAGTCGCTGCGTTCGCTGGCTGTTGACTGGCCCGCCCGATAACGGTCGAGAACCGTCTGGCGACGTTCTCCATCCGGGGCGTCCATAGTGCGTGGCGCAACCAGATCGCGCGGATCCGCGATCGTTGCAGCCAGGTTTGCCGCCATGAAACAGCCGAAACGGCTGGAGTGGCGATTGTCCAGATCCATGGCGAGATTGTTCCAGCCCTCACAATTCGGGGCGACGGCCTCGTATCGTGTGAAGGAGAACACCAGCGCGCCATTGCTGGCCCCGCCGGCCAGATAGGCGCCACCCTGGATCTGGCGCCAGTCCAGTCCAGCGGCGTAGAGCACATTGCGGGCTTCAGCGATGGCGTGCATCGCAGCCTGCTCGTTGGCAGCGCCCTGAGGGTAGCTGATCACTAGCGGGCCGTGGCCTCGGGCCTTGTACTCGTCGGCAATCATCGCAAGCTGGCTCTGTTGCGCCCAGGTCAGACCATTGTCCCGTGGATCGACGATGAACTCGCTGCGATAGGTCTCGGCGCGCGCCGTCGCCTGCGGCAGATCCAGATCCGTCGCGGTCGTGGCGCATCCAGCCAGGCCGGCACCGACCACAAGGGCCATGAGCGAGGCTTTGAACATGTTCTTCGACACCATCACCAACTCCACTAGTCGAACAGGAACCCGATCGGGCCGCTCCAGCCACGGTCACCCGTGTCGGAGCCCGGGACCGAATAGGCGCGGTTCAGGCGACCAAACAGCAGCGTCTCGGCTTCTGATGCTGTCTGGAACCCGTCCGCCGGGCTTTGCAGATCGTTCGGATTGGCCGGGTCCACCAGGTAAGGCGTGACCAGGACAACCAGTTCGGTTTCTTCATTTTCAAAATCGCGCGACCGGAACAACGCGCCCAGAACCGGCAAGTTCTGGACCCCGGGAACACCGTCCAGGTTCTGGCGCGTTTCTTCCTGGATCAGACCCGCCAGGACCAGGCTGCCACCGGAGGGCAGCTCGACCGTCGTTTCGGCACGATTGACGCTCAGCGCCGGAATGGTCAGGCCTTCCAGGACGCCGACAACTTCGCCATTGTCATCCGTGACCTGTCCTTCATTGAAGCTGAGCGCGCCCTGGGTCGTCAGCTCGGACACCTCGGTGGAGATGCGCATGGAGATGCGACCTTCCGAGAGAACCACCGGCGTAAAGCCCAGCCCAACACCAAATGACTTGTATTCGATGATGATATTGCCATCTCGGTCACGCCCGACCGGGACCGGGAATTCACCGCCCGCAAGGAAGTTGGCACTCTCACCGGTGATCGCCACCAGGTTCGGTTCAGCCAAGGTGCGGACCAGCCCTACACGCTCCATCGCCTGCAACAGGCCGGAGACATTGTTCACCCCATTGCCCGGATCACCATTGACCCAGTCAAACGCGGTCTGGGCGCCCCGCAGGAAACGACCCGCCAAAGAAAATTCGTGATCGGTTGCAACACGGACATCAAACTCACCGCTCGTCGCGCCGGCCGACAGGTTGATTCCGAGTTGACGCACAATTGTGCGCTCCATCTCGACGATGCGGACCTTCAGCATCACCTGTTCACGCGCCTCGATCTCCAGCATGGAGAGGATGTGCTCCGGATCCTCGACCCAGCGCTGGGCAATCTGCAAGGCCGTATCAGCCGCCAGCGCATTGGGTACGGAGCCTGACAGAACGATATGATCATTCATCGCTTCCACCTCGACACGCGCGTCCGGCAGGAACCGGTTCATGGAGTCCTGTAGCGGCGCGAGATCGCGCTCGACCCGCAGGTCCAGGTCCAGTATCAGTTGACCGTTGGCATCAAAGAAGAAGGCGTTTGTCTGACCGACGCCCATGCCCATCAGATAGGCCCGGCGCGGGGTGCGCACGACGGCATCAACGACCGCCGGGTTGGTCACCAGAACGTCAGCGACATCGACCGGCAGGTGAACAACAGCGGCCTTGTTCAGCGGCAGATCAAGATCCTCCGAGACCGGACCTTCACCGGGCTCGCGAATATAGACCTGCATCGTATTGCCGCGTTCGGTGCCAGCGGGCTGTGCCCAGGCCGGTGCAACACTGGCGAGCGTCAGGAAAGAGAGGATGAGAGCACGCAACATGGTTTCAACCTCACTCATCGCCGGCCAGGGCCAAGGTTTGCGCCCGCCCGTATCGGATCAGCGTCACCCGGCGCACACTGTCGTCATCATTCGAGACCGGCGCTGCAGCGAGGCTGTCGCCCACGGATGCGAGTGATGGGCCTGTTGTGGTGTCTTCAAGAGCGCGCAGGACCAGGGTCACTTCACCCTGGGCCACGGCCAGGGAAACGGCGCGGGCCTGGGCTGCGGTCAGCTCAAGCGTTGCGGTCTCACCGACCACCGTGCCTTCGCCCTCCTCGTCCGCATAGGTTTGGTCAATGGCCAGAACACGGGCATTCTCGACGATCGTCCGGGCAACATACTCCCGGCGGCTCGTTTCCTCGTTTTGCCGCTGGAAGGAGACAATTACATCGACGCGGTCATTAGGCAGGATGAATCCACCCGCGCCCGTCACGGCAGAAGTCGGCACGGCAACAGCGCGCATGCCTGGAGCGAGAATAGCAGACATGAAGCCTGCATCGCCCTGCTGGACCAGGCGACGGCCGGTCACCGGCTCACCCTGACGAATGGCAGCGCGAACGACCGCGCCAGCGAAATCGGACGCGTCCTGCCCGCGATTTTCAACGATATAACCCGCGGAGACGGACTCCTCTGGCCAGGACTGCCAGTAGAAGTCGCGGGCGCTGACCCGCTCGCCGACATTGATGTCGCGGCGTGCGGCGAGAATACGGGTAGCCGGACGCTGCTCAACCTCGACAATCTGCGCAACCTGCGGCTCTTCAACGGTCATTGCCTGGCGCATGAAAAATGCCACGGCGACCGCTGCCACAGCCGCTGCTGCCAGAATGCCTATACGAAGCGCGTTCATGGAATTCCAAACCTCTCGACGCACAAATACGATTGCGATGAGACGCTGAATTCCTCAAGGTGACGTTAATACCAAAACGCGAATGCGCTCTAACATGCGATTTTTCTATACCGCGTTAAAAAGTTGCCAGTAGATCGACCCGCGGAAGCAGGATCAGGCCGGCGATTGCAATCGCGATCCCGTAGGGCACTGGCGCGCCCTGGGCGAGCGCCGTTCCCGGTGTGTGCCGGGCCAGCACAGGGATGGCTGGTAGCAAGTGGCGCGAGGCAATCAGGACCAAAACCAGCCCTCCCCCTGCCAACGCGGTGTAGAAGAGGAAATGATATCCAAGCGGCCATCCAAACATGAAGGAGGCACCCGCAAACATCTTGGCATCGCCACCGCCCCACCAACCGGCCGCAAAAATGGCCATGCCCAGCACAAGCGCTACAATGCCAGTAGCCAGATGCAGGCCCAGCCCAGTCCATCCTGGGAAATTCACGGCAATGGCGAGCACGAAGGGCAGCAAAAGCGCGCCGCTCAACCAATTGGGAATTTTGTAACGCGAGGCATCACTGACGGCGCCCGTGATCAAGAGGCCGGCAAATACAAGTGAAATAAACTGAGTAATCATTTCGTCCTCGACTGGCGTGTCCAGGCGAAGACTGCACGGCAAGACTTAATCTTCCGTTGGCGCATACGAAAGAGCCGCCCCGATGGGAGCGGCTCGTTCCGAGTATGCTGCACACGTCTGATTTAGAGCGCGTCAGCAACCGACTGCATGTTGTCGGATACGCCAGTTCCAAGAGCAGTTACAGCGCCAATAATAACAACTGCAATGAGGGCTGCGATCAGGCCGTACTCGATAGCCGTTGCACCAGATTCATCTTTAACAAAGCGAGAAATGTATTTCATTTTTTTTACTCCCGTTAGGACACCTCACCGCCAGGAGCGGATCTGTCCCGACCCCTCCTGAACGATGCCCAATAAACACGGGAAGAATTTCGATTTAGTAAAAACACGTACTTAACAAAATCTATACACACAACAACGTGGCTTATAGTTAACAAACACAAAACGAATTCTTTCAAGACTATAAACAAACAAAACAGCCCTGTTTATGAAAGATTTACGCACGCGAGGGACACTACCGGCCAGACTTCGATCATCATGAGATTGGAAACCGCCATGATCCGCCCGTTCGCAATCGCCTTAACTCTGGCCTGCACATCACTCAGCCCGGCCATGGCCGATGAAGTGATCCTGGCGGCGGAACATGCCGAGGTGATCCGCCTGCCGGGTACGGCCAGCGCCGTTGTCGTCGGCAACCCGTCCATCGCAGACGCTCTGGTTCATGACGGCCGCACCCTCATCCTGACGGGACGCCTTCAGGGCCGCACCAATGTCATCGCCATTGACCGGATCGGTCGCGTGATCTTTGAGACCGATATCGTGGTGAGCAATCACAACGACAACCAGGTCGCCATGTTCCGCGGACCAAACCGCTTTACGCTGTCATGCGGGGATGTCTGTGACGAAATCCCTCGCGTCGGCGACGATACCGCACGCACGGATGCGCTGGGGGGTCAGCAACTCGACCGCCTCGCCACAGCGAATGCCGCGCTCGCCGATGACGACGCCGGCAACTAGACCCATGCACAATCGCGTTCGCAACAGTGTGAAAGCACGGCTGAGACGTGTCTTGCGCAATGAAGACGGCGCCACCGCGGTCGAATTTGCCCTGATCGCGGCGCCCTTCTTTTTTCTGTTGTTCGCAATGCTGGAAGTCGCCGCTGTCTTCTTTACGGGCACCGTGCTGGAGAATGCTGTCCTGGAGACCGCACGCCAGATCCGGACCGGACAGGCCCAGACCGGCGGCACCACCCGCGAAACCTTTCTTGACGAGATCTGCGCCCGAATTGACGTGATCGGCAATTGCGACCGATTGAGCATCGATGTGCAGGTGTTCGAGGACTTCGGCGATGTTGACCAGTCCAGCCCCGTGCAGGAAGACGGATCGCTCAACACCACGGGTTTCGGTTGGGATCCAGGCGATGCCGGCGACATTGTTCTGGTTCGCGTATTCTATCGCTGGTCACTGATGACGCCATCGTTTGGCATCGGCATGTCCAACATGGAAAACAATCAGCGTTTGATCACATCCGCGACCGTTTTCAGAAACGAGCCCTTCGATGAGTGATGGCCTGACCCACTTCCTGCAACGATTCCGGCGCGACAATCGGGGTGTGTCCGCAGTCGAGTTCGCCATAATCGCGCCCTTGATGCTGATCATCTATCTCGGTTCGGTCGAGGTCTCCCTGGCGCTCTCGATTGATCGCAAGATCACAAGCACGGCCAGCGCGATTGCCGACCTGGTCGCTCAGGACGACGTCATCACTGATGATGAAATCGTCGATATTCTCAATGCGGGAAATGCGATCATCGTGCCGTTTGACTCCGGCCCGCTGCAGCTGCGTGTCAGCTCCCTGTTGATGGATGGCGATGGCGATGTCGAGGTCCAGTGGAGTGATGCCTCCGGCATGGCTCCCTTGGCCGAAGGCAGTTCGATCAGCACGCCCAATGGTGTCCTGCAGACCAATCGCTCCGTCATCATGGTCGAGGTCGAATACCGCTATTACACCCTGTTCTCGCAACTGGGCATGAGCCATTTCGACATCAGCGAGATTTTCTATTTGCGCCCGCGCCGGTCGATCGTCGTTTCGCGGTCCTGAGCCAGCGCTTCGCGCATCGCGGCCAGCAGAGGCCGGTCAAGCCCCAGTGCCTTGCCATCGAGGTGGGAGACCGGGACCACGCCCATCACGGCATTGCTGACAAAGACTGAATCCGCCGCGACAAGGTCTTCCAGAGGGACGCGAACTTCTCTTGCGCCCAGTCGCTCGACGATCGCGGCTCTGACCGTGCCCGGCAGAACGGCGCAGTCCAGTGCCGAGGTCCGCAGCTGACCCGCCACAGTCCAGAAGACGTTGGCACAATCCGCCCCGGACACCCGACCCTCTGTATCCAGCAACATGGCCATATCAGCGCCGGCAGCCTGCGCCTGGCGACGCGCCAGGACATTATCGGCATAGCTCAGCGTCTTGAAACCCGCCGCTGGAGAGGAAGGCGAACGGCGAATTGTCGAGATCGCGAGACTGATGTGTTCCGCGACAGGCGCACGCTCAGAGACCTGCAACACCCGGGTCAATTCCAGCTCACTCGCCCGGTTCAGACCGCGCCGTGACACACCTGCTGACACCGAGAAACGGACAATCGCACTGTCCAGGCCCGCGATTTGCGCGCCCTGTGCGATCAGTTCCCCCAGATCAATATCCATCAAAGGCTCGCCCAGCCCAAACAGCTCCGCGCTCCTGCCAAGGCGGGCCACATGTCGCTCCAGCCCCAGCGCGACACCCCGATCGACCCTTATTGTCTCGAACAGGCCGTCGCCCAGAGCAAAACCGCGATCGCCCACTGATACCGAGGCCGCATCGAGCCAATGCCCATTCATCCAGACCGTCATGCCGCCCCCAATGCTGACTTCAGGGCCGACGCCTTGGCGAGTGTTTCTTCATATTCTGCATGAGGATCACTGTCGGACACGATACCGCCCCCGGACCGGATCTCCGCTTGCCAGTGTCCGCCCCGGTGGCGCAGGGATGCGGTACGGATCATCACATTGAGATCCATCTCTCCTGCAGGGGTCATCCAGCCCAGCGCCCCGCAATAGGGACCGCGCGCCTCGCCCTCGAGCTCGGCGATAATCTGCATGGCGCGAACCTTGGGCGCTCCGGTTATCGAGCCGGGCGGAAAACTCGCCTGCATCAGGTCGACCAGATCGCACTCCGCCCTCAGCTGCCCGGTCACATCGGAAACAAGGTGGTGCACATTGGCAAAACTCTCGACTTCACACAGGCGCGGAACCTTCACGGACCCCGGCTCACAAACACGCGACAGGTCATTGCGCATCAGATCCACGATCATCAGGTTCTCCGCCCGGTCCTTGGCAGACAAGGTCAGTTCCTGCCGCATCCCGGCATCCTGCTGCGGGTCTGCCAGGCGAGGCCGGGTTCCCTTGATCGGACGGCTTTCGACATGACCCTGACGGACCGAGATGAAGCGCTCCGGTGAATTGCTAAGAACAACCTCGTCACCGGACAAGCGCAGATAAGCCGCGTGGGGCGCCGGGCTGGCCGCGCACAGGCGCTCGAAAACCGCGTAGGGCACGTCTCCCGGAGCCAGCACCGAGGAGAAGCGCTGGGACAGATTGACCTGGAACACATCACCGGCATGAACATAATCACGCGCCCTGCGGGCAGCGCCAAGATAAACATCCCTGTCCCAGCTCGCCGACCAGCTCGCCTTGCCCGCCGGAACGGGCACAGCTTGATACGGTCGTTCAAGAGCCTCGACAAACGCCTCCACGGCTGCACCGGGTGCGCCGT
>CBFHQE010000008.1:0-25781 GCA_965657935.1 Maricaulis sp. | reverse complement strand
GATCTCGGCGGCATCCCGGTCGAGCTCCGCCCAAACCGGGTAATGGGCCATGCGCAGGGCCTGCCAAACCTGGCCCAGTTCAGGCAGACGCTCAAAGGCCCCTGCGAGATCATAACCAAAAAGACCGGCCCACAGGCCTGATTCTGTTTTGCGGAAGCGCTCGGCGAAGATCGCGAATTCCGCAAGCCCATCGCCCGTCACAACCTCGTCCGGTCGGGCGAATATGCGGGCACGGCCACTCTGCCCATCGTGCAATAACAGGCACCAGTCTTCCGCTTCAAAGGCAGAAAATGCCGCCAGCGGGTCGCGCCAGGGCAGAACCCTGGCAAGCGGCGGCGAAACAGTTTCGGACATGATGGGCGTCACCGCTCCAGCCAGCGCGAACGGAGCGCATCACGCTCCTCGTCGCTGATATTCAGCGTCTCGCGCAGATATCGATCTACATTTCCGATCGTGGCATAGGCCTCATCCAGCAGGGCGCCATTCACACCAAGAAATGTGCGCAGAGATGCTTCATCAACCGGCTTGCCGAGCATTTCCTGCATGCGCGCCTGAACCCTGGGGACCAGGCTGTCATAATCGACCGCGGTATTGGTCAGCTCGTAATCGCTGCGGATCACGTCGTAATCAACACCCAGCTCGCCCAGGACAAGCGCGCAGAAAATGCCCGTCCGGTCCTTGCCTGCTGCACAATGCACCAGGAAGCCGCTATCGGCCTCGCCCGAGGCCAGCGATTTGAACGCCTCGCGAAAAACAGTCTGATTGCCCTCTTCCATCGGAATACGACGGTAGGCCGACATCATATAGCCTTGGACGGCCTCTGCCGAGAGATCGCCCTTGCGCATGAATTGGAGATGCGGCGGCTCGGCATGGTCATCGTGATCTGAATCAATGACCCGCAGCCCCAGCGCCTGGTTCCAGTTGGACGGTTCCAGCGCCCGCTCCCGCGGACGCCGCAGATCCGCAACAACGGCAACACCCAGGTCCTTGAAGAAGTCCTGATCTGCCTCGGTAGAACGCGAGAAATGCCCGGAGCGGTACAGCCCGGAACGTACGCGCGCACCATCCAAGCCTTCATAGCCATGGAAATTGCGGAAGTTATGGACGCCTTCAAGCGGGGTAACACGGGTCATGCTGAGGAGGTACGCGAGAGCGCGATCCGGGGCAAGAAAAAGCGTCTTTCTACCGGCTCTATCCCGCGCCTGCAGCCTCAGCAGCCTCGGCAGCCTCGGCAGAGGGGGCCGCGACGCCGACCAGGGCTTCAACCCGCGGAATGACGGAGCGATAGTTGGATATCAGCGAATACTCCTGCGAGACCAGCTCGCGGAATGACAGGCGCATGAAGGAGAGTTTGGCCGTTATCTCGCGGGTTTCGAAACTTTCCTCATTGAAGAAAAAAGCATCGATGATCATCTTCCACGTCGTCGAAGTCCCCAATTCCTGCACCGAGTAGAGCCGCGCCACCTCGGACATGATTTCAAAGTCCAGGGTATCGAGCGCTCCGGTCTGGCCCGCATAGTCCCAGGCGACATCGGACAGGATGGGTGGGCTGATCCCCATCGGCATGGCCGGCATCACCGTCTCGAACAGGTTGGCGTTCGACGGCAGTTCACCGGACTGGATCTGCATTTCGATCTCGGTCAGGTTCTCCACGATCTCGGCGTGATATTCCGCGGCAGCCTCGAGCGCTTCCAGATTATCCCGCATCTCTTCAACGATGCGAGTTACCGCCAGTTGAGCTGTCGCATCGGCTTCACGGTCGGCGCGCCACTCATTGACGAGAAAACCGAGCACGACCGCGAAAACAATCAGCACTGCTTCGAAAGCTGCGCGCGGCAGCCAGGACGGAAGAAGATCACGCATCGCGGTTACCTGAAGGGTGGCTCGTCAAAACTGCGCAGCTTGCGCGAATGCAGGGCCGAGGCCTCATCCCGCTTGAGGATCTCGATCGTCTCGATCCCGGCCGCCAGGTGTTCACTGACCGAACGCTGGTAGAAAAGGTTGGCTGCGCCAGGCAGTTTCAGCTCGCCATGCAGCGGTTTATCCGAGACACACAGAAGTGTTCCATACGGCACTCGCATGCGCAGGCCATTGGCGGCGATGGTCGCGCTTTCCATGTCCACAGCAATCGCGCGAGACTGGTTGATGCGACGGGCCTGGGCGGCGTAACGCAATTCCCAGTTCCGGTCTGCATAGGTCGCGACGGTTCCGGTGCGCAGGCGGGATTTGAGGTCTTCCTTGCTGTCTCCGCTGACGCTGGCCACAGCGTTCTCGAGGGCGATCTGGATTTCCGCAATCGGCGGGATCGGAACCTCGACCGGGATATCCTCGTCCAGAACCGCATCATAACGCAGATAGGCGTGGGCCAGGACATAATCACCCAGACGCTGGGAATGACGCAGGCCACCACAGTGACCAATCATCAGCCAGCATTGCGGTCGCAGAACCGCCAGATGGTCAGTGATATTCTTGGCGTTGGACGGTCCCACGCCGATATTCACCAGCGTGATGCCCCGGCCTCCCGGCGCCTTGAGGTGATAGGCCGGCATCTGGAAACGCCGCCAGGGCGCACCCTCGACAACCGCATGCGCGTTCGGCGTACTCGCATCCACCGTCACATTGCCCGCCGCCGAGAAGCTCTCGTAATGATTGTCTTCCTTCAGCTGGCGAATGGCCCAGCTGGTGAAGGCATCCACATAGCGATGATAGTTTGTGAACAGGATGAATTGCTGCACATCCTCGTACGGCGTGCCCGTATAGTGGCGCAGTCGCTGCAGCGAGTAATCAACACGCGGAGCGTCAAACAGGCTCAGCGGACGGGTCTCGCCCGGCGCGCTGGGCTTGAGGCCGTTGGGACGGTCGTCATCGATCTTGGACAGATCCGCATAGGGGAAATGACGCACCAGCTCGGCAGGACTGGCGGCGTTCATGTCCAGATCGTCTGCGCCATCAAGCACATAGGAGAATGGAATCTCCGTTTCGGATGGCCCGACTTCAATCGTGATCTCATAGCCGTCATTGAGCAAATCGAGCTGTTCGACCAGATAATCGCGGAACTGGGCCGGATTGGTGATCGTGCTCTCATAGATGCCCGGATCGGTGAACTTTCCAAACGCACGGCTGACCGGAGGCGGTGGTCCGTCCGGCAGATAGCTGACGCGCAGGGCCGGATAAACAAAAGCCCCGGAAGCGCGATCATCGGCGCTAGGCGGGGCTCCTCCGTCCAGAAATGTCTTCAGTGCCGTTCTTAGACGGTCGACAGACGCCTGATAGAGCGCATTGAGCTGATCTACGGCGTCCTGAGGTGTGGTCGCAGTTTTAAACTCTGTCATCGCGCACCTCATGCACGAAATCGCGGCGGGGGTAAATGGGGGAAATGCGTGCGCGTGGTCTTGGCAGCACCGCGCAACCCGCCCAATCTATGGACAAACGGGAGTCGATGAAAATGAGCCAGAATTTCCGGGACCGGGTCGAGATTTCGATCGAGAACCATGTCGCGCATGTCGAGATGATCCGCGAGGACAAGCTCAATGCGCTCGATAGCGACATGTTTGACGCCTTGATTGAAGCTGCCCGCTGGCTGGAGAAACAAGCCGAGGTCCGCGTGGCTGTGCTGTCCGGTCGTGGACGCATGTTCTGCGCGGGTCTGGATTTCATGAGCTTTGCTGCGATGGCCGAGGAAGATCCGGCCAAGGCCCTGCCCCTGGAAGAGCGCACGCACGGGCTTTGCAACAAGCCACAATTCGCGGCCTATGCCTGGCACGAATTGCCGGTGCCGGTGATTGCTGCCATTCGCGGCGGCGCACTGGGTGGCGGGCTGCAGGTCGCGCTCGGGGCGGATATCCGTATCGCCTCCGAGGATGCAAAGATCGCTATCGCCGAAACCCAGTGGGGCCTGGTGCCTGACATGTCCGGTTTCGCGCTCGCCCGGCGCTTGTTGCGTGACGACGTCCTGCGCCAGCTGACCTATACGGCGCAACGGATCGACGGCAACCGGGCCTGCGCCCTGGGCCTGATTACGGAAACAGCGCAGGACCCGCTGGAACGCGCCTTCGAGATCGCCCGGCAGATCGCCGCACGCAGCCCGTCCGCCATTCGCGGATCGAAACGCCTGATCAACGGGCTGGATGACCAGTCTTCAAGCGAGATCCTGCTGGCCGAATCCCGCGAACAAGGCGCCGTGATCGGCAAGCCGCACCAGGTGGAGGCCGTGATGGCGAATCTTGAAAAGAGAGAGCCTGTTTTCGACTGATCGCGCATTCTGCTTGCGCCTGTTCTGTAAATACATGCCGCCATGCGCAAATGTGTGTTGGCGTGACCTCCTGCGGGCTGTATGCACGCCGCTCCCCGATTTTGGCGGGAGAAAGGAGATTACCATGCCCAATTCAAGCAACTGGATCGTTCTCAAATTCGGTGGAACGAGTGTCAAATCCCTCTCTGACTGGCAGGTCATCTCCAAACGGATCAAGAAACTCCGCAAGGCGAAGAAACGGGTGCTTGTCGTTCACTCCGCCATTCGCGGTGTGTCCGACGCGCTGGTGGACCTGGTTCGCACGGCCCGCGATGGTCATGGCAGCGAGGCGCTGGCCTACATCAAGGCACGCCATATCGAGTTGGCCAATGAGCTGGAGCTCAATGGCCAGGCCTTGCTGGCGACCAATTTCGACGAGCTGGACCGGCTCAGTGCCGGCCTGGCGCTGACGGGTGATGCCAGCCCGCGCCTGCATGCCCGAATTCTTTGCCAGGGCGAGCTGATGGCAACGACGCTGGGCGCAGCGTGGCTCAACCAGACCGGTCGCGATTGTGAATGGCTGGACGCCCGCACGGCGCTCACTGCGCGCGCGGACGGCGGTATCAGCGGCTATGTGGACGCCGACTGCGATCACGCACCGGACAAGAAGCTGCAGAAACGCTTCGTCAGTGATGTTGTCCTGACCCAGGGCTTTATCGCCGGACGCGAGGATGGCGACACCGCCCTGTTGGGACGCGGAGGCTCTGATACGTCCGCCGCATATTTTGCCGCCAAACTGCAGGCGGAACGGCTGGAAATCTGGACCGATGTGCCGGGATTTTTCTCCGCCGATCCGCGGCTGACCGGCTCGGCCCGCCAGATCAAGGCGCTGAGTTATGACGAGGCCCAGGAAATCGCCTCCATGGGGGCCTCGGTCCTGCATCCGCGCGCCATCCCGCCGGTCCGCAATGCCGGTATCAAGATGGAAATCCGCTGCACGCACAAACGCAAGCTGCCGGGCACGGTGATCAGTGCCACACCGTCCGAGGACGCGCCCCGCCTGAAGGCGGTTTCGGTCAAGAATGGCGTTCGTCTGATCACCCTGGACACCAGCGGCATGTGGCGAGCCTCCGGCTTCCTGGCCAAGGCGTTCGAGCCCTTCGCGCGCCATGGCGTATCGATCGACCTGGTCTCGACCTCTGAAACCAGCGTGACCGTGTCGTTGGACGATGATCCCGCACTCACGCCCGCAGTGCTCACCGCGCTCGAGGCCGATCTGGCCAGGATCGCCCAGGTTTCCGTGCTGGAAGACTGTGCTGCTGTCAGCCTGGTCGGGCGTGGAGTCCGCGCGCTGCTGGCCCAGCTGGCGCCGGCGATGGAGGCGTTCGCGCACTATCCGGTCCGTCTGATCTCCCAGGCGGCCAATGACCTGAACTTCACCGTCGTGGTGGATGGAGACCAGGGCAAGCCACTCTGTCGCAAGCTGCATGACCAGCTGATCAAGCCCAAACCCCTGGACGAAACCTTTGGTCCCAGCTGGGCCGAGCTGGGTGCGGACCAGGCGGATCAGGCCCGGGCCGAAACGGTATGGTGGCGCATCAAGCGTGACATGCTGCTGGGCGCCTGCCCGCAAGATGGGGCAGTCTACGTTTATGATCGCGACACGGTCCGCGAACGCTGCGAAGCGATTGCCGGGCTGACAAATCTCGATCGCGGCTTCTACGCCATGAAGGCCAATGGCCACACGGATATCATCCGCACTGCAGTCGAGGCCGGGCTGGGTATCGAGTGCGTGTCCATCAATGAAGTCGAAGCAGCGCGCGCCGCAGCGCCCGAACTGACGCCGGACCGCATCCTGTTCACACCCAATTTTGCCCCGCGCGAGGAATATGCCGCAGCCTTGGCAATGGGCATTCACCTGACCCTGGACGGCCTGCACCCGCTGCGTCACTGGCCGGAGCTGTTCAAGGGCACCGAGATCACCCTGCGCATCAATCCCCAGCGCCCGGAAGGCCACCACAAACATGTGCGTACGGCCGGGCCGGAGGCCAAGTTCGGCCTGCACCGCGACGAACTGCCGGAAGCCATCGACCTGTCGAAGGCAGCTGGAGCAAAAATCACCGGTCTGCACGTGCATTCCGGCTCGGGCATTTCCGATCCGGAACACTGGCGGCGTGTCGGCATTTTCCTGACCGAGACGGCACAGGATCTGCCGGATGTGAAAGTGCTCGATCTGGGCGGTGGACTGGGTGTCGACGAAGCCTCGGGTCCGCGCCGCATCAAGACCGACCAGCTGGACATCATGCTGGGCGAGCTGAAAACGGCCTATCCGGGATATGAATTCTGGCTGGAGCCGGGGCGTTATATCAGTGCCGAGGCTGGCGTGCTTCTGGCCCGGGTCACCCAGGTCAAGCAGACACCCGACGCGCGCTTCGTCGGAATCAATACCGGAATGAACTCGCTCATCCGCCCGGCGCTCTACGGCGCCCGGCACGAGATCGTGAATCTGACACGCCTGGACGAGGAAGCGGACATTATCGCCGACATTGTCGGCCCGATCTGTGAAAGTGCGGACCGGCTGGGGGCCCAGCGCCTGCTGCCGGAAACGCATGAAGGCGACGTCATCCTGATTGGCAATGGCGGCGCCTACGGTCGTGTCATGGCCTCGCGCTATAATATGCGTGAACCCGCTGGTGAGGTTGTGATCTAGCCATAAGGGCGAGGCGGCGCAAAAAGCGTCGCCTCGCTTTCCCAATACCGGCAAATCAGCCCATCCTTTGCCCACCAGTTCGGAGGATGCGATGAAGATTGTCACGACGATCCTGGCGCTGACCGTGTCCGTGATCGCGATTGGCGGGGCCGGGACGATTTATCTGGATTATCTGGATGCGAGGAGTTTCGAGCGAATGCGCGAAGCCTGTGCACCCGGAGCGGTGATTTCCTATCAGCGCGACAGGCTTGGCGGCATGATCACCGTCAATTGCGAGCATGATCTTCCTCAAACCACGTAATAAAATGGGCGACCCAGCTCGCTTCTCTCCTCCCCGAAAGTAGATAGCTGGATCGCCCGCAACTCAACGCCGAAGCGGAGTTGATCAGTCGGTCAGAGCATCTTCGCTCTGCTTGGTTTTCATTTGGTCAAACATTGACCAGACGCCATCATTACCATGCCAATCGCCCTGTGTCGCGCCTTTTGAGTATTCAGTCGCGCGAGCTTCAAAGAAATTGGCGTGTTCGACCCCGTTGAGGATTTCAGTCAGCCACGGCAGCGGATGCTCTTTAACGCCATAAATGGGCGGCAGTTTGAGCTGGCCGAGACGCCAGTCGGCGATATAGCGGATGTATTGCTTGATATCTTGCGGGGTCATGCCCTCGACATCGCCCGTCTCGAAGGCGAGATCGATGAACTTGTCTTCCATGCGGACAACCGTGCGACAGCAGTCGACAATGTCGTCCTTGACCTCTTGCGTCAGGGCGCCGGTCTCTTCCGCGAAAGCGTGGAAGAGCTTGATCATGCCCTCGCAGTGAAGGCTTTCATCGCGGATCGACCAGGTGACGATCTGGCCCATGCCCTTCATCTTGTTGAAGCGCGGGAAATTCATCAGCATGGCAAAGGAGGCGAACAGCTGCAGGCCTTCGGTGAAGGCGCCGAACATGGCCACGGTGCGCAGGATGTCGGCTTCGCTCTCGACGCCGAATTCCTGCATGTAGTTGTGTTTGTCCGCCATGGCCTCGTATTCCATGAAGGCGGAAAATTCGCTGTCCGGCATGCCGATGGTTTCCAGCAGCAGCGCATAGGCGGCGATGTGGATCGTCTCCATGTTGGAGAAGGACGACAGCATCATCTTGATTTCCGTCGGACGGAAAACGCGGCTGTAGCGCTCCATGTAGTTGTCGTTCACCTCGACATCGGACTGGGTGAAGAACCGGAAGATCTGTGTCAGCAGATTGCGTTCCTTGTCATTCAGCTTGGTTGCCCAGTCCTTGCAGTCCTCACCGAGCGGAACTTCTTCTGGCATCCAGTGAACCTGTTGCTGCTTTTTCCAGAAGTCATACGCCCACGGATAGCGGAACGGCTTGTAGGAATGGCTGGACGTGAGAAGGCCCGGCAGATCGGAAGCAGCGGTCATGGAAACACCTCGGTCGGAATCAAAACGGCGGAGCCGCTCAATATCTACATATTGTGGTAAACGCGGGGTTTACGTCTAGTCCTAGTGTGTATGGAACAGTGTTTTCCACAGACTGCTCCACAGGATTCAGCGTCTAATCAACCTCAATGACCCGTAATTCGGACTGTGCACGCAGCACACCCGCACGCATCACATGCGTCAGCGAGCGGAAGTTGCGGACATCCTCGCGCGGGTCCTGTGAAAGGATGATCAGGTCGGCAATCATGCCGTCCTCGATCTGTCCGAACAGGTTCTCCCGACCCATGGCAATGGCACCACCCCGGGTCGACATCTCTATCACCGCTTCGGGGTTAAGCCCCGCGGCCTGCATCATCTCCATCTCGCGATAGATCGACGGGCCATGCAATGTCATCGGATTGCCGGCATCCGTCGCCGTGGCGATGCGACCACCTGCATTGAACACCGCCAGCAGGTTTTCCTGCATCAGGGCGATCTCCTCGCCACTGGATTCCAGACTGCGATAGGCCCAGGCCGGGGTCAGCGCCGGATTGAGATCTGCCTGCAACCGTTCCGGTGAATTGATGCGTTCGCGGATCGCATCGTCGACACAACCATTGGGGTCATCGATGGGCGCGGCATCACCAAAGGCCACGCTGGCCAGGGCCCGACCCCAGTTCGGCCCGGCTTGCAGGGTCGGCACATACACCGCGTTATTGCCGGTCAGCAGGTCCAGGAACTCTCCGTCAACCGGTTGGTCCGATACCGAGTGCACCAGCATCCGGGCGCCGGCGCGCAGGGCCATTTTCGCTTCACGCAGCGAGGTCGCGTGAACGATCATCGGCAGTTCGGCCTCAGCGGCTGCAATACCGATTTCCATCAACATCGCGTCCAGGCGGTCACGGTCGGCCGGGCGGGGGGCAAGATACCAGACCTTCACCGCCTCTGCTCCAATGCCTTGAAGATAGCGCACCTGTTCGCGCACGCCCTCAGTGTTTTCCATTGGCAGGAACAGCGGCTGGTCAGCCGCGCCTTCGCCCAGAAAAAAGCTGTTGCGCGCGCTGGCATGCGTGATCAGGGGCCCTGCCGCGCGGACATGCGCGCGATCGGCGCGATTGGTGTCTGTCGCGTGCTCGCCCGTGACGGTCCAGGCCTGTCCGCCAACGTCATAAACAGCGGTGATACCGGTGCACAGATAAGCAGCATGCCAGCGATCGGGGTGGCTGCGCAGCGCGGCGGCGGTCTCCGCGTAAGGGTAGACATCCGGCGCCTGCAGGCCGTCAGGCCGACCATCCAACCATCCGGTCTGGGCGAAATGCACGTGCGCATCTACCAGACCCGGCGTTATGAACTGACCCTCCAGATCAACAATCAGTGCGTCTTCCGGGTATTCACAAGCTTCGGGCTCGCCGACACATTCGATGCGATCACCACGGACCACAATGCTGGCGCTTTCGATCCAATAGTCCCCATTGATCACCGTAGCGCCCGCCAGAACAACGGGATCCGCGTTATCCGGCTGCGCCAATGCGGGTTGAGCACAGACCAGGGCGAGACAGGACAGCAGCGAATGTTTCATGGCATTCCCCCGTTTACAGCTTGAGTGAGACTATAGGGGATCTGAGGAGGCGCGACAGCGCTACCAGCGCCAGTTCACGGTAACCGCGCCGAATTCCTCGCTCTCCTCGAAGGAGGTCACGCCCGCAACGTGTTGATATTCGCGGCGAACATAGGCGACGGAGAGATCCGCATCGCCGATGCGAACAGCGACACCGGCCTGGGCATCACCAATCACCTCACGGCGGGTCAGCGCCATCGCACTGTCGAAATTGGCACCTTCGCCCGGATTATAGAGCAGCGCGCGGCGGTCAGCGCCCGCGAACATGTACCAGCGCGGTTCACCTGCCAGCGAGTTGCTCAGATGCTGGCCGACACGCAATTCCGCACCGGCCCCGGCTGCCGTGCCGTCATTGCCAACACTGACACCGGCGCGCGGGATGATACTGACATCAAGCTCGTCGGAACCACCATGCGAATCAAAGGAGCGCTGGTAGGCCACAGCAACAGTTGTGTGATCCTGCTCGGGGTTGAACACCAGCGGCGAGCGACTGTCTGCGGTCATGGCGAACATGTCGTAGGCCGCGTCTGTGGTATCATCATCAAGCACGGCCACTTGCAGCTCGCCAGCCGGACCCAGATCAATCGTGGCGGCGCCGGTCAGTGAGGATGCTGCGAACGCGTTCTGGCCTGCAATATCAACATCCAGAGACAGGGCTGTGCGCGCGATATTGGCCGCTGAAGCCGACAGGGGGCGAATTTCGCCCTCGGCCTGCAGATTGCCCTGAATCAGCGCGGAAGGGCTTGCCCACTCAATTGCTTGCCCGGGCGTCATCAACACATATGACACACCGGAGATTGCAATAAGCGTCGCCAAAGTCAGCTCTGACTTACGTCCCATAAGCATCATTCTCTCCCCCGGCCCGCAACCTGACAAAACTCAGATGGTATTGCATCAAGATTCGCCTCGAACGCGAAAAGGTTAACAGCTGATCCGAGTTCGGGCAAAACAAAAGAAAAGCCCGCGACCAAGGTGCGGGCTTTTCATCATGTTTTTCTGGTTGGTCTGGCCTACTGACAGGCGAGGCATTCCTCGTAGTCCGTCGGCGCCGCATCGGCCATGGACTGCTCGGCTTCAGACTTTTTCTCGGAGCCGGCATAGGCGGCTCGCTGGACCGATTTGGAGCGGCAATAGTAGAGGGATTTGATACCCTTCTCCCAGGCCGACCAGTGCAGCATGTGCAAGTCCCACTTATCGATATCGCCCGGCAGGAAGATGTTGAGCGACTGGGACTGGCAAATGAATGGGGTTCGATCGGCCGCATGTTCGATGACCCAGCGCTGGTCGATCTCGAAGGCCGTACGGAAGAGAGCTTTTTCGTGCTCATCCAGCCCGTCGATATGCTGGACAGAACCTTCATGCTCGAGGATCGATGCCCAGATGCCCGGCGTGTTGAGACCCTTGGTTTCCAGCGCGGCTTCCAGCTGCGGGTTCTTGACCGTTGTCGAACCGGACAGGGTCTTGTGTGTGTAGACATTGGCCGGGATCGGCTCGATGCCTGCGGACACACCACCACAAATGATGGAGATGGACGCTGTCGGGGCAATCGCCAGCTTGTGTGAGAAACGTGCCTTCACACCGCTCGCAGCGGCATCCGGGCAAGGGCCGCGTTCATCGGCCAGCTTGACTGAAGCGGCATCGGCCTGCTTACGGATATGCTTGAACAGCTTCATGTTCCAGGACTTGGCCATGGCGCTTTCAAACGGCGCATTCATCTGCTGCAGCAAAGTGTGCATGCCCATCAGGCCAAGGCCGACAGAACGCTCCTGGATGGCTGAATAGACCGCACGATCCATTTCTTCCGGCGCTCGCTGGATGAAGTCCTCGAGAACATTGTCGAGGAAGCGGAAAATGTCCTCGATGAAGGTCTCGTCGTCCTTCCACTCAAGATACTTGGCTGCATTGAGCGAGGACAGGCAGCAGACCGCCGTACGTTCTTCGCCATTCTGGTCATAACCCGTCGGCAGCATGATCTCCGCACACAGGTTGGACTGGCGCACCTTGAGGCCCAGCTTGCGCTGATGAGCGGGAAGCGCGTTGTTCACCGTGTCGGAATAGATGATGTAAGGCTCGCCGGTCTGCAGACGCAGCTCAAGGATCTTCTGCCACAGCTTGCGCGCATTGATCGTCTTGACGATCTCGCCGGATTTCGGCGACTTCAGCTCAAACTCACCATCATCACGAACAGCTTCCATGAAGTCGTCGGTGATGTTGAGACCGTGGTGCAGGTTCAGGGACTTGCGGTTGAAGTCGCCGGACGGTTTGCGGATCTCAAGGAATTCCTCGATTTCCGGATGGTGCACATCCAGATAGACCGCTGCGGAGCCACGACGGAGCGACCCCTGGGAAATCGCCAGAGTCAGGCTGTCCATAACGCGGATAAACGGAATAATGCCGGAGGTCTGACCCACATCGCCGATTTTCTCGCCGATGGAACGCACATCACCCCAGTATGTGCCGATGCCGCCACCATTCGACGCCAGCCAGACATTCTCGGTCCAAGTGCCCACGATATCGTCCAGGCTGTCACCGACCGTATTCAGGAAACAGGAAATCGGCAGGCCACGATCCGCACCGCCATTGGACAGGACCGGAGTGGCAGGCATGAACCAGAGATTGGAGATATAGTCATACAGGCGCTGTGCGTGCTCGGGGTTGTCGGCATAAGCCGTTGCCACACGCGCAAACATGTCCTGGTAAGACTCGCCCGGCAGCAGATAGCGGTCTTCAAGGGTCTTCTTGCCGAAATCCGTCAGCAGCGCGTCACGCGAACGATCAACCTTGATGCCTTCGACCACGCGCAGGTGGGAGGCATCATTGGCCTTCGGTTTGCCACGTCGAGACGAAACACGCTCAACCTGATCAACGTCGAGAATACGAGTGGTGGCCGAATCCAAAGGTGTCATGCGGTTTTGCTCCCCAAACCCAGAGTCAAAAATGTCCTGTTCGCGCAAAATCTGCTTGCGCGATGTACAAACCCGAATAGGTCGAAAAATCTGTATAGTGTGCCGCTGTGTCCAGCTGACCCAACATATAGTGGCTCACCGTGAAATGCCGGTCAACGGCAAGAACAGTCTTTAGGCTGATTTTTTGGTTAACAAGTTCTAAACCGCTGGCAGGCCCTGTCACACCCCGTTAAGGGGCATGACAGGCCAGTGAAACAAGGGTTAAACGGCGTTAACCGAGCCTCACGAAAGGTTAAGAAGCTCCGGGTCTCCACCTTGTGCGGAGATGTTGATCGTGACGGTTTTCTCACCGGCGAACCGGTGCAGATAGTGCGGCCCGCCGGCCTTGGGACCCGTACCAGACAAGCCTTCTCCGCCGAATGGTTGCACCCCGACAACAGCGCCAACCATGTTGCGATTCACATACACATTGCCCGCCGGAACGATCGACTGAATTTGCCTGTGGAAAGACTCCAGCCGGGAGTGAATGCCCAGGGTCAGACCATAACCCTTGGCTGCAAGCTCCGCCGCAATCGCGCTGAGGTCCTTGCGTTTGTAGCGATAAACATGGAGCACCGGACCGAAGACCTCGCGCTCGAGAAGGTCCAGCGACGGCAATTCCACAAGGGCAGGACCAAAGAAACTGCCATGGTCTCCGGCCAATCCGGTATCGAGTTGTTTGATCACCGTGGCTTCCCGCGCCATCTGCTCCATGTGCGATTCGAGAATCGCAATGGCGTCTTCATCAATGACCGGACCGACATCCGTGATCACTTCGGACGGGTTGCCGATTCCCAACTCGTCCATTGCACCGCACAGGCCTTCAATGAAATCATCCGCCGTGTCTTCGGGAAGGAAAATGATTCGTAGCGCCGAACAGCGCTGCCCGGCCGATCCGAAAGCGGACATGATGGCATCATCAACCACCTGCTCCTTGAGCGCGGTCGTGTCGACAAACATGCCGTTGAGGCCACCGGTCTCGGCGATCAGTGGCGCGATGGCCGTATCGCGGGCGGCCAGCGACCGATTGATCAGGCGCGCGACTTCGGTTGAGCCTGTGAAGGCGACGCCTGCTGTACGATCATCGCGTGTTAGGGCCGCCCCAACGGTCTCGCCCGTACCGGGCACAAGGTGCAGCACATCCGCCGGCAAGCCCGCTTGCTGGAACAGTTTCACAGCTTCACAGGCGATGACGGATGTCTGTTCTGCCGGCTTGGCCAGAACGGTATTACCCGCTGCCAAGGCCGCTGCGACCTGACCGGCAAAGATCGCCAGGGGAAAATTCCACGGGCTGATACAGACGAAGACCCCTCGCCCCTGCAGGCCGAGATGATTCGTTTCTCCAGCCGGGCCCGGCAGACGCTCGGCACCGGCGAATTCGCGTTCCGCCTGGGCCCCATAAAACCGGCAGAAATCAATCGCCTCACGGACCTCGGCGATCCCGTCGGGAATGGTCTTTCCAGCCTCACGCGACATCAGCGCGATCAGGCGGTCCATATCCTGCTCCATGGCGTCGCCCATGGCCCGAAGGATGGCGCCGCGTTTGGCGCCACCGGCAGCGTTCCAGGACGGATAAGCCCCAGCCGCAGACTTGAAAGCCGCGTCCACATCGCCCTCGGTCGCCTGAACGACATTGCCGACATGCTCGCTGCGATCGACCGGACTCATCATGGCCACCGGCTCACCTGCGGCCAGACGACCATCAATCAATGGCCCGGCGCTGATCGGAAGCTGGGCCTCCAGTTCCGCCGTGGCCCGGGTCAGGCGTTGCTGAACGCTTCGCTGGCTTATATCGACACCGACCGAGTTGGGACGCTCATCGCCGTAGAGATCGTCAGGCAGCGGTATTTGCGGGTGACGGTCAATGCCGGCGGCTTTCTCGAACGGACCGCGCGCCACATCTTCGACCGGCACCGCGTCATCCAGGAAGGAATGAACGAAGGAGGTATTTGCACCGTTCTCGAGCAGCCGCCGCACAAGATAGGGCAACAGGTCCTCATGGCTGCCCACCGGGGCATAAACACGAACCGTACGCGCGCCATGAGCTTCGTGTGATGCTGCATAAAGCGGTTCACCCATGCCATGCAGGCGCTGGAATTCATACGCCTCGACACCGGCCTGGCTGGCCAGCTCACGCACAGCAGCCAGGGTATGAGCGTTGTGCGTAGCGAACTGGGCATAAATCTGCTTGGGCGCAGCCAGCATGCGCTTGGCACAGACCAGATAGTGCAGGTCTGTTGCGGTCTTGGTTGTCCACACCGGGAAATCCGGCCATCCCATCTGATGACCGAACTTGATTTCAGTATCCCAGTAGGCGCCCTTGACCAGGCGCACAAGGAAACGGCGGCCGCTCTGTTTGGCCAGCTCAACCAGACCATCGATCACGGCACCGGCTCGTTTCTGATAGGCTTGGACGGCCAGGCCAAGCCCGTTCCAGCCCCTGAGGGACGGATCACGCGCGAGGCGATCGAGAATCTTGAGCGAAATCACCAGGCGGTCCGATTCCTCGGCATCGATACAAAAGCCGATATCATGCGCCTTGGCGGCACGCGCCTGTTCCAGCACCATTGGATAGAGCTCGTCCATGACACGCTCTTCCTTGATGGCAAGATAGCTCGCGTGTAGCGCCGAAAGCTTCACGGATACGCCATGGACCGACTCGATCGGCCCCTCCCCGCGCGCAGCGCCAACAGTCTTGATCGCATCGAGATAGCGCTGGTGATATCGCTGCGCATCGGCAGCGGTTCGGGCACCCTCTCCCAGCATATCAAAGGACCCGATGTCGCCATGCTTGCCAGCGCGTTTGAGAGCCGAGGAAATCGTGCGGCCGAGAACAAACTGCTCGCCCATGATCCGCATCGCCTGTATGGTCGCAGCGCGGATTACCGGCTCGCCCGCCCGGGCTGTCAGCTTTTTCAGATAAACGCCGGGGTTCTGGCGCGCTTCCACATCCACATCGATGATCTTGCCGGTCAACATCAGACCCATCGTGGACGCATTGACCAGCCAGTTCTCCGACTTGCCGGCATGTTCGCCCCACTGTCCGGTCGAAATCTTCTCCGCGATCAGCTTGTCCGCGGTCGCACCATCCGGCACCCGCAGCAGAGCCTCGGCGAGACACATCAACGCCAGGCCTTCCTTGTTGGACAGGCCAAATTCCTGAAGGAAAGATTCCATCAGGCCACGCGATCGTGTTGAGGCTCGGGCTCGTTTTACCAGGTCAATCGCATCATCGCGCACCTTGTCGCGCGTCTGATCGGAAAACCCGACCTGCGCGACGAGACGCTGCACCAGCTCGCTCTCGGTGGCGAACTTCAAATGGTCAATTTCATCCCATTCAATGGAATTTCGGGCCTGAACATTCATGGCACAAACCTTCTATTGGATCCAATATTCCGTGGCGGACATTGCTCCGGCAATCGCTCCTTCGCAAGCCCAGTGTGCTGTTGCACTTCGCGATTGTGCACGAATGCGCTAAGACGCATGCATACAGTAAGGATTTTCACCGCCGCTGGCGGCTGAAAAGCAGAGGAAATTGATGAGCAAAACCGGCGACCTCGCAAGTAATATCGTCACCACAAATGGTCCGGATGTCGAAGATAGCAATGAACGCCCTCAGCGTATCATGCTGGTCACTGATGCCTGGGAACCGCAGATGAATGGTGTGGTTCGCACACTGTCCCGCACCGTCGCCGAACTGCGCGAGATGGGCCGCGAAGTCGAGGTTATCCATCCGGGGCTTGGCTACAAGACCATGCCGCTGCCGACCTATCCGGAGATCCAGCTGGCCATGGGCGCGCGCAAGGACATTACCCGCCGCTTCACCGAATTCGAGCCGGAAGCCATTCACATCGCGACCGAAGGCCCGCTCGGACTGGCCGCGCGCCGCATCTGTGTAAAATGGAAACTGCCTTTCACCACGAGCTATCACACCAAGTTTCCGGAATATGTGAATGCCCGTTTCGGCTTTATCCCGCTATCTGCCGGCTATGCCTTCATGCGCTGGTTCCACAATGCCGGTGGCCGTATGATGGTTACGACGCCGTCCATGCGCGACGACCTGACCAAGCGCGGCTTCAACAATCTGACGCCTTGGGCACGCGGTGTGGACATTGACATGTTCAACCCCGCGAAACGCGTGATGAATGGCGAGGATGTCTTTGCCGGCCTCGAACGCCCGATCTGGGTCAATGTTGGCCGTGTCGCCGTCGAGAAAAATATCGAGACCTTCCTGGAAACCGACTTGCCGGGCACCAAGGTCATCGTCGGCGACGGCCCGCAAATGGAAGAGCTGAAGGGCAAGTTTCCCGATGCGGTCTTCACCGGCCCGAAATTCGGCGAAGAACTGGCCCGTCACTTTGCCGACGCCGATGTCTTTGTGTTCCCGAGCTGGACCGACACGTTCGGACTGGTGAACCTGGAAGCGATGGCCTGCGGCACACCGGTCGCAGCCTTCCCGGCCCACGGCCCCAAAGACATTATCCCGGGTTCCGGCGGCGGCTTTATCAATGAAGATCTCCAACAGGCCTGTATGGACTGTCTGGAGATCGACCGTGCTGCGCCGCGCGCACATGCCGAGAAACATTCATGGACGCAGTGCGCGATGGACTTCCTGGACAATCTCAAACCGCATCCCAAGCCGGAACGCCGGCGCTTCTGGCGCCGGCTTCGCCGTCAGAAGTCGATCGACAGCTAGTCGCGATCACCCAGCGCAATAGAAAACAGGCCGGACATTGTCCGGCCTGTTTTTTGTTCAGCTGTGCGTCACGGTCAGACCAGTCGCTTGCGCAACATCTGGGACATGACATCAATCAGGCTGACGGCGATGACGATAACCAGAACGATGGCGGCAGTGCGCTGGTAGTCAAAGGCCCGAACGGCTTCGAACAGGATCTGGCCGATACCACCTGCGCCAATCAAACCGAGCACGGTCGCTGAACGCGCATTCGACTCGAAACGGTAAAGGCCGAAGGAGGTCCACAGCGGCGCCACCTGGGGAATGATCGCCCAGATCACCTCGTGCAGGGGACGCGCGCCCGTTGCCCGAACACCTTCGACCGGACCATTATCGATCGCCTCGACCGCTTCGGAGAACAGCTTGGCCAACACCCCTGTGGTGTGGACAGCCAGCGCCATCACACCGGCCAGCGGCCCCAACCCGACCGCTGCGATAAAGACCAGGGCGATAATCAACTCGTTGATGGAACGGAAGACATCCATCAACCGGCGCACCGGCTGCACGACCCACAGCGGGGCCACATTGCGAGCGCTCAGCAGGCCGAACGGGATCGCAGCGATAACCGAGATAAATGTACCCCAGATGGCGATTTGCACCGTGACGATCATCTGCGGCATGGCCTCTCCGATACCTGCGCTCAGCTCGTCCCAATAATGGGAACGCGACGCCGCGTCGGTAATATCGGCGGGGAAAAAGCCGGCGATGAATTCGCCCATATCATTGGCGTTCTCCACCAGCAGGTAGGAACGATCCATGTCCGAGGAATCAAAACTCCAGACCAGCACCACAACGAGACCCACCGCAATGCCGACACCGGCCAGGCGCTCGCTCATGGGCGTACGCGGCCCCGGGCCGCGCGGGGCGGTCGCAAACAAGAGCACGGTCAGCAAGGCAAGCGTACCACCAAGCGCGAGGATGGATTGCGCGCTGATGACCGGCGCGGTCTCGACACTGGCCAAATCGCCCTCACGCTGATCCGCGCCTTCAACGCTCGACGCCAGGCTGACAAGGCCGGAATTCCCGGCCTCGACCTGGGCCAGGCGCTCTTCGAGTTGTGTCACGCGTTCGGATCGTTCCGCCTCGGTCAGGTCCGGATCATTCCTGGCTTCGGTCAGATCGCGCACGATCTCCAGCTGAACAATCGGATCGAGATGGGCATTGGACGAGGGCAGGAAGGTTCCGAACAACAGGGGTGTCAGAACATCGCGCGCGGCCTGGACCTCTTCGCGCGTTCCCATGCGTCCATAGTTCATGAAGAAATACTGCAGGCGCTGCTTCACCTCGTCATCCAGGCCGGAACGCCAGACGATCGGGTCCGTCTGGATCATCGGCGAGCGCCAGATCTCACGCAATTGTGCCGCCACATCCGGACGCGAACGGCGCAGGACCAGCATATTGGTCGAGTTGTTGGCGGCGACGTCCACAAGCTCATTCGCAACAGCCAGGGCATTGGCCTCATGACTGGCATTGCGAACCGAACCAAAACACTCGGCCGGGTCGATGCCGCGCGGCGCGAAGATGAAGGCCGATGGCACCAGGAAACCCGATGTGGAGTTCGGATCGCCGAGGCCAAAATCGATGGAGCCGTCACACGTCAAAATGTCTTCGACGGACTGGATCGGGCTGTCCACCGGAACAAGCAGGATCGAATAATAACCCTCGCCACCATCGGGATAGGTGGACTTCGCGAAAACCTCGCCATCGGCGAGACGAACAGCCTGCAAGCCGGAGAAATTCGAGAACCAGCCGACCTGGATGCTGTCATAACGCATCGCCTGGATCATGCCGGCATAGTCGGACGCGTAATAAGGCTGCACGTCATAACCGGTCCATTCCGACATCGCCTCGATGAAGGGGCGCCAATTGGTCTCGCGCGTGCTGGTGGATTCGGTGGCAATGATGCCGAAATTGATCGTGCGACGTTCACCGGGAAGGTCGGCCCGCGTTTCGGGAGCATCGGTCACAACGTCCGAACAAGCTGCCAGCAACAGGGTGACCAAGGCGAGCAGGCTGAAAAGGGTGGAATTGCCACGCATCACGCGTCCTCCTCGGCGCCATAAAAGGCCGCCTCGTATTCGGTACCATAGATCTCGATCAGCTTTTCCTGGGTCAGCTCGGAGCGGGGTCCGTCATAGACGACCTGGCCGGCATTGAGCGCGACGATACGGTCACAGAATTCACGCGCATAGCCGATCTGGTGCAGGGTCACCACAACACTCAACCCATCTCGTTCATTCAGCTCGGCAAGCAGCTCCATAACCTTGCGTGCGGACACCGGGTCCAGCGAGGCAATCGGTTCGTCCGCAAACAACATCTCTGCGCCCTGAACTAGCCCGCGCGCGATCGCGCCACGCTGTTGCTGACCACCGGACAGGTTGGACGCCCGCCGCCCGGCGAACTCGGCAATGCCGACACGCTCCAGCGCATCCATCGCTTTTTGCTTGGTTTCATGAGTGAAGAGGCCCAGCGCTCCGCGCCACAGGGACATTTGTCCCAGCGCGCCCAGAAGGACGTTTCGGAACAGGGTCAGCCGACCAACCAGATTGAACTGCTGGAAGATGAAGCCAAGTCGCGCGCGATACTTGCGCACTGCTGACGAGAGCTTGCCGCGCTCCTGCATGCGCTGGCCGAGCACATCAACCGGGCCGGAATCGCGATCGGCGACCTGCAAGCCTGCCGCAACCCGCAACAGCGTCGATTTCCCGGATCCTGACGGGCCGATCAGCGCGACCATCTCGCCCTTGTCAATTGTCAGCGATACATCATCCAGTGCCTTCGTCTCACCGAAGGTCATGCGCAGATTTTCTGCCTTGAGAGCTGTCTCTCGATCGGGCATCCAATCCTCCCCCTACATCACGACTGAAAACTGGCGTATGCCTAGGATGTAGCGATGACAAGGTCTTTGTATGCTGATCACGCTCCTGAGCGCTGTTTTATTGATCTGCCTGGCAGTTCTGGCACACATTGATGCCCGAACCTACCGCCTGCCGGACGTCATTACCCTGCCGCTCATTCCAGCAGGACTGCTCGCCAATATCCTGCTTTTCGACACGCTCTGGCCGAGCCTGATTGGAGCAGCGCTGGGTTATCTCGGCCTGGTCGGGCTGGAACTCGCCTACAAGCGGCTGCGCGGTCGCGATGGATTGGGGCGAGGTGACGCGAAACTGCTCGCAGCCGGAGGCGCTTGGTGCGGCGCCCTGGCTCTTCCCTTCATCCTGCTGGTCGCCAGTATTGCCGCGCTCTTGTTTGTCCTGACGATGTCAGTGATCCAAGGCCGCAAGCCGTCCGGCACGACCATGCTGGCCTTTGGGCCCTGGTTGGCCTTTGGCATCGGCCTTGTCTGGATGTTGAAAGCCTGGTGGCCGGAAACAGGCCTGCTTTTCTAGCGACAGGCGTAGTGCCCGATCAGGGGCATGACGAGCAGCGTGTCGTCGGGCTGCTGGATACGCATGACCACCCGATCGATGCGCTGACCCATCGGCATCGGGTCACCGATTCGACCGTCGATCTCAATGGACAAATTCCGCTCCGGATCAACAAAGCGGCGAAGATACGGGTCTCCGGCAGCATGCATACCTTCGCGCCGCGGGCTGGAAAAACCCTCCGCGGAGCCATTGATGAAAATCTGAGCATAGCCCCGCATTTCGTTCTCGAAGACGACAAACCGGTGCCCGGAATCCGCCGTCCAGAAAAACGTGCCACATTCACCAGGCGCCAGCGTCTGAGGGCCCAGTTCTGACGTCGCTGTCAGGTCCGCGGCGGCGGCCGCGTTGCTACGAGCACCACCCGGTTCCGGGGTCGCCGGGCTGGCATTGCCCGCGGCACAGGCCGACAGGCTCAGGACCAGAACAAGATGGAACACAGGCTGGACACTATTCAACGACAAGGCGCTCACTCCCCTGATAGGTCCAGATATCACCGTTTCGGGTCATACCCGCAAGCGCCAGCACGTCGGCCAGTTCCGGACGACGGGTGCGCAGCTCGATATCCCAGGCATAATCCTGCCCGGTGAAACGCACTTCGCCGCTCAGCTCCATGTCTGCAGCCGCACCATCGAGTGACAGCAGAACCGCTTCATCGTCGCAGGACAGAACCCCCAGCAACGAAGGACCTTCAAAGCCATGGCTCGCTGCAAACCGTTGCAAGGCCGCGGTGCGCACCCGGCCCTGCGCCTGTTCACACTGGCCTGCCCGCATCGACATTGAATCCACGTCAATCTCGATCATCTGCGAGCGATCGAGCCCAGGCAGCCCCTCCAGGCCGAGACGATCAATGGATACCAGTAAAGACATATCACGGATCTCGATGGCCTCACCGCCCAGGGCGACACGGCCGCTGCCTCGCGCGCTGTCATCCGAAACACGCCAGCGCGCTGCCAACTGTCCGACAAACAGGGGCAATGGCTCGGCGGACATCTCGATTTCGCGTACGGGCACACCCGCAATGCGCATGCCATAGACACGACCATCCCAGACGCTGCCATAGACGTCCTGATAGCCGAACGCTCCGGATCCGCCGGCGAGCATCATCACGGCCTTGAGCGGCAGCAGGATGATCAGCCAGACCAGCACCAACGCCGCGAGAAGTCCCAGACGGCCCGCCATCACACACCTCCACCGCGGCGCACGACCACAGAGGCCTGGGTCAAGCCGGTCTCGTGACGATCAAGTGTGGAGGAAACAACGCGAATTCCGTAACGCTGCTCGAGGTTGACCAGCCAGCGCATAACCGCGCCGGTATCCGCCCGCTCAATGGTTACGGCCAGGGACCCATCATCACCCGGGATCATGCGCGCGATGGCGATGCCTTCTCCCAGGGCCAGCGACCCGACGATCGAGCGGATGGATTGCTGGGTACCTGCCTGGGCCTGCGAGCCCGCCTGCAGTTCGCGCAATGTCAGGGCGTCCTGCTGGATCGAGCGATAAAGCCGCATCGATGCGGCATAATCGGTCTGGGAGCGCGCATGAATGTTCTGCAGCGGCTGGATGACGGCAAGCGTCAGCACCAACACCGCCATCAAAAGTCCCATCAGGCCATACAGCACCTGTTCGCGCGGCGTACGCCCGTCCCAATAGCCGCGGATCATCTGGAAAACCGGGTTCATCGCGCCCTCACAATAAATTCGCCTTGAAGGCCGGTTGCAGCTTCACGCACGCCGCCATCTTCCAGCTCCAGCCCCATCTGCAGGGCCCGCGCTGTCAGGGCATCGAAATCCGCGAATTCCGTGAACAGGGCCGAGACACGCAGCTCGTCCCGCGTCTGATCGAATCGAAGACTGTCGATCCTCACACGCTCATTGTCGGCGACCAGATCGGACAGCGCCGCGCTGAGTTGCAGGAAGGCAGAACTGTCGCCCCCCCCCAGTTCGCGCAGGTCTCCGCGGATCATGCGGTCGACTTCGGCCGGAATAGTCGCGCGGGTAAAGTCCGGATTGACGAAGCGGTATTCAGCGATCGCCGCCTGATCGAAACGATCCGCCTGAAAACGGAAATAGAAGGCCTCGCCCAACAACAAGCCGCAATATCCAACCAGCGCAGCGGTCGCGAGGATGGCGCTGGTGCGCAAGGGCCGAAGCAAATCCGCCCAGTCAAAGGCAGACCTCCAGCGTTCACCGAACAATGCTGGCAAACGCCCGAGCAAGTCATCAGTAAGGCCGGATGCTGTCAGATCGGCTTCACCCGCCGACCAGTTTTTGAAACGCGCGCCCATCAGCCCCAGTGAGGGCGATACCGACACCTTGCCCTCGCCGCTCGCGCCAACAATCTCGGCGGCGATATGGGGGAAAAGATCAGGCGAAATCGCCCCACCGGCCCGACTGGTACTGCCCGCGAGCGCGTCGGCATACCAGAAAAGAACATCACCCTGGCGATCGACCAGGCTGAGCGCCGCGTCTGGGTCAGCCAGCGCTTGCGCATCCGGCAGAATGTGAACGGGCCGCACCACGGCTCCACCGAGACGCTCCAGCAGACTGTCGGCATAATCCTGGTCGACCGCAAAGACCCAGCGTTCGCCTTGTGCGTCCCGTGGTCCGATACTGACACGGGTCTCGGCCAGATCCCCAGCGAGTTCGTCTTCCACCATGAAGGGTGCGGCCTGGCGGGCCTCTGCTTCACTGCGGGCAGGCAGATTAATGCGGCTGGTAAAGATCCGGTCAGCCGGCAGCAGGCAGATGGTGCGATCGATCTCTGTGTCAGGCATGCCGGCAGGCGCGCTATCCGCGCCAAACTCTCCGGAAGCGCCGCGGTGACCGGTCTCACGATCAACGATCGACCAGCGGCCACTGCCATCGGGATGGATCAGGAATATGAGATCCTGGCTCATGAAAAACTTCCGTATCGCTGAGTGAGGCGGCGAATACCACCGCGCCACTCGACCATTTCGCTCAGTCTGAAGCGCGCACCGGCATAAAGCACGTCCACCTCGATCTGAAAATACTTGCTCGTTCGACCGATCGCCTGGCGATGCTCCGCCTCGATCTGTATCGAGTCGAACACTTCCAGCTCCCAGAAGGCCTGCATCGCAGCAAACCCGGTCTGGGGACGCTCGATCAAAATCCCATCCGCCGTCGTGCGCGATAGCTCGCCCGCAAACATCGCCACAAGCAGCGGCGCCTGGTCGAACTGCAGTGTATTGATATTCAGCGGCACATTTTCGACCATCGGATGAGCACAGACGAACGGCTCGATCTCGCTGTAGATACGCGGCGTCATGCTGGCCAGAGCCAGCAATTCCTCCCGCTCTGCCAACAGCGTGTTGCCCGTGCGATACTGTCGGCCAGCGCGGGCATAACTGTCATCCTCGGCACCGCTGA
This sequence comes from Maricaulis sp., assembly GCA_965657935.1. Classification (GTDB taxonomy): domain Bacteria; phylum Pseudomonadota; class Alphaproteobacteria; order Caulobacterales; family Maricaulaceae; genus Maricaulis. Next base: position 1,311 of record CBFHQE010000008.1, on the reverse strand, counting down.
TCACCGGTCGCTGATCGCTGTCCAGCCAGTCCGTGAGCTCTGCGCTGATGACAGCGGATTGCTGTACCGGCAGACCGATTGCTTGCAAGAGTGCATCGAAACGCCGCTGCTGCAACGGATCACCCACGAGCAGACCATTCGCCTCGAGACTGACCAGGCTGTTGAGGTTGAAACAATTGCTGGCGTCGCGCACGCGACCGACCAGCTGACCGTCATTGATCGGGAAAACCCGCTGACCACTCAACCAGTCCGCGTCGGGGCGCAGGGTATCGTCGGGAGCCTGCATGGCGCGCTCGATCGAGATCTCGGCAAATTCGCGTGCGCCCACGGCGTACCAATAGGCCTGGTCCCGCACTTCCAGATTGGCCGAACGCCGCATCGAGAAGCGCAGGTCCGTGAACAGCGCCATCGCCAGCGAACTCATCACCGCAACCAGCAAGAGTGCACTTACCAGCGAAGCGCCGCGCTCCGAGTTTTCAGATCGGAAAATCTTCACAACCGCGCCTCCGATGTGAGGACCAGGAATTCCAGCTCACCCCACTGGGAGGTTGTCAGGCGAAGACGAACCGCGCGCGGCAGGCTCGCGCCTTCCTGCCCGGGACGCGTGGCCAGTCTGGATTGCCAGGTTGAGCCGACCATGAAACCCAGCTCGACGTCATCGGCATGCTCCAGGATCACCTGCTCGGCCCAGCCTGTCTGCGGTGTGATATCGGGATGTTCGGACACGCGCCGGATCAGCCGGTCATCCCTCAACACGTACTGCACGTAGATCAACGAGCTGCGCGCCCGCAGCAGGCCCGGGTTGGAACGCCCGCGGCGTGTAAGCGAAAGAATAACGTCATCACCTTGCGGGGCGAACCGGTCGACCAGACCATTCACATCACCGGCGAACAAGGCCGGGCGCACCGCACCGTCCTGCGCCCGCGCGCTGCGCTGAACCACCTGGCCAATATCCTCGCGCAACAACACACGTGCACGGTCAAGCGCATTGATGCGCGCCAGAGCGTCATCATTGACCTCCTGGGCGGTGATTGTGGTGGAGAGCAGCGCGACGGAGATCACGCCCACGACCGCGAACACCGCGGTTGCGACCAGGATTTCGATCAGGGAGAAACCGGCTTCAGACGGCGCAGACATCATGTGCCGCTCCTGCGTCGGAAGGTTTCGATCCGCGCCAGCGTCCGGTCCTGCCGGTCAGGATGGATGGTCACGACATATTGCATCAGCGCGGTGTCGGTGGTGCGATTGATGGCGAGGCGCCAATCATATTCCACTCCGGCCAGGGCATAGGAGCCGGAGCGACTGCCGCGG
>CBFHQE010000007.1:0-43474 GCA_965657935.1 Maricaulis sp. | reverse complement strand
CACGGGCGCGCAGCGCCGCTTCGCGGTTGCACCCTTGACCTCAAACACCCTCTAAGGCCCCCTCTAGGCATGAGGTTTAAGGGCAAAAGTGGGCAGGTGGGGACATCCTCTCCCGCCAGCGCTTTCGCGAAAGCGGGGCTCAGCCCCGGGTCTACGTCCGGGATGACACCTAGATCGAGCTTGATTGGGAAACGGCCCAACCAGAACACCGCCTACGCAGCGCCGGTCAGCAGGTCCTTCACGCGACCACCGGCCTTGCCGAAGTCCATGCGCCCGGCATAGCGAGACTTCAGCTCGCCCATCACCCGGCCCATGTCCTTCAGGCCGGTCGCAGCGAGTTCGGTCACCACTTCGGCAGCCGCATCTGCGATCTCGCCTTCATCCATCGGCGTGGGCAGGAATTCACGGACGATCTCCGCTTCCTCGCGCTCAGCCTCGGCCAGGTCGAGACGACCGGCTTTTTCATAGGTGTCGGCACTGTCCTCACGCTGTTTTACCAGCTTGGTGAGGATAGTCATGATTTCCTGCTCCTCGCAGCCATCGCAGCGATCTTCGGCGCGCGCGGCAATGTCGCGATCCTTGATCGCGGCGGAGACCAGGCGCAGCGTCGATGTCCGGCGCTTATCACCTGCCTTGAGGGAATTTTTCAGATCAGTCGAAATACGGTCTCTAAGAGCCATGCTTCTACTCGCTTGTTCTTCAGCACTTGCCGCTTTTGCATTGTTTGATTTGGTTCGGATTCTTGTTGATGCAATAGGCCAGCGGCGGTTGCTTCTATCCTGTGTGGTCGGGCCTTTAAAAATTTGATCGCGCGGAACGTCCGGCGCCTCCCCAGACCAAGGTGCGGGTCATTATGACCTTCTCGTGAAAATATCAAGGCGGAAATTATTCTGTCCAGCGGGATTGACCGCCCCTGCGTCTCTGACTAGTTACGCGGCCGTTTACCTGCAGCTCGACCTGGCTTCGATTCCCCGCCATAAGATCCGCAGCCCACGGCTCTACAAGGAGAACGCCATGACCACTTCCGCTGATCGCCCCACCGGGGCACTGGCACTGGCCGATGGCTCTGTCTTCTATGGTGTCGGAACGGGCGCATCCGGGATCGCGGTTGGCGAGCTCTGTTTCAACACGGCGATGACCGGCCACCAGGAAATCCTGGCGGATCCGTCCTACGCCGGCCAGGTGGTGTGTTTCACCTTCCCGCATGTCGGCAATGTCGGCGCCAATCCGGAAGACGAGGAAGCCACCAGCGAGCCCGCGCGCAAGGCCGCCGTGGGCATGGTCAGCCGCATGGCGATCACACCGCCGGCCAATTATCGCGCCGAGCAGGGCTTTGACGAATGGATGCGAGCTCGCGGCATCATCTCCCTGTCTGGTGTCGATACACGCGCCCTGACCCGCCGCATCCGTGAAAGCGGCATGCCGATGTGTGCCATTGCCCACGACGCCTCCGGCAATATCGATATCGACGCGCTGAAGGCCGCGGCAGCCGGTGCTGACACGATGGAAGGCCGCGAACTGGCCGCCGACGTCGCCCGCTCGGGCACCGAGGAATGGACCGAAGGCGACTGGTCCTGGGAGGATGGTTTCTGTGAGGGGCCGGAAGACGGCCCGCGCGTTGTCGTCCTGGACTATGGTGTGAAAGCCAACATCCTGCGCCTGCTGGTCGGCGCCGGTGCCCGCGTCGCGGTCCTGCCCGGCAATACCTCTGCCGAGGATGTGCTGAAAATGTCTCCGGACGGTGTGGTGGTCTCCAACGGTCCGGGCGATCCGTCCGCGACCGGTGAATACGCCCTGCCGACCCTGAAAAAGCTGATCGATGCCAATATCCCGATGCTGGGCATTTGCCTGGGTCACCAGATGCTGGCCCTGGCCGTCGGTGCCAAGACCATCAAGATGCCGCAGGGCCATCACGGGGCCAACCACCCGGTCAAGAACCATGATACCGGCCAGGTCGAGATCGTTTCCATGAACCATGGCTTTGCCGTCGATGGCTCGACCCTGCCGTCAGGCGCCACCGAGACCCATGTCTCCCTGTTTGACGGCACGAATTGCGGTTTCCGCCTCGCTGACAAGCCCGTCCAGGCCGTCCAGCACCACCCGGAAGCCAGCCCGGGCCCGCAGGACAGTTTCGGTGTCTTCGAGCGCTTCGTGGGAAGTCTCGGACAAACTGTGGACGCCGGCTGATTGCCACCGCCTAAACGCTTTCGCCCGGGCCGGAAACCGCCTAGGGTCCCGCCATGGGCTGGGTACCTCCAAGTACGCTTGAAGAGCGTCTGAAACGCGCGTTGATTCCGCAGCGCTGGGAACTTGCGCGCATTGTTCGCCGCGAGTTGAGAAAGGGGGAACCTGAGTTACGCCTGGTGCCCTTCCTGGCGCCGCCGGACCGTCTCGCCCTGGACATTGGCGCCAATCGCGGAATTTGGACCCACGTCCTCAGCCGCCACGGCGTGAAAACCCTGGCGCTGGAACCCAATCCCAAAATGTTCCGGGTGCTCAGCTCGGCCCTACCTGGCGATGCCGAGGCTCGCATGATCGCGGCGTCGGACCACGCCGGCACAGCAGAGCTTGAGGTTCCGGGACAGGGTGATCGCTTTTCCAACCAGCATGCCTCGCTGAACCCGGCGCGCAATTCAGGTCGTAGTGTGGGCAAGGTTGAGGTTGAGACATCACGGCTGGACGACATGGACCTGCCCCCAATCGGCTTTATCAAGATCGATGTCGAAGGTCATGAAAAGGCGGTCCTTGATGGCGCAAGGGCGCTGATACAGCGTGACCGGCCGCGCATGATCATCGAGCTGGAGGAACGTCACACCCAGATCCCGATCCGCCAGTCCGTGGCGGACATCGAGGCGCTGGGATACGATGCCTTTGTCCTCAAACTGGGCGCTTTGCGCCGTATCGAGGATTTCGATCCCGCGCGCGATCACAATGGCGTGGAAGACACGCCCGCCTACATCAATAATTTCATCTTCCTGCCGCGCTGACGCCTCCCGGCCAGCCATTCGCGCCGGTTTCGCAGCTCTTGGCGAAACGCCCGGGTCAATTCCCGGCGCCCGCAAGGCATCGTCCCCGTCTCAACGGACCAGGACAAGACCATGCGCACCTCCCTCAAGACCGGCCTGTCGGCCGCCCTGTTTTTCATACTCACCTTCGCCATCAGCTGGAGCCTGATGGGGTACGGGATCAGCCAGGACAATCTGCTCTGGGTGATGCTGGGCGTGTGGGGGCCGTCGCTGGCCGCCATCCTGCTGAGCCTCGCCCTGACAGGCGCTAGCGGCCTGAGGCGCCTGTTGGGCCGCTTCACACGTTTCAAGGCGCCGATCTGTCTGTGGCTGGCCCTGCTCATCCTGCCAGCCTCGCTTCACCTGATCGGGCGCAGCGCCTGGCAGGCCTTTTACGACGGCCAGGTCACGCTGTATTTTCGCCCGCTGGCGATGTGGCCCTCAGCCATCCTGCCTTCCCTGTTGATCGCCGGCCTGGGCGAGGAGCTGGGCTGGCGCGGCTTTGCCCTGCCCCGCCTGCAATCGATCATGACGCCCTTGCGGGCCGCTCTCGTCATCGGCCTCGTCCACACGCTCTGGCACCTTCCCACATATTGGGCCGGCGCCGGCATTCATCCGGTCCCGGCCATCTGGATGCCGTTTTTCGCCATCCCCTTCACCATCATCGCCGTGTGGTTCTTCAATCGCTCGGGCGGCAGCCTGGTGTTTGCGGTCGGGTTTCACACCATCGCAAATGCCTCGCTGAGCATTGTCAGCTTCATGCCCGATGAACGCCTCGTGCCGATCACCCCGGACCTTTTGACCCGCTTGACCCTGCCGCTGGACCTGGCCGGCCCCTATCTGAGTGTGATCGCGCTTTATTTGCTGGTGGCCATCGGGATCGTGGTCACAGGTGGACTGGAGCCGCCACGAACAGACGCGTCAGCTCTTGGCAGATCGACAAATCGCGCCATCATGCGGGCATGATCGATCGGCGAGCTTTTCTGATAACGACGTCTGTTGCCGCGCTGACCGGCTGCGGCCGGTCCGGGGGTGTCGAGGCGGGTATTTTACGGGTCGGGATCTCCAACCTGCCGGACAGCCTGGATCCGGCCCGTGGACAATTTGCCTCGGCGGCCCTGGTCTACAAGCAGGTGCATGCGGGGCTCACCGAATACGGCGCGGACGGGCAGTTGTCGCCGGGCCTCGCCGAGCGCTGGGAGGTCACACCCGACGGGCTGGCCTGGACCTTCATCCTGCGCGAGGGCCTGGCCTGGTCCGATGGACGCCCGCTGACCGCCCATGACGTGGCCTGGTCAGCGCGACGCCTGGTCGATCCGGCGCACAGTTTCGCCACGCTGGGCGATTTCCAGAATGTCGTGAATGCCCGCGCCATTGTTGCGGGCGACGCGCCCGTCGACAGCCTGGGCGTCGAGGTCGTCAGCGACCAGGCCGTGCGCTTTAACCTGGAAAGCCCGCTGGGCCTCTTCCCGCTGTTGATGCGGGAATTCTATCCCTTGCCGCGCCATATCATCGACCGCGTCGGTGATGACTGGATCACGCCGTCAAACTGGGTCAGCGCCGGGGCCTTCACGCTGACGGCGATTTCGCAGGTTCAGCTCGAACTGCGCCGCAATCCGCATTTTCATGACGCAGCAGAGGTCAGCATCCAGACGGTCCGTATCGAGGCGATCCGTGATGATGCGACCCGGGCGCGCATGTTCCGGGCTGGCGAACTTGACCTGGCCGATAATCCACCCGCAAACCAGCTGGATTTCCTGCGCGACCAGCTGGGCGATGGTTTTCAGAGTTTCGATGCCCCGATCCTGCGTTATCTGAAGGTCAATCACGCGCGTGAACCACTGAAAGACGCCAGGGTTCGGGCCGCGCTGGACTCTGCGATCGACCGGGGCTTCCTGGTCCGCGAGCTCTTCTCCGGCGCAGCCTCGCAGACCCGCAGTGTCTTGCCGCACTCGGTCCCAGACCAGGGTGAGCCAGCCAGCATGCACAGCGAAATCGCGCTGCCACTGATCGACCGGCCCCTGCAGATCCGCACCACGACCGGGCTGGGTGAACGCATGGCCGTGGCTCTCGCCGATGACTGGCACCAGATCGGTGTGGAATCGGAGGTTTTCGCCACCTATCCGACGGATCTCTACCAGGCCGTGGATGCCGGAGATTTCGATATCGCAATTGCCAGCTTCAATCGCGGACTGAAGTCCGATCCGTTTTTCATGCTCGATCCGTTCGCGCCAGACGGTTTTGCGGCCAATTTCAACTGGCATGACGAGACCTTTGCCGAGCTGATGAACCGCGCCCGCCGCGAAAGCGATGCCGAGGCGCGCGAGGCGATTTATCGCGCGGCCAATGCCCATATCCAGCAGGAGCACGCCATCATCACCCTGTTACATGACCGCGCCCACTGGCTGGTTGACGCGCGGGTGACCGGCACAAGGGCAGATGTACAGCCGCAGGTCTGGCGTTTTCTGGGGCTGAATTCTTCGGAATCCTGAGCGTCTACGGACACAGTTATAAGCAATAACACCCGAGTAAGCAGATAGGCTCTCGCCAAGCGTCCGAATCCGGGCTAGGAACCCCGCTCAGCACCAAAACCAAGCGCGAACTGACCCATCCGGGCTCTCCGGTCGGGTCCAGACGCGCGCACGCACGCGAGCAGGACAGCCATGCCCAGACGTACAGACCTGAACTCCATCCTGATCATCGGCGCTGGACCCATTGTTATCGGCCAGGCTTGTGAATTCGACTATTCAGGCGTTCAGGCGGTCAAGGCACTCAAGGCTGAAGGCTATCGCGTCGTCCTGGTGAATTCCAACCCGGCCACGATCATGACCGACCCGGAACTGGCGGACGCGACCTATATCGAACCCATCACGCCGGAAATGGTCGCCAAGGTGATCGAGAAGGAACGCCCGGACGCCATCCTGCCGACGATGGGCGGCCAGACCGCTCTGAACTGTGCCCTGGAGCTGGAAAATCGCGGGGTTCTGGATCTCTTCGGTGTGGAGATGATCGGTGCCAAGGCGGACGTCATCGACAAGGCGGAGAACCGCGAGCGTTTCCGCGAGGCGATGAACAAGATCGGCCTGGAAAGCCCGCGCTCGCGCGTCGTTCACTCCATGGCGGAAGCCGAGGCCGTGATGAGCGAAATCGGCCTGCCCTCCATCATCCGCCCGTCGTTCACGCTGGGCGGTACAGGCGGCGGAATTGCCTACAATGTCGAGGAATACCGGACGATCTGCCAATCCGGGCTGGATGCGTCTCCGGTCACTGAAATCCTGGTCGAGGAATCCATCGTCGGCTGGAAAGAGTTCGAGATGGAGGTTGTCCGCGACCGCGCCGACAATTGCATCATCATCTGCTCGATCGAGAATGTGGACCCGATGGGGGTGCACACCGGTGACAGTATCACCGTTGCCCCGGCCCTGACGCTGACCGACAAGGAATACCAGATCATGCGGACGGCCTCGATCGCCGTGTTGCGCGAGATCGGTGTCGAGACCGGCGGCTCCAACGTCCAGTTCGCCGTCAATCCGAAGGATGGCCGTCTGGTCGTCATCGAGATGAACCCGCGCGTATCGCGCTCATCCGCGCTGGCCTCCAAGGCGACCGGCTTCCCGATCGCCAAGGTCGCTGCCAAGCTGGCCGTTGGTTACACGCTGGACGAGATCGCCAATGACATTACCGATGGCGCCACGCCGGCCGCCTTCGAACCGACGATTGATTATGTCGTCACCAAGATCCCGCGCTTTGCCTTCGAAAAATATCCGGGCGCGGATGCGCACCTGACGACCTCGATGAAGTCCGTGGGCGAGGCCATGGCGATCGGGCGCTCTTTCCAGGAAAGCATGCAAAAAGCCCTGCGCTCGATGGAAACGGACATGGATGGTTTCGACGAAATCGAGATCGCCGGCACTGAAGACGCGGCCTCCGGCGATACCCGCAAGGACGCTGTACGGGCAGCGCTCGCGATCCCGACCCCGGACCGCCTGCGCGTCATCGCCCAGGCTTTCCGCGAAGGGCTGACCGTGGATGAAGTCGAGCGCGCCTCGCTCTACGAGCCATGGTTCCTGCGCCAGATCGAAGAAATCGTTTACGCCGAGGAAGACGTCTCCACACTCGGCCTGCCCGATACGACCGAAAAATTCCTGGCACTCAAATCAATGGGCTTCTCCGATGCCCGTCTCGCCAAGCTGTCCGGCAAGCCGGAAGCGCAGGTGCGTGCAGACCGACATGCCCTGGGTGTGCGCCCGGTCTACAAGCGGGTCGACACCTGTGCGGCAGAGTTCTACGCGGCCACACCCTATATGTATTCCTGTTACGAAACGCCGAGCTTTGGCGGCAAGGCGGATTGTGAAAGCGAGCCGACCGACCGCAAGAAGGCGATCATTCTCGGCGGTGGTCCGAACCGAATCGGCCAGGGCATCGAGTTTGATTATTGCTGCTGTCACGCTGCCTTTGCCTTTGCCGATATGGGCATTGAATCCATCATGGTGAATTGCAATCCGGAGACCGTCTCCACCGATTATGACACCGCGGACCGCCTGTATTTCGAGCCTCTGACCATCGAGGATACGCTCGAACTGATTGCAACCGAGCAGGCGAACGGTGAACTGCTGGGTGTCGTCGTCCAGTATGGTGGCCAGACGCCGCTGAAACTGGCGAGCGAGCTGGAGGCGGCCGGCATTCCGATCCTGGGCACGCTGCCGGACGCCATCGACCTGGCCGAAGACCGCGATCGTTTCAAACAACTGCTGAATGATCTCGACCTGACCCAGCCGCCGAACGTGATCGTCCGCTCCGAGGACGAGGCCCGTGCAGCTGCCGAGAATCTGGGCTTCCCGCTGGTCCTGCGCCCGTCCTATGTCCTGGGTGGTCGCGCCATGGAAATCGTTCGTGAAACCGACAGTTTCGAACGTTATCTGCGCGAAGCCGTCAATGTCTCCGGCAATTCCCCGCTTCTGCTGGATCGCTATCTGACCGATGCGGACGAGGTCGATGTCGATGCCATCTGTGACGGCGATGATGTCTGGGTTGCCGGCGTCATGCAGCATATCGAGGAAGCCGGTGTTCACTCTGGTGACAGCGCCTGTTCCCTGCCGCCCTACTCGCTCTCCCAGGAGATGATTGCCGAACTCAAACGCCAGGCCGCGGCCATGGCAAAGGCGATCGGCGTCCGCGGCCTCATGAATGTCCAGTTCGCCATCAAGGGCGAGACAATCTACGTGCTCGAGGTCAATCCGCGCGCATCACGGACTGTTCCTTTTGTCGCCAAGGCCATTGGCGAGCCGGTCGCCAAGATTGCGGCCAAGGTCATGGCAGGCGCGAAACTGGCAGAGTTCAATCTCAAGGACCCGGCGCCGAAACACGTCTCCGTCAAGGAGGCTGTGATGCCGTTCGCCCGCTTCCCGGGTGTCGATCCGGTGCTTGGCCCGGAAATGCGCTCGACTGGCGAAGTGATGGGCATCGACACCCTGTTCGAAGCTGCCTTCGCCAAGGCAGAGCTGGGTGCCGGCATTCAGTTGCCGACATCGGGCAGTGTCTTCATCTCCCTGCGTGACGGTGACAAGGCTTCGATGATCGATCCCTGCCGTGTCCTGGTGATGAAGGGCTTCACGATCCTGGCGACCGGTGGCACCGCGACAACGCTGGAAGAGAATGGCGTCCCGGTCACGCGCGTCAACAAGGTCTTCGAAGGCCGGCCACACATTGTCGACCTTATGAAAAACGGCGATGTCCAGCTGATCTTCAACACCACAGAGGGCCGCCAGTCGCACCTGGACAGCTATTCCATCCGCCGTACGGCACTGGATCAGAAAATCCCGTGTTACACCACGGCATCGGCTGCCCGCGCCGCAATCGCCTCGATCCGCCGGATCGATGAAGGGGCACTTGAACCGCAGGCACTGCAAACCTACTCTTGATAGCAGAGACGCTCGGCGCTAGCGTCTTCGGCTCTCCTGAAGATAAGTGGTCTCATGAACAAGATCCCTATGACTGCCGCGGGGCATGAAGCTCTCGACGCAGAAATGAAACATTTGAAGACGGTTGAACGTCCGGCCGTTATTGCAGCCATCGCGGAAGCGCGTGAACACGGCGATCTCTCCGAGAACGCCGAGTATCATGCCGCGAAGGAACGCCAGGGCTATATCGAAGGCCGGCTGGCAGAGCTTGAAGACAAGCTGGCACGCGCCCAGATCATCGATGTGGCCAAGCTGGGTGGTGATACCGTCAAGTTTGGTGCGACGGTTACCGTCTTCGACGAAGATACCGAAGAAGAGAGCCGCTACCAGGTCGTTGGCGATGACGAGGCGGATGTGAAGAAGGGAAAGATCTCGATCTCCTCCCCGATCGCACGCGCCATGATCAACAAGGAAGTTGGTGACGTCATCGAGGTCAATGCACCCGGCGGCCTGAGATCCTACGAGATCGTCACAGTCGAGTGGCTCTAGGCCATTTGGCCTGACCTGCCAAAAAACAACGGCCGGAGCGATGCTCCGGCCGTTTTTCATGTCCCGGTGTTGGGAGGAGGTGCCTTGTGAGCAACTCCGCGGGACACTATTGCTTGGGCTCGTCCGCCGGGGCTTTTTCCGGCTCGTCGCGCGGCTCGTTTTCCGGCTCTTCCGTGGCTTCCGGCGCGTGAGCGCGTTCGACACGTACCTGGCGCAAAACACGGCGCGCAGCGTCAGTATCACCAACGACGCGCAGCTCGACGCGTTCACCGTCCTCGTTTTCCCATTCCAGAATGCGGCCATCTTCCGGCGCGCCGGAGACGATCACCTCGACCTGGCGTCCGTTCTCGCTGACCCATTCGGTAACTTCGCCGTCGACATCACCGCGGACGACAACCTCGAATTCACCGCCGTCGCTGCTGGTCCAGCTGCGTGTGACCGCGCCTTCCACATCGCTGCTCTGGAGGACAAAAACGTTTTCGTCCCCATCCATCAGGTCGACGACATGACCGTCCGTGCTTTCCAGAACAAGAACATTTCGCTCGACGTCCACGCCTGCGACTTCCTCGAGGTCCTCGATACGGCGCACAAACACATTCACATCCGAGTCCGCACCTTCAACCTCGTGCAGGACGATGTTCTCGTGCACACGAACAGCAACACGAGCGCCGTCCTCGCCGACAAGGCGGTCCACCACCATGGGGGCGATACGACCGGCCGTGCGGGGTGAGGTCATCACCAGTACAGTGCCATCACCATCATTTTCCAGCTGCTGCAGGATTTCCTGGCGGCGCGCTTCACGGTCTTCCGGAGAGCCATCGCCTTCAACAACAACCTGCCAGCGGGTTTCTCCGTCCTCGCCTTCCACACGATTGATGCGGATGTCCTCGCGCACCTCGTGCACTTCGTGATCGCCACGGGAAACGAAATGAATAGTCCGGTCATTCTCGACACGGTCCGTGGCCATCGCCTGAGCACAGGCGACGGGCAACCAGCTCAAGAGCAACACGCTCGTCAGGGCCCGTTTGGACGAACGTTTACCGTCATTCGCCGAAAGAATTGATTTGATCCGCATTTCGCGGTGCCTCCTGTTTTTCGATCCGAAGGCTGAAGCAGTTGCAAAACCGCCCCGCATCATCGTGATCAATGCCGCCGCATAGGGCTTACGCGCCCCTCCTCCCAACAACTTCAGAACCTCGGCGTCGCAGGCGATTTCGCGCGCCGCATCGAGATGTTTTTCAATCTGGCGCAAGGGCCAGTGGAACCAGAAAACCGTAGTCAGCGCGACGCCGATCAAGCGATCGCGCTCGTCGCCCCGGCGCAAGTGCACCAGCTCGTGTACGAGGGCGTATCTCGCTACTTCCGGATCGTCGAATATCTGTCCCGGCGCGACCACGACACCTTTCCAGCCCGTCAGGACCGGGGTTAGCGTCTCATTACTGATCAAGAGACGCGCCGCCGGAACCGGCTCATCGAGAACCTGTCCCGTCAGGGTTTCCAGCTGGAGATCTCCGGCATACTGGCCATCCCGCATCAGGCGGGAGCGGCGTGCATGACGGAAACCGGCGAAAACCACGGAGGCGGTCAAACCGAGCAGGTACAGCGCGGCCAGCAATAGGCCGGCGTCGGGAAGCTCGAACTGAACAGGGGTAGGCGACGCCACGGATGGAGCGAGCGAAGCTACCGGGGGATTGAGCGTCTCGCTCCCGGGCGCCGCCTGAGGGACAAAATAGATGACCGGGGCCAGAACCAGCGGCGCAATCGCGGCGACACGTGCGGTCCGCCACAGCTCGACACCGCTCAGCGGATCACGCTGTTCCAGGAAACGCCCCAGGACGATCAGGATCAGACCGCCCAGAAGCGACAGACCTGCGCCGAGCAAAACGGCGTTGAGAAGTCCCATCATGCGGACCGTTCCTCATCCAGAAGCTTCATCAGGTCATTGGCCTCATCATCCGACAGCAGCTCGGAATTGGTGAAGGCTGTCGCCGGCAGCGGTCCGCGCAACTCCAGCACGTCCTCGGTGAACTCCCGGATCATCCGTCCGATCAGGTCCACCTTGCGCACCTTGGCCTCGAAAACGGCGAGGCCGTGCGAGTCCGCCTTGCTGACCAGCCCCTTCTGGACCATCCGCGTCAACACGGTGCGTGTGGTGGAGGGCGACCATCCCATCGACCCGGCAACAACCTTGTGCGTTTCGCGCGCACTCTGTGGGCCTACCGCCCAGAGATGCTTGAGAACCGTCAGTTCAGCGGGAGATGGGGAAATGTCGTTCATGCGGAGTCCTGCCTCGTTGTCGAGAGCACTCTACATCTGTAGCGCCTTCGCGCAAATGAAAAGCTTTTAATCTTGGCCAAACGCAAACGCCCCCGGCGAAACCGGGGGCGTGCATTCACTACAAGTCTTTGGAACGTTTAGAGTTCGACCTGAGATGTCCGGACGATCGACATTGACGTATTATCCACAACATCGATGGAATTGAAGCTGTTATCGCTGTCCATCGGGTCCCAGTCGTGATCGTAATCCGGGTCGCCGGCGCCGATCAAATCACCGCGGTTGATACGCTGGCCTTCACGCACTTCAACGTTTTCCAGGCCATGATAGACGGTCGACCAGCCCGTGCCGTGATCAAGTACAACAAACTGTCCAACACTGTCCGGGCCGGGTGCATCGGTTCCGACATGGCTGACGCGGGCGTCGGCCGGGGCCAGGATGCGGGCATCATCCGTGTCCTGGAAATAGAGCTCGCTGGACTGGCCGGTCAGTTCGTCAGTGACCAGAATTGTGGCGTCCTCGTCATCGTCACGCACCTGCATGCGGACCGGACCAACATCATCGCGGAACAGCATGTTTGCTTCGTCATCCGCGGCCAGGATCTGGAAGAAGGGTTCGTCGGCATCGGCTAGATAAAGCGTTACTTCCGCGTCATCGCCGCCACGGTCATGGGCGCGAAGGTGGTTGCGACGGCCCTCATCATCGGTGAATTCGATATCGACCAGGTCGCCATCGCTTTCATTGATGCTGATACGGACCGGGTTTCCGTTCTCGTCCTCGATACTCAGATTGAGCGTGGAAGACGCACCGGAAGCAAACGCCCCGATGGCCATCCAGTTAGCCGGATTGCCGATGATGCTGGACTCGTCGAGATTCTCGAGCGCCTCGAGCGATTCAAGAGCCGACAATGCCGACAGCGGCGACGCATTCAGCGTCCGTCGGATCGGGGTCTCACCATCGCGTTCAGCGCTTGCCGCCGCGGTCAGGGAAGAAGCCGTCGCCGCAACAACCGTCGGCGCATCCGCGCTGAGATAGTTTGTCGCCATCGCCTGAGCGGCATAGGTCGGAGCCATCATCAAGGCCAGGGCACCGCCTGCAGCGGCCAGAAAGCCCTTGGATGACATGTTCGTGGACTGGGACAAGATCGCTTTGATCCGCATTTCTCTATTCCTTTTATTATCTGGACCGAATGCCGACAGGCAGGGCGCCGGGCGGAGCCCTGCTTTTGCCGCGTCGATCATGGCCCGAGCGTAGGCGCGTCTTTGCGCTCGCCCCCCAATCTCGTTAAGTGCCTCGGCGTCGCAGGCGAGTTCCCTCGCATGGGAGAGCCGAGACTCGATTGCTTTCAGCGCCGGGTTGAACCAGAGCGCCACGGTGAGAAGCTCACCGACAAACCGGTCACGCTCATCGCCCCTGCGAACGTGAACCAGCTCGTGAACGACAGCGATCTCCGCCGCTTGCCGTTGGTTTTCATCTGCCAGGCTGCGCGGCAGGACGATCGTCGGCTGCCAGCCTGTGACAAAGGGAGTAATGGCCGCGTCAACAACGACCAGGCGGCTCACATTGTTTTCAAGCGCCATGCGCCCGCGCCACTGTTCGTACAGGGACTGCAGCTCACGTTGTGGCCTGTCGCTTGTCGCGATCAGTCCGGCCAGCGCCATGCGGCGCAAGGCGAAACGTGCGAGCGCAATCAACAAGCCGGCGAGATAAGCCGCGACCAACAGGTTCATCGGTGTGGCCCAGTGTGGAACCTCGAACCGCGCGGAAACCGGGATGACGTCGTCGCCGGCGACAAGGCTGGCATCAACATCAGCGTCCGCCGCTGGCAATGGTCGCGCAGCAGCGCCAGGTTCAGCGTCGGGTTGAACGGCCTGGAGGTCTCGCGGTGTGTCGACCGCGAAGGGTTCGACCTGTTCCACCGGAACAGATGCGACAGGGCGCAGGAAATCAGGTGCAGCAAAACTCGTCGTCATTTGCGGGAAAACAGAAAACACCAGGGCCATGGCCAGTGGAGCCAACGCAGCCAGTCGCGCCATCCGCCAGATGGCGATGCGGCTGGAAGCCTCAATGTCACGATCCTTCTGCAGCCGGTCAACGACACGCACAGACAGGCTGGCAATCAGCGCTGACAGGCCCAGAGCGATGAACAGGGATACCAGAAGACTAGTCATCCTTATCCTCCTCGAGAAGGCGGCTCAGCTCGTCCAGCTCGCCTTCGTCCAACAACTTGCTGTCGGAAAAGGCGGACACCGGCAAAGCGCCATCCAGCTCCAGAACCTTTTGCGAGAAGCTCTTCACCATCTTGCCGATCAGGCTGACCTTGGCTTCACCGGCCGCATAAAGGGCCAGGCCGTGACTGTCGCGCTTTTCAACCAGACCCTTCTGGACCATGCGCGCAAGCAACGTACGGGTCGTGGAATAGGACCAGTCCGTAAGCGCAGCGACCTGCTCGTGCACTTCTCGAGCACTTTGTTCGCCACTCGCCCACAATTGCTTGAGGACTACGAGTTCTGCCTGGGAAGGCGCCTGGTCGGCCATGAGACGATCACCACATCTTTGTTACGTTTGTCACATGATGCGACAAACATCGCACCCCGTCAAGCACCATTCCGGAGATCCCGACGTGGGTGGAGTTCTGCGCCCAATCCCGCACACCGGATAGGGGGAAGGTTATGAGAAGCGTCCCACCCTCTTCCAAGCCTCGGTAAATCTGAAGCTTTCACTTGCCAGAGCAGGCGGTCCGGTCCAGCAATAGCGGGAAGGGAAATGGCGCCCATGACCGGCATTGCACAGAAACAGGCAGTCTGCTGGGTCGTCTCGGACGGCCGTCGCGGCATTGAAAACCAGGCCCTGGGCCTTGCCGAGGCCCTCGCGCGTCAATTGCCGGATACCCGCCTGGGCATCCATACTGTGCACGTGACCAAACAGGGATTCGTTGCCCTGCCCTCCAGTCCACCGCCGGATGTGTGGATCGGATGCGGGCGCGCCGCGGTGCCACTGGTCGGCAAACACCGCCGCGTCTTTCCCGACTGCTTCTTCGTTTATGTTCAGGACCCTCGCACCCGGTATCGCGATTTCGACCTGATCATCGCGCCGGATCATGACCGGGTCGACAAGCCGAATGCCATCCCGATGATCGGTTCGCCCAATCGTCTTTCCCCGGCCCAGCTCAACAACGCCCTGTCCCAGTTCTCCGACGAATTGTCCAAGCTGGCCGGCGCCCGCGCTGCTGTGCTGATCGGGGGCAATTCAAAACGTTTTCAACTCGACGACCATGTCGCGGATTACCTTGTCCATCGCCTGCACACCCTGTTGGACCAGGATATCAAGTTGATGATCACCGCCTCCCGAAGGACACCGGAACCGGTGCACGCCAGGCTGAAAGCGGAGTTCGGCGACCGCGATGATGTCTGGCTGTTTGAGGGCGTGGGCGAGAATCCGTATTTCGCGTTCCTGGCGGCGGCGGACTGGGTCTTTGTCACCGAAGAGTCCACCAACATGCTGGTCGAGGCCGCGACGACCGGCAAACCCGTCTATGCCCTGCCGATGGTCGGCAATCCGGGCAAGTTCGGATATCTGCACGCGAAACTTGAAGGCTGGGGCGCCGTCCGCCCCTATCTTGGCCAACTCGACCGCTGGACATATGCTCACTTCGCCGAGACGGACCGCATCGCCACCACCCTGCTTGATCGCTGGCGAAAGCGGGCTAGCTCCAGCGAGCAAAGGACGTCGACATGATCACTTTACTCACCACTCTTTTCGCCAGTCTGGGATTGACCATGAGCCAAGCAGAACCACCCGCTACAGTCGTTCAGCATGAACGCGTCATTCTTGCTGCCCAGCCTGCGCTCGAGGATCTGGATGCCTGGGCCGCAACCGGCGTCCAGGCCATTGTCAATTCGCGCACGCCTGAGGAAACGGCCAGCCTTGCTTTCGACATGCGCCGGGAAGTGGAAAGCCGGGGCATGCGCTACGTCGAGATGCCCATCGGCGGCCCCTATGGTGCAGATCCGGAACACACTGTGGCGCTGGGAGAATTGCTGGCGGAACTGGATGGCGACATTGTCATGCACTGCCGTTCCGGAACCCGTTCAGCGCATCTTTATTCTGCGCATTTGATGAGTCAGGACCCGTCAATCGACAATCCGTTCGATACAATTGGCTGGCCCGGTGGCCGGGACAACGGCATGGTTCGGGCCCTCACCCCGGATAACGATCAGTAAAGCTGCATTCAGACGCGAGCATTGCGTCAAAGATTGCTTATATAGGGCCCAGTCGAATCGGCGCCTGTGCGGGCGTCCAACCCTGTTCGTTTGAGGAAATACCATGTCAGAGACGCGCCACTCGCGCCTGGTCATTATCGGATCCGGTGCTGCAGGTTATACGGCAGCCATCTACGCTGCGCGCGCCATGCTCGAACCCGTGCTGATCTCCGGCCTGCAGCCGGGCGGTCAGCTGACCATCACCACCGATGTCGAGAACTATCCCGGCTTTGCCGATGTCATCCAGGGCCCCTGGCTGATGGATCAGATGCGCGACCAGGCCGAGAAAGTCGGCACCGAGATGATCAATGATCTCGTGGTCAAGGCAGATCTGTCCCAGCGCCCCTTCACCCTGACACTGGATAGCGGTGCGGTCGTCACGGCCGACTCCGTCATCATCGCGACAGGCGCCCAGGCCAAATGGCTGGGTCTGGAAAGCGAGCAGACGTTCGCGACTGGCGGCGTTTCCGCCTGCGCGACCTGTGACGGCTTTTTCTACCGCGAAAAGGAAGTCTTTGTGGTTGGCGGCGGCAATACCGCCGTCGAGGAGGCGCTGTACCTGGCGAACATCGCGTCAAAGGTCACACTGGTTCACCGCCGCGACAGCCTGCGCGCCGAGAAAGTCATGCAGGACCGCCTGCTGAAAAACCCGAAGGTCGAGGTCATCTGGGACAGCGTCATCGAGGAGATTACCGGGGAAACCGATCCCTTCCCGGCGGTCACGGGCGTACGCCTGAAAAACATCAAGACCGGCGACGTATCCGAGCACAATACACACGGCGTGTTCATTGCCATCGGCCACGCACCCGCGACCGAGTTGTTTGTGGGCCAGCTGGAAACCAAGGATGGCGGCTATCTCGTCACCGAGCCCGGCACCCC
The DNA here is from genome assembly GCA_965657935.1 of Maricaulis sp. Taxonomy (GTDB): domain Bacteria; phylum Pseudomonadota; class Alphaproteobacteria; order Caulobacterales; family Maricaulaceae; genus Maricaulis. The sequence continues at coordinate 26,605 of CBFHQE010000007.1, read as the reverse complement.
GAAGACCTCGATTCCCGGCGTCTACGCTGCGGGTGATGTCACTGATGACACCTACCGCCAGGCTGTCACCGCAGCGGGTATGGGCTGTCAGGCGGCGCTCGACGCCGAGCGCTATCTTGCCGCGCTGGAAGACTAGATTGTCCGGGCTGGCACCCGGACGTTTGGCAGCCGGCCCGGAAACACACTATATGTGAGTCCATGCTCACCCATCCGTCCAACACCAGAGAGAAACTGATGCGTGCCGCGATGGATATCGTGGCAGCGGATGGTTTTGGGGCAGCCACAACCGCAGCCATTGCCGCGCGTAGCGGCATGGCGGAAGGCACGCTCTATCGTCACTTCAAAAGCAAGGACGAGCTGATGATCGCGGCCTATCGCCAGCTCAAGGCTGACGTCTTTGAACGCGTCTCCGCAGAGACCGGTGACACCGCCAGCGTAAAGGGTCGCGCCCGTGCCATGTGGCTGGGCATGTGGAATACCTATTGCCACGATCTCTCGGCCTTCACCTTCGGCCAGCGTTTCGGCGAAAGCGCCCTGTCCCGACAGGAAGGCGGCGCGGCTCACGAACGTATCATCGAGCACCTTTGCGCCATCATCAAAGACGGCCAGGTGTCCGGTGAGATCAAGACACTGGAGCGTGACGTCCTGGTGGCTTTCTTCTTTCCTCCGCTGGTCTCCATGCTCAAACAGATCAATCAGGGCAAATCCTGGTCGCCAGACGAGATTGATGCAGCGGTAGAAGCTGCCTGGCAGGCCTGGGCGGCGTAATTCAGACCCTGCTGCCTTCTCCTGCCTCGGCGGAAGACAGAGAAGCGCCAGAGCCTGCATTTATTTTGTGGCCACTCTTGGCAGGCCCTGCCCCCATCTCCATATGCGCCCCGTCCTCCAAGGGAAAACAAAGGACACTCCCCATGGCGCATGAAGCCCTCTTCTCCCCTGTCCGGATTGGTGCCGTTGACGTGACCAACCGGATTTTTCTCGCTCCGCTGACCCGCAACCGGGCCACGCCGGACGGCGTACCCGGTCCGTTTGTGGCTGAATACTATGCCCAGCGGGCTTCTGGCGGTCTGCTGATCACCGAAGCCACGCAGATCTCCCCGATGGGCAAGGGATATATCAACACGCCGGGCATTCACTCCGATGCCCAGATCGCCCGCTGGAAGGAAATCACAGACGGCGTGCACGCTCTCGGTGGCAAGATCGCGCTGCAGCTCTGGCATGTGGGCCGGATCAGCCACAGCTCACTTCTTCCCGACAAAGCACAACCGGTGTCGGCGTCAGGCATCCGCGCAAATGCACAGACCTTTATTGAAACCGGTCTGGTCGACACCTCCCAGCCACGGGCGCTGAGCATCGAGGAAATCCAGGCAACCATCGCCGACTATGCCCAGGCCGCCCGCAATGCGATCGCGGCCGGCTTCGACCTGGTCGAGGTCCACGCGGCCAACGGTTATCTGATTGACCAGTTCCTGCGTGATGGCTCCAACAGACGCGACGACGAATATGGCGGCTCGGCCGAAAACCGGGTGCGCTTTCTGCGAGAGGTTGTTGCAGCGATCGTTGACGCGATTGGCGCGGACAGGGTGGGCGTACGCCTCTCCCCGACGGGCCAGTTCAACGACATGGCCGACAGCGATCCGGCTACGACTTTCACAACAGCGGTCGAGGCGCTCAATGCCTTCGACCTCGCCTATCTTCACATGGTCGAGGAATTCCCGGGCGTTGAAGGCATCGAGAACGCAGACGCGGTTCTGGCCGCGGTTCGCCAGACCTGGGACGGATTTTATGTCGCCAATGGCGGCTATAGCGCAGAGCGCGCTGCAGCGGCTGTCGTCGATGGACACGCTGACGCCGTGGCGATCGGCCGTGACTACATCGCCAATCCTGACCTGCCCGAGCGCATCCGCGCGGACGCCCCTCTCAATGAAGGCGATCAGGCCACATATTATGGCGGAGGCGCGGAGGGATATACGGATTACCCCGCACTACAGCCCGCCGAATAAGACGGGGAGAAGGCGCCGCTGCCCGCGGCGCCTTTTCTTTTAACCCGCTCACAACCTAGTGATAGGTAGGCATCTTGCGGACCCGCTCGGCACCCCCCACCTGCCCAGCGAACCACAATGGCAGGGAGCCCATCCATGACCCGGGAATACGACATCATCATCATTGGCGGCGGCAATGCAGGCTTCGGCGCCTCGGCCCCGCTGGCTGAGGCCGGCAAACGCATCGCTTTCATCGAGGAGCTGGACTTTGGCGGCACCTGTCCCAATCGGGGCTGTACGCCCAAAAAGGTCCTGGTCGCCGCGGCAGCCTCGCTCGATACGATCGCCAAGGCTTCGGCTCACGGCATTTCCGTCGGAGATGTAAAGCTGGACTGGAAAGCGCTTGTCGAACGCAAGAATGACATGATCAGCTTCATTCCCGGCGCCATGAGCGATCTCGCGACAAAACGCGGTGACGTTTTTCGGGGCCACGCCAAATTCACCGGTCCGAACTCGGTTCGTGTTGGAGACACGGAATTGACCGCGGCGCATATCATCATCGCCACGGGTTCGAAAACACGTCCCCTGCCCATTCCGGGGTCGCAATTGCTGATGACCTCGGATGATGTGCTCTCGGACACTCACCAGCCGGAAAGCGTCGTCTTTATCGGCGGCGGTGTGATCGCACTGGAGTTCAGCCATGTCTATGCTCGCGCAGGCACCAAGGTGACCATCCTGGAACTTGCTCCGCAACTCCTCCCGCGCCTCGATACAGATGCTGTTTCCATGTTGCGGGCCGAGACTGAACGCCTGGGTGTGGACGTGCATACCGGCGTGGGCGTCAAGCAGGTGCGACGCGCAGATGACGGGCTTGAAGTCGTCTTTGAAACGGATGGAGAAACCATCACCCTGGCGGCCGAACGCGTGATCAATGGCGCGGGCCGCATGGCCAATGTCGATACGCTGGACCTGGACAAGGCCGGCATCGATCATGACGGCATCCGGATCGATCTGCACGAGCATCTTCAGTCAACCAGCAACCCCGCTGTCTGGGTTGCTGGTGACGCGCTGGCTCACACGGCCCAGCTCTCTCCCTTCGCGACCCATGAAGGGCAGATCGTGGCCCGCAATATTCTGACCGGCGGCACTGAAGTTCCGGACTATTTCGCAGTTCCAAACGCCGTCTACACCGTTCCGAGCCTGGCCAGCGTCGGACTGACAGAAGCCCAGGCGCGGGACAGCGTCAGCAAGCTGCGTGTTGCAGTCAATGACATGTCCGGCTGGTTTTCTGGCAAGTCCTACGCGGAAAGCCTAGCCTGGTCGAAGATTCTCATCGATGAGGAAAATGACCAGATTGTCGGTGCACATCTGCTGGGACACCATGCGGATGACATCATCCACATTCTGTCCTTCGCCATGAAACACAGGGTCGGTGTCAGCGAGATCAAGTCGACGATCTTCGCCTATCCGAGTTTCTCCTCGGACATCAGGAATTTGCTCTGAGCGAACACGCGCGGGGCCGTCAGGCCTTGCGCGCCTCCTTGTAGATCGACTTGGCCCAACGACGGTGCACCCAGAACCATTGCTCCGGCGCCTTGCGGACCTCGGACTCGACCCACTGGCTCACACGCGCGACGGTTTCGACAATGGCCTGGGCCTTGTCGGGATTGTCGGAGAGCTCGATCGGATCATGCACCTCGACCTGGAAATTCGCACCACCGGTCCGACGCACCGAGATCGGGGTCAATGGTGCGTTATAGCGCATGGCCAGACGCGTCGGGCCGGGAGCCGTCATCGACGGATACCCGAAAAACGGCACTTCAACACCGTCATTCATTTTCTGGTCGTTCATCAACGCGACGGATTCACCGCGCTTGAGCGCGTTCATCAGCGCTTTCGCACCATCGCCGCCCTTGGCTGTCAGTGTCTTGACGCCGTAATCCTTGCGCGTCGCCGAAATACGTTCATCGATCAGCGGATTGTTCGCAGCCCGATAGGTGATATGGCAGGGTAGACCGGTCTGGCTGATCGCCGCGGCAGCAATCTCCCAGTTGGAATGATGCATCGAGATGATGACCAGCGGGCGCTGCTCATCGCGTGCCTTTTCCAGCTTCTCCCGGCCGATAAATTCGACCCGTTCGTCGAATTCCGGCCCGGCGAATACGCCAAGATGGGGCATTTCGCCGCCCAGACGACCGAAATTATCCCACATGCCACGCAGCAGGCGGTCAATCTCCATCGGCTCGGCATCGGGGAAACAACGCTGCATGTTGATGCGCGCCACCTTGTGCACCGAGGTCATCGGACCGAGACGCTGCAACAGCTCGCCTGCAGCATCCGACGCTCTGTCGATACCCTTCGCCTTGTACCAGGCCAGATAGGTGTCCCAGGCCAGCGCCTGCAGGCGCCAGCTGATACGTGTCATCACGGGTGGCTGGGGAATATCGTCGCTCATGAACAGGATTTAGCGGGCCGATGGCCTTGCGTCCACAATATCGAGCAATAACGCGTCCAGGGCAGCCGGATTGGCGAAGCGCGCCTCCACCGGCCAGGCCAGGATATCGGCGCGCACATCGACGGGAAGCCGTACCCAATCCTTCTCGGTCGTGATCAATTTCGCCTCGTGACTGGCTGCGTGGTCACGCAGATAGGCCAGGTCCCGTTCCGAATAGGGATGATGGTCGGGGAATTCGAGGCCGTCTGTCAGCTGTGCACCGGCCGCCTCAAGTGCATCAAAGAACTTCTGGGGTCGACCAATCCCGGCAAAGGCCAGAAGCCGTCCCTTCGGGGGCGCTTCTCGGGGTTCAAGCCAGGCCTGCAAGACCGGGATCTCCAGATCGCTCAACTGCAGGCGCGCATAATTGGGCACCGCATCCTGATCGGGTGTCATCACTATGACCGCATCCGCGCGGGCGAGGCCGACCGGAACGGGTTCTCGCAACGGGCCCGCCGGAAAAACCAGATTGGCTCCCCAGCCCGCAACACTGTCGATCACAACGATGGAGAGGGTCTTTTTCAGGGTCGGGTTCTGATGGCCGTCATCCATGACGATAACGTCGACCCCGGCCTCTACAGCGGCGTGTGCCCCTTCCACACGGTCGCGGGAAATCCAGACACGGGCATCGTGTGCGAGCAAAAGCGGTTCATCGCCGACCTGGGTCGCGCTATGCGTATCGAGAACTTCCAACGGCCCGGCCTCGGACCCGCCATAACCCCGGCTCAGCGCGCAGGGCTTGCAATCGAGTTCCTCCAGACGACGCAGAATACTCTGGGTCACCGGCGTCTTGCCCGTCCCACCCAGGGTGATATTGCCGACACAGATCACGGGGGTGCCGGGATCCACCGGTTCGGTCTTGCGGATTCTGCGGGCCACAGCCCAGGCATAGATCCGCCCCAATGGAGACAGCAAGGCTCGGGTCAGGGCACCGGACCCCCGTCCACCATCGGTTCTCCAGAACGCCGGTTCCTTCACGCCTCGGCCTCCTCATCCAAAAGAGCCAGAAGAGCTGATGTCGTCTGCTCCAGCGCGCCGCCGGAAAGCTGCCGTACCGCTGCCATTCCCCGCTTAGCTGTCGGGCCCTGGTGTGCCCAGATATCCTCGACGGCTTCAGACAGACTCAACGCATCATCAACAAAGGTCACGGCCTTTTCAGACCGATAAACGTCAAAAACATCCTGGAAGCTGGGGACATGCTCACCGGAAATCACAGCGGAGCCAAGCTGGCTCGCCTCAATCGGATTGTGGCCACCAATACCGCGTAACAGGCTGCCGCCGATAAAGGATGCCGAGGCGCTGGAATACCAAAGCGCCATCTCACCCAGCGTATCCGCCAGCCAGACATCGCACGACGTATCGGGGGTTTCATCCCGTGAACGTCTGGACCATGTATGGTCATGCCGTTGCATCAGCTTTTCAATTTCCTCGGCACGCTCCGGATGGCGGGGCGCCAGGATCAACAACGTATTGGGGTGCCGCTTCTTGAGCAGGGAATTGGCCGCCAGCACCACGCCCTCCTCGCCGGAATGGGTTGAAGACGCCAGCCAGACAGACCGCCCGGCCAGAGCGACACGCACCCGCGACAACTCGTGCGGATCAGGCGGCATCGGCTTGGCTTCCAGCTTGATATTGCCGACCAGGTCCAGCGGTTCACGCCCGAGCAGATCGGACAGGCCGGCGCGTGTGCGTTCATCCGCGGGTCCGATCCAGGAGAAGCTTCCCAGCAGGTAACGCGCGCTCTCGCGGCGACCGCGCCAACTCCTGAGGGATTTCTCATTCATGCGCGCATTGACCAGTGCCAACGGAATTTGGCGTTGCCTGATCGAAGAAACCAGGTTGGGCCACAGCTCGGATTCGGCGAAAACCGCGAGGTCAGGGGCCCAGTGCTCCAGAAAGCCGGCAACCGCGGAAGGCGTGTCCAGTGGAACAAACTGGTGAATCGCGGTGGAGGGCAGACGTTCCGCCATCAAGTTGGCCGACGTGACCGTGCCGGTGGTCACCAGAAATCTGAGCTCCGGACGCCGTCCGCTCAACTCATCCACAAGAGTAGCCAGGACAAGGCTCTCGCCTACGCTGGCGCCGTGCAGCCAGATCAGTGAGCCTTCCGGTCGTCTCTCGGTTGGCTTTCCCAGACGCTCGTGAAGGCGTGACGCGTCTTCCTTGCCCGCCTTGGCCCGACGCCTGAGCACCATCCTGGAGAGAGGAGTCACAGCGCTCATCAACAGTCGGTACCAGCGAAGCGAGGCAGGCAGATTCATGCAGGGATACCGTCGGGACGGTTTTCAGGGCGCTTTTTGGCGTCCGGCAGCACGACCTCACCGCCAGCAGCTTCATCCGCTTCCAGCGACAGGCGGTTCATTTGCGCCTCGACTTCATCACGGGCGGCGGCCAGATCCTCCTGTGTCGCGTCGGCCGCGACATAGATCGGATCGCCCCAGATGATCACACCCTTGGTGAAAAAGCTTGGCAGGTAGTGTTTGTCCCAGGATTTGTGAATGACGGTCTTGCGGCGACTGGACCAGGTGAATGGCACGATCGGTGCGCCCGTATCCCGCGCCAGCCGAACAGCCCCGTAGCTCGCCCGCATGCGCGGCCCCCGCGGCCCGTCGGGCGTCACGGCGCCACTACCGCCATCTTGTATATGACGCAGGATTTCTCGATAAGCCGCGCTACCGCCCTTGTCCGATCCCGGCTTGTTGGGATTGTAAGACGATCCGCGCGCCAGTTTGACGCCATAATATTTCACCAGGCGCGCCGCGAACTCTGCATCGCGGGACCGCGATGCGACGGCCATCATGCGTGCATAGTTTCGATGCCATCCTTGCAGTGCCATCAGGATACGGCCATGCCAGATCACTCCGATGATCGGAATGCTTTCGGCATGCACCTTGTCGATGAACGCATTGTTGCGCACTTCCCAACGGATCGAGCGGCGAACGGTTTCAATATAGAGGAAGACAAGAAAGGCGATGACTTCTTGCATCCAGGCCTGAGCCAGCAAACGTTTCAACATGATGTGCCTTGCTCGCTCCCAATCGCGCAAAGGTCAAGAGTAGCGCGCGGTTGCATGCGCGTCTTCATCAGCCTAAATCCGGCAGAGGGAGAATGAAACCATCATGAGCTACGACCTTAGCAATCCTGAAGACCGCAAGCGCGCCTGGAGCGATTATCTCTGGAAGGATCACGGCATCCTGCGCCAGCGCTTTCACAACATGCATGAGGTTGGTGGCGGTATGTGGCGCGGCAACCAACCCTCCCCCGAGCGACTGGAATGGCTCAAGGAACAGGGTTTCAAGACCATTCTGAACATTCGCGGTACCCAACCTGGCGTCTGCTATTACGACCTGGAGAAGGAAGCGTGCGAGAAACTCGGTCTGGACATGATCGACATGCCGTTCGGATCCCGCGAAGCGCCCTATCTCGACCGGATGCAGCGCGCGAAGAATATTTTCGAATCGATTGCCTATCCGGCCTTCCTCCACTGCAAGTCAGGCGCAGACCGGGCCGGGTTGATGTCAGTCCTGTTCCGGTTGATCCACCTTAAAATGCCCTATGACGAGGCAATTACGCACCTCTCCCTTAAATATCTGCACGTTAAGGCCGGAAAGACGGGTGTACTCGACCACTTTTTCGAGACCTATCGCGTGTACAACGAATCGAATCCGATCGAATTCTGGGACTGGGTCGAAAATGTCTATGACCGAGATGCAGTGCAGTCGGAATTCATGGCGAGCTGGTGGGGTAACCTACTGACCGAACGGATTCTTCGCCGCGAATAGCGCGCTGCTGATTCTTTATAACCCCCTGAATCATCAGATATGACGCCACCTTTCCACAGCCTTCCGCCACATTAACACCTGTTAACCACGAGGTGTCTTCCCCCGACCCTTCGTGCGGTTCTGGGAGACGGGCAATGCGTGATCTGGCAATCAAGGGTGAGAGAACAAGTGGACGGCTGGAGCGGCTGAACTTTGTTCTTTCACGAGAGAGCTGCCAGGGGTTTCTGCAAGCCTTCGTCAAGCACACGGCCGAGCTGTTCGACGCGGACCGGATCTACATCGGGCGCACCGATGTCGCCCACCGCTACATCCGCACCCTGCACGTGATGACGAGCAAGAAACCGGCCGGGAACTTCTGTTACCCCATCATAGGAACGCCCTGTGAAGAAGTTCTGCGCGTCGGCGCGGCGATCTATGACGACCAGGTCACCGCGCTTTTTCCCAAGGACGTGATCCTGGTACAGATGGGTATTCGCGGCTATGTCGCGATGCCGCTTTTCCACGGCGCCCAATCCATCGGCATAATTGTCGCGCAATTCAAGCGGGCGATTGAACATGCCGATGAATTGCTGGCCGTCTTCAACCACTATAAACGCCGCCTGACCGGCGACATCCTGACCATTGAGTCCGGCGAGCGGGCTGCGCTCGCCATCAAGGGTACGTCGGACGGGATCATCGACTGGTGCCTGGAAACGGATCAGGTCTACCTCTCGGCGCGGGCACGTGAACTCCTGGGCTACCAATCCCGCGAATTCACCGCCGGCTCCGACGCGTTCAAGATCCTCCTCCACCGCGACGACCGCAACCGTTTCCAGGCTGCCCAGCAGCGTCACTTTGATACCGGTGGCCCCTTCGACATGACCGCGCGCATGAAGGTGGTTGGCGGCACCTATCGCTGGTTCCGCCTGCGCGGTGAGGCTGTGCGGACGCCAGATGGCGACCCCAGCCGCTTTGTTGGCGCCATGACAGATATCCACGATCTCGTCGAAGCGCGCCAGCAGGCCACCGAAGCCAGCCGCGCCAAATCCAAATTCCTGGCCACGATGAGCCACGAGATCCGCACGCCGATGAATGGCGTGCTGGGCATGTCCAGCCTGCTCGCCAGTACCGAATTATCGGAATCCCAGAGCGAGATGGTCGACCTCATCCATCGCTCGGGTGAAGCCCTTCTGGATATCCTCAATGATATTCTGAACCTGGCCAATATCGAGAATGGCCGGTTCGAGGTTGAGGAAGCCAGCTATAACCCATCCGAACTGGTGCAAAGTGTCACCGGCCCCTATCGCATGAAGGCCAGCGAAAAAGGCCTCAACATGCATGTCGAAATCGACCCTTGTGCCGATCGCGAGGCGATCGGAGATCCGGCGCGTATTCGGCAGATCCTCTCCAACCTCCTCTCCAACGCCGTCAAATTCACCGAACGTGGCGAACTTCGTGTGAAATGCCTGACCTCCCAGACAGAGACAGGCGCCCACAAGGTCATGCTGGAAGTCGCCGACACCGGTATCGGCATGGACGGTGACCTGGTCCACCGCATTTTCATGCCTTTCAGCCAGGCCGAGTCCGAGCTCGCCCGCAAGAACGGCGGCACCGGTCTGGGTCTGGCGATTGCCAAGAAACTGGCCGAGCTCATGGGCGGTGACATCTTGGTGGAAAGTGCACCGGGCGCGGGATCTGTCTTCTCGGTTGAATTGCCAGAAGGACGAAACCGCGACGTGCTGACGACCGCAGCCGAGTAACTACCCGGTTTTCTCGCCGAACTGCATCTGGCTCAGGCGCGCATACACCCCGTCCTGCGCAACAAGCGCCTCGTGCTGTCCCTGTTCGCAGACCTCGCCATCCTGCATCACATAGATCCAGTCAGCATTACGAACGGTCGAGAGTCGGTGAGCAATGACAATCGTCGTGCGGCCTTCAGACAGTCGATCGAGCGCGTTCTGGACACGCTTTTCTGACTGGGTGTCCAACGCACTGGTCGCTTCATCCAAAAGCAGGATAGGCGCGTCTTTCAAAATGGCGCGGGCAATCGAGATGCGCTGACGCTGACCTCCGGACAGATTGCCGCCGCGCGGACCGACCGGGCTGTGATACCCGTCCGGAAGCTCCATGATGAAATCATGCGCGTCGGCCGCTCTTGCCGCAGCCTCTATCTCGGCATCGGAAGCATCGAGGCGTCCAAAGGCGATATTGGCGCGGACACTGTCATCGAACAGGGTCACGTCCTGGCTGACCAGGGCCATGGACTGGCGCAAGCTGGCAAGCGAAACGGTGCGAATGTCCTGGCCATCGATTTGCAACACGCCGGACGAGACATCATACAATCGCGGGATCAGATTGATCACGGTCGACTTGCCCGAACCCGATGCTCCCACCAGAGCGACCGTCTGCCCCGGATCCGCCTTTAGAGTTACCTCACGCAGGGCCGCCGAGCCGTCGGGATAACTGAAACTGACGCCATCAAGTGACACTGCCGCCTGCGACACTGCCAGTGCTGGCGCCTCCAGGGCTGGCGCGATGTTCTCGGGTTCGTCAAGCACGGCAAAGATCCGCTCGAGCACGGCAAACCCCTCCTGCACGACAGCGTTCAATGTGCCGATGGCGCGAATGGCGGGGGACATCACCCCCAACGCCGTCAGAATCCCCATCAGATTGCCGATCGACGTGCCGCCATCGATCAGACGCCAGCCGGCAAATCCGATCAGCCCCGCCAATGCCAGGCCGCCAACAATCTCGAGGATTGGATCGACGCGGGCCCTGTTCTCGGTGATCCGAAAAAGGAATTTCAGGCGTTCCAGGAATGACACCCGGGCACGCTCTGTTTCATAGCCTTCCAGGCCATAGGTCTTGACCATGCGTGATCCGGAAAAACTCTCCTCCAGCTGGCTGGTCACGGCACCCATTTGTGACTGGGCATCCGCCGAGGTCTTGCGCAGTTTCTGACCGATCCGGACGACGGGATAAAAAGCGATCGGATAAACCACCAGGATCATCGCCGCCAGCATCCAGTCCAGATAGACCATCCACGCAATCGCGCCGATAACGGTCAGGACATCGCGCACCAGATTATTGGCGAGGCGTACCAACGTCTCACGCAGCAGGGTGATGTCATTGGTAAAACGCGAGACCAGGGCGCCAACCGGCTCGCTGGTCAGCCGGGCAAAATCGGCATGGACGAATTTGGCGAACATGGCGTTTTGCATGTCCTGCATGACCGTCAATGCGACGCGATTGGTCAGGACCGTCTGACCATAAAGGCTGAGCGATCGGATCGTCGCCAGGGTCACGATCACCAATGGTGCCGACGGGAAAAAGGACGGATCCCGCCTCTCGAGCAGATCAAACGTCCAGGCAATCAAACCCGCATAACTTGCCGCCGCCAGCGAGGTGATAACGGCAAGAGCCAGCGCCCCCAGAAGAAGCGCCGGCTTGGTCGTCACCCAGTCGTTCCAGAGACGTTTCCCCAGCTGCCAGGTGGAAGTTCGGACGGTGTCGCTCAAAACGTCGGACTATTTGCCAGTCTGCGGTTCGAGCAGCTGGTGTGCGTGGATGATGAAATAGCGCATGTGGGCGTTGTCGACCGTGCGCTGAGCTGCGCCTTTCCAGGCCGCGCGTGCTTCTTCATAGGAGCCGAATGCGCCGACAAAATCGACGTCTTCCAGATCCTTGAACTCGCAGTTGTCGGGAGTCACACAGACCAATTCACCGCCGATGACGAGGTGAAGCAGTTGCTGGTTCAGTTCATTGTCTTTTTTCATCTCAGCCCTCTTTGGATTGAAGCTTAGAGCCCGCCGACCGACATGGCATCGACGAGAACACTGGGTGAATTGATGGAGCCGCGGAATTCCAGGTCACTGGCCGGAACTAGCCGCGCGAAGATTTCAATCAGATTACCGGCGACGGTGATCTCGCTCACCGGATAGGTCATGAGACCATTCTCGATACGATAGCCGGAAACGCCCACCGACCAGTCGCCGGTGTTGGAATTGAGCGATGGCCCGAACATTTCCATGACGATGACACCGTCGGAAATACCACCGACAAGATCATCGCGGCTGGTGGCACCGGCTTCAAGATGCAGATTGGTGGGGCCAGCCCCGGGCGGGCCACCCATGCTGCGGCGCGCATGACCGGTGGGCTTGAGTTCGAGCTGCCGCGCGGCGGCCGAGTTGAGGAACCACGTGGTCAGGCGACCATCATCGATGATGCGGCTGGCACGATTGACCGTGCCTTCACCGTCAAAGGGCGCAGAGCCGTGACCCCAGTCGCGATGTGGCTGATCGTGGATGGTGATGCCATCTGCAAAGATCTGCGCGCCCATTTTATCGCGCAGGAATGACACACCACGCGCGACGGCGGGACCGGAAATCGCACCGCTCAAAGCACTCAGGAAGGTCGAAGCTACACGACGGTCGAAAACGATAGGCAGTGTGCCACTGTCGATTTTGCGTGGGCCAACGCGCCGGGCCGTGCGCTCACCGGCCTCGGTACCGATCTCACCGGGAGCTCGCAGATCCGCCGGGCGCCGCGCACTGGTCGCGGAATAATCGCGCTCCATGGCGCCATCCTTCTCCGCGATAACACTCGCTCCATAGGAAAAGACACTCTTGCGCCAACCCTGGTTGAAGCCGGTAGAGGTGGCATAGGCCGCAGCGCCCTGCCCGAAACTGGCAAAGGCGCTGTCTGTCATGGAGACGCCGTCCACGGCGCGCGCTGCTGTCTCGACCTCGATCGCGATCGCTTCCAGGTCCTGTGGCGACCAGACCGTGTCATTGAACAGTTGGATTTCCGGAGGATTGTCGCTGAGACGCTCGGCTTCGGCGAGCGCAGAGAACGGATCCTCCGGCGCCACACGGGCCATGGCGACAGCGCGATCGATTGACTGGCCACGCCCATCCGCTGAGAGGTCGGAAAAGGCGACGCCGGCCTGTTGCTTGCCAATGAAGACCCGCACGCCGGCATCCAGGCTTTCAGACCCCTCAATGTCCTCGAGATTGCCATCTCGCACGGACAGCTCGGTATTGCGGGATTCGCTGACCGTCGCCTCGGCAGCATCGGCACCCGCTTTAATCGCCCGCTCGATCAGATCGGCAGCGATATCCTGAAGGCGTTGTTTGTCGGGAGAAATCATCGTGTCAGTCATGTCTCGGCTATAGCCCTCTGCGCGTATCTACTGCAATGCCGCAATGAAGGGCGACACCACCAGAAACAGCGCCATGCCCAGCAGGCTGAGCCAGGTCAGCAGTGTTCCGGCAAAGCGGCCGAAACTGCGGCCCGGCTTGGACAGCAATCCCTGGGCATGCAGAACGCGGCCAAGCGTCAGGGCGACACCGAAAACGTGGACGACCAGCATGCCGCTGCCGCCAAGAGCCAGGAGCGCCAGGGCCACAATCCCCGGCACAGAGTTCTCCAGACAGTTCGCCTGGGCGCGAAAAGCCTGTTCCAGAGCTTCGTCGGATCCGGTGCCCAGGCTGATCGCGGAACGGCGACGGTGCCGGGTCACATTGATCGCCAGGAAAATCATCAGGAGAAGGTTCAGACCGGCATAAATGCCGACCGCCTGGATCTCGGTCATTCGGATATTTCCTCTTCCTCAGCAGGTTGTTTGGCGGCCTCGCGGATCGCATCCGCAAGCGCAGCGGGCTCTTGAGCGCCGGAGACGGCGAACTGGCCATTGAAAATATAGGTGGGCACGCCGGAAACACCGAGCTTGCGATAAAACATCTCTTCGTCCCAGACCGCCTTCTCATCACGATCCGTCGAGAGAAGGTCCGCGATGACGGGACGCTCCAGCCCGGCAGCCTCCGCACAGGCCGCGAGCACCCCTGAGTCGCCAATATCTTCCGACCGCCTGAAGAAGGCGTCAAAAAGCTCCTCGGCCATTGCGTCAGCCTTGCCCTGTCCTGCAGCCCAGCGCATCAGCCGGTGAGCGTTCAAGGTGTTCGGACGGGTCTTGATATCGTCGAAGCGGAATTCGATTCCGGCGTCCGGACCAGCAGCCTCAAGATATTCACGCATCTGCTTCCAGCGATCGGCGTGCTCGCCGGAGAATTTCGCTTTCATGTAATCGCGATAGGGCCGCCCCTCACGGGCGATTGTCGGGTCGAGCTGATAGGGGCGCCAGGTCGTTTCAACCTGGATGCCGCGCACCTGGTCCAGGGCCGCATCCCAATTCCTCTTTCCCAGCCAGCACCAGGGACAGACAAAATCAGTGACAATGTCGACGGAGACGGTTTTGCTCATGCCCGTCAGTTAGGACGTTTCGGAGAAAAATGCGAGAGTTGAAACAGCTTGATCCGGACCGCTCCGGGTGGGGCGATCATCCCCTCCTGTTGACTACACGCCAATGGAGACTACGAAGGGGGATGATGCCCACCGGCCACCCGGACCGGATGCGATCAGACGGTTATGTCGAGAAGTGTGTCCGTCATCTCGCTGGTAACTCGAACCATGGCCGCCGCAGCACTATGTGTGGCCTCGGCCTTTTTCACGGCGATACTCGCCTGAATAACGTCTTCGCCCTGGGCCGCTTTATCGACCACATTCCTTGCGGCAGAGCTGAATTGTGCTTCAGCAGCCAGCATGCCTGAAACGGCGGTATTGAAGGCGATACTCATGAGGAGAAGTAAGACACTTCGGGCACTGCATTGCGAGTGAGAAGTGCGCGAAGGGTTAAGGGAAGCTTAGCAAGTTCGTTTGACCTTTGACGCCAATTCAAGTCTCTTCATGCTCCCAGAGCTACCCATCCAAATCGCGAGGAACCTATGTCGGGCGATACATTAAAAGTCGAATTCGAGTTGAGCGAGAGCGATCTGGCCTTCTTCAAGGAGCGCCTGGACAAGGCTCGCGACAATCGCGCTGATGATGAGCAGATGATCATCGAGGGCATTGCCGCGATGAAAAAGGAAGCTATCGCAGCCAATCCGCCGAAATTTGTCACCGAACGCCTCGAGAAGCTCGACCCACTGATCGCCATGGTTCGTGACGATGACTGGAAACTCTCCGGCGAAGACCGCAAGCGCGTTGTCGACGCCCTCGCATATTTTGCTGACCCGGATGATCTGATCCCGGATCGCATTCCCGGCATCGGATACATCGATGACGCCATCATGATTGACCTGGTTAGTGCCGGGCTGGCTCCGGAACTCGAGGCCTATGCCGAGTTCGTCGCCCACCGCGAGGACCTGGCTGAAGGTGGCGATGGCGATGACAAGCCGACGCTGGAAGAGGCGCGCAAGGTCATGCAGTCGCGCATGCATCGCCGGCGCAAGCGTTCCCGCTCCCTGTCCGGCGGCTTTGGCGGCGGACCGGGTTTCGCGATCCGCTACTTCTAGGCCCTGATCGGTCCTATACCGCCCTGAGCTGGGGTTGGCGGGTTTTCAGATACTCGCCGACCCCGCGCGCGGCCTGGCGAATACGCTGCTCATTCTCGACCAGCGCCAAGCGAACATACCCTTCTCCATGCTCTCCGAACCCGATGCCCGGCGCCACGGCGACGCCGGCATGTTCCATCAGGGCCTTTGAGAAGGCCAGCGAGCCCATGTCCTCGAACCCCTTGGGCAAGGGAGCCCAGGCAAACATCGAAGCCTCCGGTGACGGGATATCCCAGCCGACGCGGCTGAAACTCTCCACCAGCACATCCCGGCGATGCTTGTAGATGGCTCGGGTGTCCTCGACACAATCCTGCGGACCGTCAAGCGCTGCGCAGGCAGCAACCTGAACCGGCGTGTAGGCCCCGTAATCGAGATAGGATTTCACACGCGCCAGGGCGGCAACGAGACGCGCGGACCCGGCGGCGAAACCGACACGGAATCCAGCCATGGAATAGGTCTTTGACATCGAGGTGAACTCGATCGTCCGCTCCTTCGCACCCTCGACCTGCAACATTGACGGGCTGGGCTCGTCTCCGAAATAGATCTCCGAATAGGCCAGGTCCGACAGGATCAGCAAATCGTGTTTGTCCGCAAATTTCACGACATCCCGATAGAATTCCAGGCTGGCCGTCTGGGCTGTCGGATTGGACGGGTAGCAGATCACCACGGCAATCGGCTTGGGCACGGTGTGGTTCACCGCATGCTCCAGCCCCCGCAGATACTCCTCCGGGTTCGGCGCCTCGACATGACGGATGGTGCCGCCTGCGATCAAAAAGCCGAAGGTGTGGATGGGATAGGAGGGGCTGGGCGCCAGGATAACGTCACCCGGGGCGGTGATGGCCTGCGCCAGATTGGCGAAACCTTCCTTGCTGCCCAGCGTAACAATCGTTTCCGTGTCAGGATCGAGTTGCACGCCGAAGCGTCGTTGGTAATAGCGCGCATGCGCCTTGCGCAGCCCGGGAATACCTCTCGAGGCAGAATAACCGTTGGTGCGCGGCGCTTCGGCCGTCTCTTTCAGCTTGTCGAGAATGTGCTGGGGCGTCGGCAGGTCGGGATTTCCCATACCAAAATCGATGATATCCGCACCATTTGCCCGCAAACTCGCCTTTAGACGATTAACTTCTTCGAAAACATAAGGCGGCAAGCGCTTTGTGCGGTGAAATTCCATCGATAATTCTCTACAAACAGGATTATTTTTCATAAAACGCCTCCTGATCCACGAAGGCAAGAGCCTAGTTGCAGGGTCAGGCAGCAAATCGGCTGGTTTGTGCACAGAATGTGGCCACACAAAAAGCCTCCGGGAGCGCGCATCCCGGAGGCTGGTAGTTCTCACCGCTGGTCGGCGGAAAAGGTCGCCCTATTCACAGCCCTCAAAATGCGCCGTGAGCAGGTTGGTCCATTCCGCTTCGCCTCCGTCACTGACATCGAGCAGGCGCAGGCGGAAGTCTGTGTAACCGGGATGATTGGGGACCGGCATAACCGCGTCGACCACATGGCCATCTTCCGCATCGAGCCAGAGACGCCCCTCCTCGCCCGTTGACAGTTCAATATCGAAGGCCGACCCGGTCAGGCGGTATTCCAGACTGGTCACACCCAGATGCTGGGCCTGACCCGCGTATTCGGCGCTGACGTCTCCCATCCAGTAGAACGGATCCGGCGCCGATGGGTCGGACCAAAGCAGGGCCATTCCGAATTCGAAACCCGCTTGCGGATTATCCAGGTGCGGCGTTGCGACGGTGAAGCTGGCAAGGTCGAAATCGAACAGAGTCCAGTTCGGATGGTGGATCTGCGCCTCGTTGCGGATTTCCATGTCCGGCAATTGCACCAGCATATCCACCTGCCCCGTTTCCTCGTTCAGCTCGAGAAAGGCAAAATCGAAATGCTGGGCATTCGGCTGCAGCTGACCACCGGTGATAACGGGAGCGGAGAGTGTGTCCAGGTTCAGTGTCGCGGTGACGAGAGCCGCGCGGTGACACAAGCCGTTTTCCTTGTAGACCTCGATCTGTGTGGCACCCCTGCGGAAGACTGTGATGCGCTCATCTAGCGTGCCATCCGTGTTGGAACGCTCATAGTAATAGATCCGGCCAATGCGATCGTCGGCTGCATCATGGGTCCAAGGGCTTTCCGCCTGGGCGCAGGCAGACAGGCAAGCGGCACCCGTCGCGGCGCCAAGAAGCAATTTCTTGAAAGACATATCAGTCTCCATTGATTTCAGTGATGGCGGCAGTCAGCACGGCGTCGGATCCGGCTGCGTAGTCGGCAAAGGTGTAGGGAATAGCGATGTCCGGCGCGCGAAAGCGGCGGTCATCACCGTCGAACGAGGTCTGGTAGTATTCGCTGGCGTGAATGATCGGCAGCATGGAGTTGGGCGTCACGAAAATATTCGTCTCGCCATAATGGTTCGGCCGGTCGGCAGTCCCTTGTCCGATGAAGACGGCTTCGGTGCGTTGCTCCAGCGCGGAGACCAGCATGACCGCGGCGGAATGCGTGGACCGGCTGGTGAGGATCATCAGCCGACCTTCGCGGTTGAGCCGCTCGCTGTTGGCCAGGGCCTCGACAAACCCGTCATTGAGCGACCCATCCCCGCCGAGGCAGCGCCGCAGATCGATGATCAGTGCCGGATTGTCACGGGCCTCCGCCCGGGCGACAGCCGCCTCAGCGAGGCCGGCGAAACTCTGCCCCTCCCAATCCCGGATTTCGGTAAACTGGAGATAGGTCGCGCCATCCAGATCAGTGATGCGGTGGGCGCCGTCGAACGCCTCAAGCCAGAAGGGCTGATCGCTCGTCGCTGTGCGCCACCCCTCCTGCCCTGCTGGACCGGCATCCATGGAGAACACCCAATTATACATCGCATCTGCAGGCAGGGCCCGAAGTTCGACAGCGCGGCCATCAGCGAGGCTCAGCTGCAAGCTGGTCTCTGCCAGACCCAGCGCCTGCAGCACTTCGATCTGCATAAGCCATTCGCCCACGAACTCGCGCGCGAAATTGGTCGCATCAGTCGGCAGCAGCTCCATCACCCGGGCGATGGCGTCCTCGGCAGGAACGCCGCCAAAACCCGCCACCTGGGCGCCCAGAATATCGGCGTGAGCGTCACTCGCGCCCACGACGTAAAGGCCGTCATCAAAGAGCTCGAAACGCAGCGGCAGAGACGAAAAACCCGGCCCCGGCGGCAGCCCGTCGAATGGCAGCCGGTACATCGGCATCCAGGTATGACCATCACCGACCATTGCCACAATGCGGGCAAAGCCGGTGATGCGTTCCGCCCGATCCATTGTCGGCAGCGCAGCTCGGTAAGCAGCAACAGCGGCCTCAAACTCCTCACGGGGTGTATTAAAATACGGATTATCATGTTCGGCGTGCAACACATCGAGGAAGGCGGTCATGTCCGCCTGCCATGGTGCATCATCCGTCTGCGCCAAGGCCGTACCAGCAGAACACATGGCGAGTGCAAGCACACTGGTTGTCAAAAATCGGGACATCGAAACTCCTTCCAGTACCCGGGTCACTGCATTTTTGGACCCAAGTCCAATTTGCAGTCTGACCATTAGATGTACTCAGGTCCAAGTTTGGATGCAGTTTTTCGAGATTATTTTTCGATACCGCGGAAAAGCGTTCCAAAACGGTTTGTTAGGTCTGCAGACAAATTCGAGCGTTGCCCCCGATTGACCCAGTCATGCGCCGTGACCGTCAACAGGCCAACCCACATATCCGCCAGAAACTCGGCGTCCAGCTCCGGGTCGATCTCGCCCGCTGACTGGCCATCGCGGATAATCGCCACAAAGAAGAGTTGCAGCTCATCATCCAGCTCGGCTTCGGTCGCCGCCAAGGGGCCATGCCCCATGGCCAGCGAGGCAACATGGACGATGATGTCCTTGTTGGCGTGCGCACCCTTGCCCATGACCTCCAGTACACGGACAAGCCGAGCCCAGGCACTGTTCCCGGCCTGTTCGCTCGCCTCGTTCAGGATCTGGCGGGTGAAACGCTCGAACCATTCACCGAGAAAAGCCAGCTTGGCCGGGAAATGATTGAACACGCTGGCACGCGCCACGCCAGCCGCCCTGGCAATATCGGCCATGGTGACAGCGTCATACCCGCGCTCGCGGATCAGCTCGATCGCAGCCGTATAGATACGGTCACGATTGGCCTGGGCCCGTTGGGACAGGCGACGCGGGGGCGCGAGTTCATCCATGCGCAGATGATCCGGCAGTTTTGGACTGAAGTCCAGAACGCTATTGCAGGCTATGAATGTCCAGATCGAGCAGCAGGGCCGGGTCAATGTAGAACTGGTTGCGCAGCTTGACGCGCCAGTCGAGGTGCGGCCCGGTCGAGCGGCCGGTTGAACCGATGGCGCCAATGACCTGCCCCTGCTCGACGACCTGGCCGGCCTCAACCTCTACTCCAGATAGGTGCAGGAACGCCGAGACCAGTCCCTGACCGTGATCGATAAAGATCAGCCCGCCTTCATAGTACATATCCGGTTCAGCCAGGGTCACCAGGCCGCTTGCCGGTGCCACGACCGGCGTTCCGGCTGCATTGGCCCAGTCGAGACCCCAGTGCACGCCACGCTCGGAACCATCGTTGTAGATGCGCGCGGAGCCGTAAACGCCGGTCGTGACACCGTCGGCTGGCGCGATAAAGCCATCAAGAAAACCCTGCCCGTTCCAGGTCGAATTGAAAGCGTCCTGTTTCTGAGCATATTCGCGCTGTCGGCGCGGCAGGGTGGATGGGTCCGGTGTCACCGTGGACTGCGGCACGCCATCAACACGCTGAAGATTGTATTCGCGCTGCGTGATGGTGCGGGTTTCCTCGAAAAGCTGCACGCCATCCGCCAACCGTGCCGAGAACGCCAAGGTTTCCGAAGACTGGCGCGGAACCGCCAGAAGGACATAACCATCCTGGTCCGCCGTTCCGGAGACATCACCGAGTTGCACCTGGGTCCCGGGTACATACTGGCACGCCAGCGTCCCGCCTTCGACATACTCGCCGACACAACGGCCCGCAAAGGTGCGAAACGCGCCGATTGTTGCCACCTCAGGCGCTTCACGCTCAGCGATCAGGTCCCCGATCGGGTCTGCGTCCTGGGCCAATAAGGCCAGCGAGAGCGCAAGACCGATCACTGTCCCGGCCCCGCATGCAAGTCCCGCCAACGGGCGGTGGCAATGATGGAGTCCTTGTAGGCCTCCTGCTCATCCACATTCCAATAGCGCAATTCGCCCAGCGGGATGGTGTCACCGCTCACGGCGCATTTCACATAGGCACCGGGCTTGAGGATGATGAAATCGCTGTCGCCATACTCAAGCACGGCTTCGCCCTGGAACTCGGCATCAAAGGAATTATCGGTCATCTCGACTCTCTAACACAGCGCCCGGTGAACCGGGAGTGAGCTTATCAGAATAATGTACCCTGGCCTTCCGGTGTCGGTTTGGTCTTTTTGGGCTTGGGTTTGGGTTTGGGTTTTTTGAGGGCAGGTTCGGACTGTGGCGAGGCGGGCGTTTCGCTGGCCGTTCCGTCAACGACCGCATGCCGACGGGCGTCAGCGAATTCAAGATCGATTATCTCGCCGGATTTCAGGTCAGCTCCCTGGCGAACCAGCTTGCCATGCGAATTATAGACGAGCGCGAAACCACGCGAGAGTACCGACTGGTGACTCAGCGAATTGAGCCGCGCCCCCCAGCTGGCCAGACGCTGGCGCTGATCGCGGAGCTGGCGCGTCATGGCGGGTTCCAGCCGCCGCGCGCGATCACTGATGCGCTCCCGGCGCTGGCTGATATCGCGGGACAAGGCGCCGGGTTTGAGGCCCGCGCTGATGACCAGGAGACGCGAGCGCTTTTCCGCCGTGGCGTTGAGCAATGCCCCGTCCAGCTGATCGGCAACCATGTCGAAACGCTGGCGTTTGAGCTCCAGCAGAGCGGTCGGTTTGGGCAATGCCCGCGCTGCGGACCGCAGATCCGTACGGCGGCGATCGATCAGGCGGGAGAGAGCGCCAACAAGGCGGCCGCTCAACGTATCAAGACGCGCCTTCAGCTCGGCACGAACCGGCACCGCCATCTCGGCAGCGCCAGTCGGGGTCGGCGCACGCTTGTCCGAGGCATAGTCGATCAGCGTCGTGTCGGTCTCGTGACCCACCGCCGAAATGAGCGGAATGTCGCTTTCCGCAGCCGCGCGAACAACAGCTTCCTCGTTAAAGCCCCACAGGTCCTCAATCGAACCACCGCCGCGGGCGACGATGAGAACATCCGGGCGTGGCACGGGTCCCCCGGGCGCGATCGCATTGAAGCCGCGAATGGCCTCGGAGACCTGTTTCGCAGCGCCCTCCCCCTGCACCAGCACCGGCCAGAGCAGGACGTGGCGCGGGAACCGGTCTTCCAGACGATGCAGGATATCGCGGATCACGGCGCCGGTTGGCGACGTCACCACCCCGATGGTGCGCGGCAGGAAGGGGATGGCCTTCTTGCGCTCCGGCGAGAACAATCCCTCCGCAGCGAGCTGTTTCTTGCGCTCTTCCAGCAGCGCCATCAACGCACCGGCACCGGCCGGTTCCATCGTCTCGACGATCAGCTGGTATTGCGAGCGGCCGGGATAGGTCGACAGGCGACCTTCGATGATGACTTCCAGACCTTCTTCAGGTCGAAACCGGAATCGCGCCGCTGTGCCTTTCCAGGCAATGGAATTGATGACGGCACGCTCGTCCTTGATGTCAAAATAGACATGACCGGACTTGGCCACGACCACACGACCCAGCTCGCCGCGCACACGCACATGGCCAAAAGCATCCTCGACGGTGCGCTTCAGCGAGCCCGCCAGTTCGGATACGGAGAATTCGTGGATATTTCCGCTCGGTTCAGACATTGGAATCTTGGTATTCTGGAACGGTCCGATCTGCAACGGCAAGTGAGACTCAACAAGGGCCCGGCTTTGAGTTAGTGACGGGCCAAGTCGTGACCCGCAAAGTCGTGGCTGGCGAAACAGCGAGCGAGGCATCCCATGAAGATTCTTGTTGTCGGTTCCGGTGGGCGCGAACACGCCCTGGTCTGGAAAATCGCCAGGAGCGAAAAGGTCACCCAGATTCTCGCAGCGCCTGGCAGCGCAGCCATCGCAGAGCTGGCGACCTGCCACAACATCCCGGTTTCCGATCTCGATGCCCTGACCGAGCTGGCCAGATCCGAAGGCGTCGACCTGGTTGTTATCGGTCCGGAAAACCCGCTCTGTGATGGTCTTGCCGACATGCTGCGCGACGCCGGTATCGCGGTCTTCGGACCGTCCCGGGCGGCCTCCATGCTTGAAACCTCCAAGGCCTTTGCCAAGGATTTCTACGCGCGCCATAATGTACCGACCGCACGCTACGGCATCTTCACCGATGCCGCCGAGGCCAAGGCCTTTCTCGACCAGTTCACCCCGCCCTACGTGCTCAAGGCTGACGGTCTGGCCGCAGGCAAGGGCGTTGTCATCCCGACGACCCGCGAAGAGGCCGAAGCGGAAATCGATGAATTCCTGTCGGGCAAGTTCGGTGATGCCTCCAAAACGCTGGTGATCGAGGAATTCATGCAGGGCGAGGAAGTTTCAATTTTCGCGCTCAGCGATGGCAAGTCGGTCATGTTCTGTGGTGCCGCCCAGGACCACAAACGTGTGGGCGAAGGCGATACCGGCCTCAACACCGGCGGAATGGGCGCCTACAGCCCCGCACCGATCGCAACTGACGCGCTGATCGACACCGCGATGCGCACCATCATCGAACCGGTCGCCAACGGCCTCGCCAGCGAAAACGCGCCTTTCCAGGGCGTGTTGTTCGCCGGCCTGATGGTGACGGATGAAGGCCCCAAGACGGTGGAATTCAACATCCGCTTCGGAGATCCGGAATGTCAGGTTCTCATGAGCCGGATCGACAGTGATCTCGTGCCCTATCTGGAGGCCTGCGCCCAGGGCACACTGGCCGACCTGCCGCCGCTGGAATGGTCCGAACGTCCAGCCATCACCGTGGTCATGGCGGCCAATGGTTATCCGGGCACCTATAAAAAGGGCACGGTGATCAAGGGCGTGGACGACGCCAACGCAATGCATGGCGTCACGGTCTTCGAGGCGGGCACCGCTCGCAATGCGGACGGGGAACGCACCGCCGCTGGCGGCCGTGTGCTCAATGTCACGGCGACCGGAGAAAACCTGCATTATGCCGTTGATCGCGCCTATGCCGGTGTAGACGCCCTGGACTGGCCGGAAGGGTTTTGCCGGCGCGACATTGCCTGGCGCGCCCTCAAACGCCACTGAAACCAGCGCTATTTGACAGCGGCGTTTTCTTCTCCATCTTGTGGGGCAACAAGGGGAGCAAGTCATGATCCGAGCAATTCTGGCGGCGGGTATCGCCGCATTAAGCCTGTCCTCAGCCCGGGCCCAGGAGTCGGCGCCGCTGACTGTCATCCATGCGGGTCAGCTCTTGGCTGTACCGGGTGAAGCGCCGCTGGCGGAGCAATCCGTTTTTGTTCGCGACGGCCGCATCGAGAGCGTTCAGTCCGGATATGCGCGTCCTGACGGCGCCGAGATCATCGACCTTACGGATCAATTTGTACTGCCCGGCCTGATCGACAGCCATGTTCACCTGCAGGGCGAGTTGAGCCCGAACGGCCGCCTCAACACAGTGACCTTTTCCAGCGCCGACAACGCTCTGGATGCCGCCCGCCATGCCCGCACCACCTTGATGGCCGGCTTCACCTCTGCCCAGGAAGTCGGCGGCCAGCTGGAAGCCTCGGTCGCCCTGCGTAACGCCATTCGCGACGGTGACGTGATCGGCCCGCGCCTGCGCGTATCCGGCCCGGCCGTCACCCCGACCGGTGGCCATGGCGACATCAATGGCTATTCAACAGAAGTCATGGACCTGCTGACCAGCCGCGCTGCCTGTAACGGCCCCGCCGATTGTCGCCGCGCTGTTCGCGAACTGGTGCGCAGCGGAGTGGATGTTATCAAGATCACCGCAACGGGTGGCGTGTTGTCCAATACGGCTGCCGGTGTCGAACAGCAATTCTTTGACGATGAACTGGCCGCCATTGTCGAGGCCGCTCGCATGATGGGGCGTCGGGTGACCGCTCACGCCCACGGGGTCAGCGGCATTAATTCCTTCCTGGAAGCCGGGGGAGCCTCCATCGAGCACGGCACCTATCTCGACCGCGATTCCATGCGCCTCTTCCGCCGCAATGGCGCCTATCTGGTCCCGACCATCCTGGCCGGCGTAACCGTTTCCGAACTCGCCGAGACAGCGGACTGGATGACACCGCCGATCCGCGAAAAATCGCGGATGGTCGGCCCGCAAATGCTGGCCATGGCCCGTCGGGCCCATGAAGGCGGCGTGATGATCGCCTTTGGCACCGATAGCGGCGTGTCCCGTCATGGCCTCAATGCCCGCGAGTTCGAGCTTCTGGTCGAAGCCGGCATGACAGAGATGGAAGCGATCACCTCCGCCACTGTGAACGCCGCAACCCATATCGAGATGGCCGAGCACATCGGCACAATTGAAGCGGGCAAGTTTGCCGACATCATCGCCGTTGACGGAAACCCGCTTGAGGACATCAGCGAACTGATGGACGTTGATTTCGTGATGCAGGGTGGAATGGTGCACAAGAACCAATGAGCGAACTCAATGACAGCTTCTCCGGCACCAAGGCGGTCGCCGATGCACTGGCCTTTGACGAAGGCCGATTGACCGAATGGATGCTGGCCCATGTGGACGGGTTCTCCGGTCCACTCAGTGTCAGCCAGTTCAAGGGCGGGCAGTCCAACCCTACCTACAAGCTGGATACGCCCGGCAAGTCCTACGTGCTGCGCCGCAAGCCACCGGGAAAGCTGTTGCCATCCGCGCATGCGGTTGATCGTGAACATCAAGTGATGAAGGCCCTGGGCGAACAGGGTTTTCCCGCACCCCGCATGTTCGGGCTGTGCATGGACCGCGAGGTTATCGGCACCGAGTTCTATGTGATGGACTTTGTGGAGGGTCGGATCTTCTGGGACGGTCTGCTGCCTGAAGTCTCCAGGGAAGAACGTGCTGCCATCTACGACGCATCAAACGCGACCCTGGCCCAGCTGCACTCGGTCGATGTCAACGCGGCGGGTCTGGGCGACTACGGAAAGCCGGGCAATTATTTCGAACGCCAGATCGGTCGCTGGACCAAGCAGTACCGGGCTGCGGAAACCGATACAGTTGCCGAGATGGACAAGCTGATCGCGTGGCTGCCACAAGCCGCGCCAGAACAGGAACGCACCTCGGTCGTGCATGGCGATTATCGCCTCGACAACATGATTTTCCACCCGACCGAACCGCGTGTCATAGCGGTTCTGGACTGGGAACTTTCAACGCTGGGCGATCCGCTCGCCGACTTCACCTATCAGCTGATGGGTTGGGTCATGCCACCGGAAGTCCGTGGCGGTTTCCTGGGCATCGACCTGGAGGCGCACGGCATTCCGTCCATGCAAAGTTATGTCGAAGCCTATTGCGAGCGCACCCAACGCAACGGCATCCCCGAGCTCGACTTCTACTTCGCCTACAATATTTTCCGCCTCGCCTCGATTGTGCAGGGGGTCTATTCCCGCGCGTTGCAGGGCAACGCCTCCAATGCCAAGGCAATGGAAATGGGCAAGGCGGTCACACCACTTGCACAGGCGGCGCTGGGCTTCGCGAAAAATGCGGGGGCCTAGAGCCGGGAGCGGCGCCTATTAAACAGCAGGACGAATGAGAGCGTGAGGACGAAGCCAAAGGTCGTGAGAACCGGAACATGGAACCACGCTATCGCGATGTTCACCTCAAAGAGGAATTCGTCGATCAGCACCATGAGCAAGTAGATTGCCATCAGCACAATCGTCCCGCGCAACCACGCTGTCGCCAGGCACCTCATCAGCCACAGCGTGGCTTTTTCAGGAACCGCATCAGTCAGGACGGTTGTCCTCTGCCCAGCTCGCAATGCCGACGGCAATACAGGCGACAACCAGGAGCACGAT
>CBFHQE010000006.1:41800-44189 GCA_965657935.1 Maricaulis sp. | reverse complement strand
ATTTCGCTCGCATCGATCGGAACTTCTCCCCCAACGGCGTAGGAGCGACCATCGGGACCCTTCTGGTATTCATAGCTGATGGCGCCGGCATGTTCTCCGCCGACATTCTTGTGGGCCTGCTCGTGTGCGCGCACCTGGGTGTCACGCGCTTTCAGCTTAGCGACCTGAGCCTGCTCGTCCTTGGACAGGGGCTGGTTGAGGCTGCTTGTTTTCTGGGGTGCGGGCGCACCTGTCCCGGCCGATGGCTGAGCCATCGACGGCAAGCCGGATAAAACGCCAACCGAGTTCATGCCGGCATTATCGGCCGGGGCGCTTAATCAGACGTGAAAGGCAGGTTCAGGAAAGTTCCCGGACTGCGTCGCGGGAGCCATCAACGCGCTCGCGCAATTCCTTGCCGGTCTTGAAAAACGGAACGTGTTTTTCCTTCACGGAAACGCTTTCGCCGGTTCGCGGGTTGCGGCCGGTTCGAGCGGGACGCTCACGAACAGAAAAGGCGCCGAACCCGCGGAGTTCGACCCGGTCGCCACGTGCCAGGGCATCGGTCACACCATCGAGGATCGTATTGACCACACGCTCTACATCCCGGTGGTAGAGGTGGGGATTGGCTTCCGCCAGACGATCGATCAGCTCGGATTTGATCATGCCATGCCTCCGTGTTTGCTCGATAAAACTGCCTTGAGACAGACTGCACGTCAACGCTTGATCAAAAAAAATCGGCCGAAGCACTGCTCCGGCCGATCAATTTTTATACGTTTGAACGTATGGGCTTAGCTTTTTTCGTCGTCATCGTTCTCGCGAAGCGCAGCGCCGAGGATGTCACCCAGGGATGCACCCGCATCGGAAGAGCCATACTGCTCAACCGCTTCACGCTCTTCGGAGATCTCCAGGGCCTTGATGGACAGGGAGATGCGGCGGGACGCCTTGTCGACATTGGTGACGCGGGCGTCGACCTTGTCGCCAACCGCGAAACGCTCCGGACGTTGTTCCGCACGATCACGGGACAGGTCGGACTTGCGGATGAAGGCTTTCACTGCCGTGTCGTCGCCGAAGGTGACTTCGATGCCGCCGGACGTGATTTCCGTAACCGTACAGGTGACTGTGTCATTGCGATTGACGCCGGAGCTGTCCATCGGATCGCCAGCAAGCTGCTTGATGCCCAGGGAGACACGCTCTTTCTCGACGTCGACGTCGAGAACCTTTGCGTCAACCATGTCGCCTTTCTTGAAGGCTTCCATGGCGGCTTCTCCGGACTGGTCCCAGGAGATGTCGGACAGGTGAACCATGCCGTCGATATCGCCTTCCAGGCCAACGAACAGACCGAATTCGGTGATGTTCTTGATCTCGCCCTGGATCGCGGAACCGGACGGGTGGTTCTCTGCGAAGACTTCCCACGGATTGCGCTGGGTCTGCTTGACGCCCAGGGAGATGCGGCGCTTCTCGGCGTCAACATCAAGAACCATGACCTGAACTTCCTGGGACGTAGACAGGATCTTGCCCGGGTGGACGTTCTTCTTGGTCCAGGACATTTCGGAAACGTGGACCAGGCCTTCAACGCCCTGTTCCAGCTCAACGAATGCACCGTATTCAGCAATATTGGTGACACGGCCTTCGAAGGTGGCGCCAACCGGGTATTTCGCCGCAACGCCATCCCACGGATCGGACATGAGTTGTTTCATGCCGAGGGAGATACGCTGGGTGTCCTTGTTGATCTTGATGATCTGGACGGAAACCGTCTGACCAACTTCAACAACTTCAGACGGGTGGCCAACGCGGCTCCAGGACATGTCGGTGACGTGCAGCAGGCCGTCAATGCCGCCGAGGTCAACGAACGCACCGTAATCGGTGATGTTCTTGACAACGCCTTCACGGGCTTCGCCTTCAGCCAGCTGGCCGACGAGTTCAGCACGCTGTTCGGCACGGCTCTCTTCGAGGACGGCGCGGCGTGAAACAACGATGTTTCCGCGCGGACGGTCCATCTTGAGGATGGCGAACGGCTGTTCCTGGTTCATCAGCGGACCAACATCGCGGACCGGACGAATATCGACCTGGGAGCCCGGCAGGAAGGCAGAAGCGCCGCCGAGATCGACAGTGAAACCGCCTTTGACGCGACCAACGATCGCACCATTGACCGGCTCTTTCTTGTCGAAGGACTTCTCGAGACGGTCCCAGCTTTCCTCGCGGCGAGCCTTGTCGCGCGACAGGATTGCGTCACCGAGCGCGTTTTCGATGCGCTCAAGGTAGACTTCAACTTCGTCACCCACGGACGGGGCGTCGGATCCCGGACCGGTGAATTCGCGCATGGGGACGCGACCTTCGGTCTTCAGACCTACGTCGACAACAACAACGTCGTTTTCAATCGCGGTCACGGTGCCTTTGACGACTTGGCCCT
>CBFHQE010000006.1:0-41702 GCA_965657935.1 Maricaulis sp. | reverse complement strand
CCTTCGGTCTTCAGACCTACGTCGACAACAACAACGTCGTTTTCAATCGCGGTCACGGTGCCTTTGACGACTTGGCCCTCGGCCAGATCGCGGCCGGCCAGGCTTGCCTCGAGCATCGCGGCAAAGTCATCAGTCGTCGGGGTGAGTGTTTCGGTAGACATTTAAAGGGTTGCTCCAGTACAGCGCGGTCATTCTGAAAATCGGTAAATGCGCTGTCTTAGTGCTGATGAATCAGCGGGTTAGAGTTTATAAAAGAGTGGGCCGAACGACACCCTTTGCTCCGGTGGGGAGCAGTCGAGATCTCATCCGGTACTCGGCTGTGTCTGCGGAATGCTCGGAAGTGTCAGGCCTTTTGGCGCTTTTCCACAATCCGAACGGCCTCCGCAATGGCCGCGTCTATACTCAAGGATGACGTATCAAGCAAGGTCGCATCGTCTGCCTTGCGCATGGGTGCATCGGTCCGCTGGGCGTCTCGCGCATCTCGCGAGAGGGTCTGGGCGAGCATTTCATCGAAGGTGATCGGATCGCCCTTGGCATTCAGCTCGCTCTGACGGCGGCGGGCGCGCGTTTCCGCATCGGCAGTGACAAAGAGTTTCACCTCAGCGTCGGGGCAGATCACCGTGCCGATATCGCGTCCATCGAGAATCGCTCCGCCTGGCTGGTTGGCAAAGGCACGCTGGACCTGGAACAGGGCATCGCGCACGGCTTGTTGCCTCGCCACAAGCGAAGCGGCTTGGCCGACTGCTGCCGTCCGGATGCGCGTTTCGTCGATGGCCGTGACGTCGAGCGATTGCGCGGCGGCAATTGCGCAGGCCTCGTTGGTCGGGTCCTCTCCCGCATCGAGCACGGCAAGCGCGGCTGCGCGATAGAGACTTCCGGTATCAAGATAGGGCAGGGCGAATTTCTGTGACAGCGCCCGGGCGATCGTGCCTTTGCCAGAGGCAAGCGGTCCATCGACGGCAATAATCATCCTGTTGGCTCCATTTTCGCGCCCAGAGACAGCATATGATCCAGGAAGTCCGGGTAGCTCGTGCCAATCATGCTCGCATCATCGATGCTGACCGCTTCCTGAGCGATCAGACCCAGTACCAGGCCACTCATGGCGATCCGGTGGTCGTGATGGGTGATGACATGGCCGCCACCGGGGACCTCGCCGCCGGTGCCGATAACGTCAAGGCCGTCATCACGAATAATCGTCTCGACACCATTGGCGGTCAGCAGGTCTGATGTTCCCATCAGTCGATCGCTTTCCTTGGCGCGCAGTTCGGCCAGGCCGTTCATGCGTGTCACGCCCTCGGCCGCAGCCGCAGCGACACCGAGGATCGGGTATTCGTCAATCATGGAGGGCGCGCGGTCCTCGGGCACGCTGACGCCTTTCAATCGCGAGTGACGTGCTCGAATGTCGACGGTCTTCTCCCCAGCCATGTCCTGGGACGGTGTGATGCTCAGATCGGCGCCCATTTCCGTGAGAGTTGTGTAGAGGCCTGTGCGGGCAGGATTGTTCATCACGCCGCGAAGGGTGACATCCGAACCCGGAGTGATCAGGGCGGCCACGATAGCAAAAGCCGCGGAGCTGGGATCGCCTGGAACGCGCACCGGCGTCGCGGCAAGCGTTTGTTCGCCCGGCAGGCAGATAGTCCAGCCGCCATCGACCGGCTCAATCGAGATCTCGGCGCCAAAAAGCTTCAACATCGTTTCGGTATGGTCGCGGGTCGGTGTGGGCTCGTGGAGCACGGTCATGCCCTTCGCCCCCAGGCCGGCGAGCAATACGGCCGATTTTACCTGGGCTGACGCAACCGGTGGCGTATAGGTGATCGCATCCAGAGGGCTGTTTTCTACAGTCACCGGCAGGCGGCCTTCAGTGGTCGAGACCTCGGCGCCCATCTCAGCCAGTGGGTCAGTAACGCGGCGCATCGGGCGTCCGGACAGGCTTTCATCGCCGACAAAACGCGCTGTCGCGCCACTGCCTGCCACCGCGCCCATCATCAACCGAGCGCCGGTTCCGGAGTTTCCGAAGTCGAGATCTTCGGCAGGTGATTCGAATTTTCCACCACGCCCGGTGACTGACCAGCTGTTTTTCCCGAAATTTTTTACATCAGCGCCCAAAGCAGCAATTGCCTTGGCCGTGTTGAGGACATCCTCGCTCTCAAGCAGCCCCTCAATACGGGTGTTACCGTTAGCAAGTCCCCCGAATATAAGGGATCTGTGGGATATCGACTTATCGCCGGGTGCTGCAAAGTCGCCGTGCAGCGCGCCGGAGCGGGCAGCGGTAAAAGCGCCTTGCAGAGTGAATGATTTTTGGGGCATCAAGAAAAACACAAGGATTAGGGTGACATCACGGTGATCAGGTTTTGACAGAGCGTGGTGATCGTGGCAACGGGACCCGCCGAAACGAATGGTGGTTGTGAAGGGAAGTCATGGCCAAAGTAGATCTTGGAAGCAAGCGTACCTGTCCTAGTTGCGCTGCGAAATTTTATGATTTGGGCCGCCGACCTGCGCGTTGCCCAAAGTGTGAGCATGAGTTCGATCCGGAAGCTCTGGAGCCGAAACTGCCGGTGGTGGAAAAACCGAAACCGGAAGTGGCCGAGGAGAGCAAGGGCACCGAGACCGACGAGAAAGACGGTTTCGAGGACGAGGCTGACGCTACGCCTGAAGTCGACGAGACGGCCAATGAAGTGCCGGATTCCGACGATGACGACAATGAGGACGGATCCGGCCTCAGCGACGATATCGGGGATGATTTCGAGTCCGAAGACGACCTTGAAGACGATGATGAGGACGATAATACCAAAGTCCTGATCGACGACGAAGAGGATGAGGGCTTCGGCGACTTCAATATCGAGAAAGATGAAGATCTCTGATCTTCTGCAGTAAGGGGCGCTCGGAGCTCTTGATCCGGACACGATCCGGGACTAGGTTCCGCGCCACTTGGCCGCCGACCCCAATGCGGCCGACCCGAGTTTCGGGGCTATAGCTCAGTTGGGAGAGCGCTTGAATGGCATTCAAGAGGTCAGCGGTTCGATTCCGCTTAGCTCCACCATTATCGAAAACCCCGCTGTTTACAGCGGGGTTTTTTGATTGCGGAAATCCCGAGATGACCCGGGCCTGTCGGTCTACATGCGCTCAAGATATTGCGCGGACCTCTGTTCAGCTTCGGTGAGCTGAGCGTCCTCGAGCTGGTCTTCGATGCTGGCTGCGCTCTCTGCGGCTTCCAGATCACCCAGCGTAGCGGCAGTATACAGCAAGGCCAGCGCCTCGACCGGATCAACATCGCCACCATCGCCGTTGAGCATGGCCTGTGCCAGTGCAGCCATGGACAGGCTGTCGCCGCCATCGACACCGTCTTGCCAGAAGGCGCGGGCCGCAACCGCGTCCGCTTCGCCTTCCATGCCCGTCATGGCTCCGATGCCGAGGATGTAATAGGCGCTGGCCAGGGTGGTGTCCGCTGCGAGAGCGGCGCGCGCCGCATCCAGTGCGGCGCTGGTGTTTTCGATGGCCTCAGGGCCGAACATCAGGGCCTCGGCCAGGCGTAGCTGGGCCAAGGCGCCAACATCGTTGCGTGTCGAGAGCTGGCGGTAGATCTCCAGCCCCGCAGCCGCCTCGTCCGCATAGTCGTAGACGAGCAGGTCGGCCAGATCGAGGCCGGCGCTGGTGTTCTGGCCCTGCCAGGCGAGTTCGAAAAAGGCGCGAGCGCGGTCGAGGTCAGCCGCTGTACCGATGCCGTCGCGATAAATGAGCCCGAGAACGTGATTGGCCTCGGCCAGGCCCTCGTCTGCGGCCTGTACCAGCCAGTAGCGCCCGATGGCATAATCCGGATCGCCGCTGTCAGGGAAGGTCAGCACATAGCCATAGCCGAAGGCGGCAGACGTATCGCCGGCTTCGGCAGCTGTCCGCAGGTCGTCGACATTGTCCTGGGCCAAGGTCGTGGCTGGCGAAGCCAGAAGGACAGCTGCAACGGTGAGGGTGACGAGGCGCAACATGGGTGTCTCCGGGGGCTGTTTCCCCGCAGCATGCCGATTCAAGCTGAATGTGCGATGAGTGCCTAAGCGGCGTCTGTGGCCGGTTCCCCAGTGAGGACGGCCGAGATCGCGTCCATATTCGGGGCTGCGCGCAGGCGTTGGCGGATGTCTTCCCGGCGCAGCAAGCGGGAAACGCGTGCCAGCGCCTTGAGGTGCTCGGCGCCTGCATCTTCCGGGGCCAGCAACATGAAGATCAGGTCCGCCGGACGTCCGTCGATCGACTCAAAGTCGACCGGCGAACGCAGCCGGGCAAAAAAGCCCTGCACCCGTTCATTCCCACGGATGCGTGCATGAGGAATGGCGACGCCCTGCCCCACACCGGTTGAACCCAGGCGTTCGCGCTGAAGTACGGCGTCGAAAACGGTACGCGCATTCAGCCCGGTCGTCTCTGCTGCCAACTCGGCGAGAGATTGTAGAACTTGCTTTCGGCTCGATGCCCCCAAATCAAGGATGACACCGTCGCCGGGAATGAGATCAGCTAACGCCATTTTTAACTTCTAGTGTCTACGCGGTTTCTTTCCGCTCAGCTCGCGACGGGTCTACCCACCCGATGTTTCCATCAGGCCGTCGGTAGACAATGTTGATCCCCCCGTTTGCAGCGTTCTTGAACAGGAGAAACGGCGAATCTGCCGCGTCGAGTTCCAGAGACGCCATGCCCACAGTCATCGTGCGGACTTCGCCAGGCTTTTCCGCGATGACAATCGGTTCCGGAGAACCGCTCGCTGCCGGCAGGCTGTCGTCTTCATCGTCGTCAGAGAAGCTGTCACGCATCCCCTTGAGAACGACGAAAGGAAGACTTTCGCCAGGTAGCTCGGACTTATTATCAGCGTGGTGGTTCTTCAGCTTGCGCTTGTAGCGGCGCAATCGCTTCTCCAGCTTGATCATGGTGTCTTCGGCCGCCTTGTAGGCGTCATCCGCTTCACCATGGGCCTGGAGCATCACGCCGGAAGGCAAGTGCACGGAGCAGTCGACCCTGAAGCCGATCCCTTCGCGTGCGATGGCTACGTAAGCCTCGCCCGGGCGATTGAAGTATTTAGAGACCCCGTCCTCTACACGTCCGAGAATTTGATCCCGAAGTGCGTCGCTGACGTCGATGCCTTTGCTGACAACTTGTGTATGCATGCGCTCCTTCCCGCTGGCCATTCACCAGCACGTGAGGCGTTTCCGAACTGCTCCGCCCCTTGGAAAGCGGGCGGAACCTAGTCGCGGGCGGACCCAAGAGTCAATCTTGAAGTTCGTAACGAATCGCACGGACACATGGGTGCGGTTCGTCCCGCGAGGCGCTCATTCGCAGCAGACCCTAACCGGCGCGCTTGAGAATGCGTCGGCGCTGGACCGAAGAGGGTATGTTGAGCGCCTCTCTGTATTTGGCCACAGTCCGGCGTGCAATTTCAATCCCCTCATCACGAAGAAGATCCACAAGCTTGTCGTCGGAAAGCACGTCTGCCAACGTTTCCTGGCCGATTAACGTCTTGATCCTGTGACGAACTGCCTCAGCAGAGTGGGCCTCTCCGCCGCCGGCGGACGGGATGGCGGAGGTGAAGAAATATTTCAGTTCGAACATGCCACGAGGTGTTGAAACAAATTTGTTGGACGTCACGCGGCTGACCGTGGACTCGTGCATGCCAATGGCATCTGCGACCGTTTTCAGGTTGAGCGGCCGGAGATAAGCCACGCCATGGGCCAGGAACATGTCCTGCTGTCGGACGATCTCGCTCGAAACCTTCAGGATCGTCCGTGCGCGCTGATCCAAGCTTTTTACAAGCCAGGACGCATTCTGGCTGCATTCACTGATGAAGGTTTTCTCATTCTCGGTTCGGGCTGCAGTATGGATCTCGTTGTAGTACCGATTATTGACCAGGACGCGCGGCAGGGTTTCCGAATTCAGCTCGACCTGCCACAGACCGTCCGGTGCCTGGCGAATGAACACATCCGGTGAGACTGCACGCGCTGAATCGTGACCGAACGCCATTCCGGGCTTGGGTGTCAGCTCGCGAATCTCGGAGATCATCTCGTCGAGATCCTCATTGTCGACGCCGCAGAGTGACTTCAGCGTGTCGTATTCATGGCGGGCCAGACGTTCCAGATTGTCCAGAAGCGTTGCCATGGCGGGGTCCAGGCGGTCTTTTTCGCGTAGTTGAAGCGCCAGGCATTCACCCAGGTCGCGCGCCATGACGCCGGCCGGTTCAAAGCTCTGCGTCATTTCCAGCACGGCTTCAATACGGGCGCGTTCGAGGCCGAGGCGCGTTGCGATTTCGCTCATGTCCGAGCGCAGATAGCCGTCTTCATCCGCGAGATCGATCAGATGTGCGCCGATCATGCGGTCTATGGGGTCGTTGGTCGCCGTGGCGAGCTGATCGTGCAGGTGCTCAGCCAGTGACATCTCGCGCGAGGAGTTGGCGATCGCGTCATATTCTTCACTGGCCGGACCGGCGCCGCCATTGCCCCAGCTGCCGCCCTGTCCGACAGCATCGACGGGCGTGCTGGCGGCAACGCCGGACAGGTCCGCCTTGGAGTCCTCGATATGCAGAACATCCGAATCCGCATCGATAGAATCGTTTGCATCCGCAGATGGCGTGGACAATTCCAGTTCCTGCGGTTCGCCCTCGCCTTCCTGGCGGGGTGATTCGGCGCTTTCTGAATTCTCGTCGCGTTCAAGCAGTGGATTGCGTTCGAGTTCGCCCTCGACGAACTCGGCGAGCTCCACATTTGATAGCTGTAGCAGCTTAATGGCCTGCTGGAGCTGTGGCGTCATCACCAGGGACTGACCCTGGCGCATGTCCAGCTTCTGCATTATTCCAGCCATGAACACCTCTGTTTGGTACGTTTCCTGCAGAGGTTAATCAGGAAAAGCTTTCTCCGAGATAAACGCGCTTCACATCAGGGTCGGAGCGGATCTCTTCCGGGGAGCCCTCAAACAGCACTTCACCATCGTAGATAATAGTTGCCCTGTCAGTAATTTCCAGCGTTTCCCGTACGTTGTGATCGGTGATCAGAATGCCAATTCCGCGGTCCTTGAGAAAGCGGATCAGATCGCGAATATCGGCGATCGCAAGCGGGTCGATACCGGCAAAGGGTTCGTCGAGAAGCATGAATGAGGGGCGAGTCGCCAGGGCGCGGGCGATCTCCACACGACGGCGCTCACCACCAGACAAGGAGGGCGCGCGGGCGTGGCGCAGATGTGAGATGCGCAATTCCTCGAGCAATTGCTCGACCAGATCCTTGCGTCTGTCGCGATCTTTCTCGACGATTTCCGCGACGGCAAGGATATTCTGTTCGACACTCATGCCATGGAAAATGGATTTTTCCTGGGGCAGGTAGCCAATACCAAGGCGCGCGCGCTGATACATGGGCAGGCGGGTGATGTCCTCGCCGTCCAGCAGGATCTTGCCGTAATCAGCTTCAACGAGGCCTGTGATCATGTAAAAACAGGTCGTTTTGCCGGCACCGTTCGGGCCAAGCAGGCCGGCGACCTCGCCGCGCTGCAGGGTCAGTGAGACCCCCTTGACGACCGGGCGTTTGGCATAGGCCTTGCCGATTTTTTCGACTGTCAGGCCGGAAATGCTTGCAGGCGTCTCGGAGACGCGTTCGGTGGTCGTAGCATCCATGAAAGAAATATCCCGACCCTAATTGCCGTCTGTTTCATCGTCTCCGGCAGGCACAAGCACGGCGCGCACGCGCTGGCCGTCGCCCTGTTCGCCGAAGCGGGAATTGCCGCTGACCAGATCATTTTCGAAGAAGGTTGTGGTGACCGTGTTATCGCCCTGTCGAATGACGACATCGCCTGTCAGGGTGATGGTCTCCTCGGCCAGGCTGTAAACGCCACGATCGCCGCGCGCTGTCTGTTCCGGCGTAATGTAGAAGACGTCTGTTGTCGCCACGATGCGATCAATATCGCCCCAGCCATTAGTGCCTCCGACGCCAGTTCCGGTGTAATGAACGTCGATGCGCGCCGCGCGCAGGGCGCTGTCGCCTTGCACGGCGTTGACATTGCCACGCCAGACGATGCGGTGTTCCGCGTCCAGCACCTCGACATGGTCCGCCTCGATGTCGAGTGGCAGGCGGGAGTCGCCAATCTGGGCCAGAGCCGGAGCTGCGGGCAGCAGCAGGACGGTCGCCATCAATGCCATCAAAACCAGGGTACGCATCAGTTTCCGTCTCCGTCAGTCACGGTTCGCGTGCGGTCTTGTACGATACGAGCGCGCACACGTCCCTCGAAAATCACACGATCCCCGCCATCATGTATCTCAAATCGGTCGGCGCGGATCCGTCCCATCGGTCCAGTGCCGTCCACAGGCTGTTCACCGATAACACGTTCTTCCCGCAGGAAGACGCGCGCATGATCGGTGGCAAAGCTGTATCCCTCCGCCGTGCTCAGATTGACCTCGGTGTTGAGGTCGATGATGCGGTTGGAGGGGTCATAGACACCCGATTGGGCCAGCACCTGTGAACCCGTGCCACCTCCGGTCAGCAGGTCGTACTCCAGGCGCGGTTGTTCCAGATCGGTCAGGCCGATGCTGCTGTCGCTGCGCCTGATGGCTGAATCCGCTGTGACCGTGTAGGGCGTGAGATTCTCGTCGCGGCCGGTGAAGCGCGGATTGAGCATGCGTACATCCGTGCTCACGGCTTCGGTCGTTTCCGCATTGCCACGTTGATTGCCAAAAAACATCTGGGCGATGACCAGAAGGGAGATCGCCATGGCGGTACTGGCAAAGACGATGCGCAGCAGATTCACAAAAGCTGTCCGCCGGCGCGCTGCATTCAGGGTCAGCGCGCGCCGGGGCTCCCAGTTTCCGTGATGTGTCGGCTGCAGGGCTTCCAGACCCTGCGCGGCACTCGCAGTCATCACCTGATCACTTTCAATTTGGCGCTTGGCAATTTGGCGCTTGGTAAATCGCGCGTTCAGTAAGACCAGCCTTTGCGGGCCTTTTCAAGGCGAGTGGCCTCATGAATGTGCGAAGATATCGGTTTCCGGCCAGCCCATCAGATCCAGCGTTGCGCGGGTTGGCAGGAAGTCAAAGCAGGCCCGGGCGAGATCCATGCGGTTTTCGCGTTCGAGCATCGCGGACAGGCGTTCACGTAGCTTGTGAAGGTGCAGGACATCGGAGGCAGCATATTCCAGCTGTGCCGGCGATAACGTGTCCGCTCCCCAGTCCGAGCTTTGCTGCTGTTTATTCATGTCCGCGCCGACCAGCTCCCGCGTGACGTCCTTCAGGCCGTGACGGTCCGTATAGGTGCGCACAAGTTTGGAGGCGATCTTGGTGCAGAAGACCGGCGTCATGGTCACGCCGAGATATTTGGCGACCATGGCCACGTCGAAACGGGCGAAGTGCAGGATTTTTTCTACATCCGGATCCGCCAGCAGCCGTTTCAGGTTCGGGCAGTCATAGCGCGAGCGATCCATCTGAACGATGTGGGCGTGGCCGTCACCGGAGGAAATCTGAACGACGCACAGCTGGTCGCGCACGAGCGACAGGCCCTGGGTTTCGGTATCAATGGCAATAAGCGGGCCCAGTTCGAGGCCGTCGGGCAGGTCGCCCTTGTGGTAGTAGATGGTCATCGCTCGATCCTTGTCTGAATGGTCGTCCTAACCTTCCGGAGAAAAATGGGCAATGCCGCTTGCCGGTCTACGCCTCTTTGGAGAGACTGGAGCTTCAAATCTCGCAGTCACAGCGAAGACAGTGGCTGGCAAGTGCCGCGGGAACGACATGGCATTCGATATCACTGAGTATCCGGAGAAGCGCCTTCTGGTTATCGAGCACTGGGAAAGCGCTGACAACGCTGCCGTCGTGGAGGCGTCGATCAAGATGGGCGCCCGCGTCGTGGACCCGGTATTCAAGCGTATTCTGATCGACGTGCGCAAAAGCGTAGTCGAGTTTGATCTGGACGCCCTGGTTGAAAACAACAGGGACTTCATGGCGCTGATCTCGGATGATGCAAAGGTCGCCTATGCCATGCATCCCGAGCGGCACAGGGATGAGGCCGCCGCGATCCGTGGCGTGGCCGAGCGTGAAAGCTTTGCCCTATGCATCGAATTCGATCGCGAGGCCGCCTTGGGCTGGCTGATGGATCAGTCGGTCGACTAATCCATTTTTGCGACGCTTGTATGACATCTTTCCAAAAAATATCTTTTTCGAGATTTCGAAAATATACGGAATAATACGATGTTATTTATAAAATACAGAAAGTTGAGCGTTATATTATTGGCTATAAAATTACGCAGTATACGGACTTTACTTTGCCAACCTTTGCTTGTAATAATAGTGTCACATTCAACGATACACCTGCTCACAAACAGGAGGGTGAAGCATGAAAAAGACAAACATGATGTTTGCCGCATCCCTCGCGGCGGCGATGGCACTTGCACCGGCAGCTGCAGCACAGAATTATTCTCGTCCTGATGCCTTCCTGCTGGAGGCGATGGGCGAGCGGGGCTGGACGGTTTCCTGCCAGCTTGATCAAGCTGATGGAGACCGGGTCTCTACCCGTGATCGAGGCCGCGGCCTGCACGACAATGCCCGTGTTCTGGTTGGCGATGTCGAGGCTGGAACATGTTCTTACGAGGTGCCGGAACGCGGTGCGCTCAGACTGACAATGCGCGTCGAGCATTCCAGTTTCGAATGCCCGTTCACGATCATCGAAGAGGGGTTCTGCCGCGCCCACATGCGTGCGGGCACTTCCGGCAGCTTCCGGATTGAACTCCGGGCCGGTGCTGATACGGGCACTGGAAGCTAGAATTCTCCTCCGGCGGGAAGCTGGAGGGCAGATTCAGACATGATGTCTGGCCGCGCTGTGTTCCCTATTCGGGCCTGCGCGGCCATTTTTTGTGATGTTTCGGGGGGCTGCACTCGGCGTATCGACGAAACATTGTCGAGAGTTGAAGAGCGCAGTATTAGAATATTACTATCTAAATTCGCTTGAGACACGCAAAAGTAGCGGACCTTCTCGTTTCGCCCAATGACGCGAAGGCCTGCAGCCCCGGGGTCTCATTGATCGCGGGTCTCACCCAATGACTGCAAAACACAGCATGCATCCCGCTTCGGCCCCAAAACGAAGCGGGATGAATGCGTTTTGGGGGGCGAGATGCTCCCGGTTGGGCCGGGAAACGAAAAACGCCGCTCGATGGCGACGTGATGTGGATCTGGATTGTTTCGGGAATGGTGCCCAGGAGAGGACTCGAACCTCCACGTCCATACGGACACTAGCACCTGAAGCTAGCGCGTCTACCAATTCCGCCACCTGGGCAGGTGTCAGGAGCGCGGTAGGTAAAGAAGCAGGCGCTGCGTGTCAACGCCTCTGTGTGCATGATGCGGCAAGAAGTGCAGCGCTCATTCTCGTGACATTCGAGCAAACCGGTGTGGCGCGAAAATGAGGGATGTCGATGAGATGCTCCTTGCTTCTCCTGCCGACGATCCTGGCTGGAGTATCGCCGGTCTCTGCCCAACCCGACGATGCACAGGCTCACCCTCACCCTACTGTCGGAGGGGAAGTTGAATATCGGTCGCGATACGCAGGCCTGAGCCGCCAATTTCTATTCGGCCCGGATTACCTGTTTTGTTGGCAACCAAGAGCCACGTCAGCTCGATCTGGTGTCGTTTGAAATCTTCGGCGAGCAGGCGCTTGCGCACGTTCATTCCCGAAAGCAGGTAAGCGATCCTCAGAACGGTCTCCGGGGCTTTGATCTGGCGGCTGCTTCCGTGTTCGTGAGAAAGGGCGAACGCTGGTTGAACCGATCGACCTCGTCCACTTTCCCGCCGGGTTACGAACCGCCAGCGGCGGACCAGGGCGTCAATCGCAGATCCCAATGCCGCCGAGGCACATCAACGCATGGACATTGAGGTCGTTTTTTGGTCTACCCGGAGCCAGATGCTTCTTTGATGAGGGACCCCTCATGCTTCGCGATGAAATGATCACTGTTTTTGGCGGCTCCGGCTTTCTTGGCCGCCACGTTGTCCGCGCGCTGGCCAAGGCCGGCTACAGGGTGCGTGTCGCCACGCGCCGTCCGCATCTCTCCCAGGACCTGCGTGTGATGGGGGTTGTCGGCCAGGTACAGCTGGTCCAGGCCAATGTCCGGGTGCCCAGCTCTGTTGAGCGTGCCGTGGCGGGGGCTTCCGGAGTGGTGAACCTCGTCGGTGTGCTGGCGGAAAGCGGTCGCCAGTCATTTTCCGGCCTGCACGCCATGGGCGCCAAAACGATTGCCGAAGCCTGCGCAGCGGCGGGCATTGATAAACTGGTTCAGGTGTCCGCCATCGGCGCCAGCGCCGAGAGTGATTCCAAGTACGCCCAGTCCAAGGCGGCAGGTGAGGCGCATGTCATTGCAGCTGTGCCCGGCGCAACCATCCTGCGCCCGTCGATCATTTTCGGCACGGATGACGGCTTCTTCAACATGTTCGGCTCCATGGCTCGATTTGCACCGGCCTTGCCTCTGTTCGGCGGCGGTAAATCGCTGTTTCAACCGGTCTTTGCGGGTGATGTCGCCTCGGCTGTGCTCGCTGCCTATCAGCGCGACGAAGCGCGTGGCGCCATTTACGAGCTGGGCGGTCCGGCAACCTATTCCTTCAAGCAATTGATGGAGTTTATTTTGAAGGAAACCGCACGTCCGCGCTTCCTGATCCCGCTGCCGTTTGCCGCCGGCCAGGTCGTGGCCATGTTATCCGAGCTCGCCGCGATCCTGCCCTTCATCCCGAGCTTCCTTACCCAGGACCAGCTCAAACAGCTGCGCAAGGACAATGTCGTCTCCGAAGGCGCAAAGACGCTCGCAGATCTGGGGATCGAAGGCGAGACCGTCGAGGCAATCGTGCCGGGTTACCTGGCGCGCTATCGTCGTTATGGGCAGTTCCACGAGAACGAGGCCTGATCCATTCCTGGATCCGAAGAACCGAAAGGCGACGGATTTCCGTCGCCTTTTCTTTTTGGCGGGCGAGTCCGTCAGCGGGTGGCGGTCTTGGCGCGTCCCGTCCTGTAGAGGAAAATCAGGATCCAGCCCGCGCCCATGGTCATGAAGCCGCCAAGTCCCAGCAACCCGTTCCAGGGCCAGGATGGATTGGCGAGATACATGACGGAGAAGCCGGCGACCGCATTGATCGCGCCGTGCATGCCTGCAGCAGCGATAACACCGCCGCGTTCCCGGGCGAGGGTGTGATAGGGCGTCAGCATTACCGTAAAGCCTATCATGGCGGCGACGCCGGCCCAGCCCATATCACCATAATTGTGGCCCATCAGGATGATCGGCAGATGCCACAGGCCCCAGATCACACCGATAGTGATCGACATTGGCCAGAAGCCGAGATGCGCCAGTCTTGGCTGTAGCCAGCCCCGCCAGCCCAGCTCCTCGCTGATCAACAAATAGAATGTATTGAACACCAGACCGACACCGATCCCGACCGTCATCTGGATCATGAAGAGGTTTTCGATGGGCATGGGCGCTTCAACACCCTGGGCGTCCAGCTGGGCCTGCATGAAGGCCAGCGGATCGCCAAGTTGTTGGCCAAAGACGTGCACCGTGACGAGTACGGATGCGATGGTCAGAGCAATCGCCGTGATCCAGCTCAGAACGGTCCAGCTGGCGATCTTGCCAACCCCGAAGCCCTTGAAGCCGAGGGCGTCCGCCCAACGGTTGCGGTCGAACAGGAGGGTGCAGACAACCGCTGCAATCGAGGGCCCGAGCATGAAGATCGTCAGGCTGACCGTGCCCATGGCCGCGCCAAGGCTTTCGAAGCCACCGGATTGGTAGATCCAGCCGGCGACAGCCCAGCTGAGACCGAATGACAGAAAGAGGAATGTTGTGATGGCACGCACTGGATGTCTCCGCATGTTATTTAGGGAAATCCCTAACATGTGAATTGGGTGCTGCAAAGAACTATTTAGTGTACCGCCTAAATAAGGAAGATGATCAGCGCGCCACCCAGGGCAAACCTGTAGAGCACGAAGGGCATGAAGCCGACACGGTCGACGAGTTTCATCAATACGGCAATCGCTGCCAGGGCGGAGATGAAGGACAGCACGGCCACGATCAGCCCGGCCAGGAGGCCGGCCGCCGGATCGCTCTCTCCGGCCAGCTGGATGATGGAAACAACCGTAAAGGCGGCGATGACCGGGATAGACATCAGCATGGAAAACCGTGCGCTCTCGGTGCGCGTCAGGCCCAGTGCGCGCGCTGCTGTCATGGTGACACCGGAACGAGACGCCCCCGGGATCAGCGCGAACATCTGTGCGATGCCGATCAGGGCCGCATCCCTGAAGCTCATGTCCTCGGTGGTCTTCATTTGCGCGCCATAACGGTCTGCTGCCCACAATGGCAGGGCAAAGATGAGCGTCGCGCCGGCGATCACGGCGGGCGAGCGCAGGGCGTCGACCAAATCGAAGACAAACAACCCACCCGCCAGCAACAGAACCGGCGGCAGGGAAGCCGCAACCAGAAGGGCGAGGCGCCCGCCCGGCGTGACCTTGCCCGACAGCGGCGCGAACTTGCCCCGGGCGACAGACGCGATGTCCCGCCAGAAATAGACCAGGACAGCAACCAGCGATCCGGCATGCGCCATGACATCAATCATCGCGCCCTGATCTGCCGCGCCCAGCACATCCGGCACCAGGATGAGGTGAGCCGAGGAGCTGATGGGCAGGAATTCAGTAATGCCCTGGACAAGGGCAAGGATGACGAGATGGATCAGGGACATGGGCAACTCGGCGATAAGGAGGCTCACAATCCTTTCCTGTTTTGAAGGCGAACGCCAGCCCGAGCGGGCTTGTGTATTGGAATGAGTTGCAGGCCGAAGTGTGACGCGCACGCTGTGTTGCATTGACGCTGACGTCGTCAGCGACCTAAATCGGGTCTCAGGAGATCTGAATGCCTCACGATCATGCCAGCGCGGCCGGTCCCGGTCGACTTGCCCCCGAAGACGCCAAACGCATAACCGGCGCAGCGACCTGGGCCTCATTGACAGTGGCAGCGGTGCTTGTCCTGTCCAAGGCAGTCGTGTGGTGGATGTCGGGCTCAGTCGCTCTGCTGGCCTCGATGGCGGACAGCATGCTGGACCTTACAGCGTCGCTGACGGTGTTCTTTGCTGTGCGTTATGCCGCTGAACCTGCCGATGCCGAGCATCGTTTCGGTCATGGCAAGGCGGAGGCCTTTGCCAGTATTCTCCAGGCCATGCTGGTCGCGGTCTCAGCCGCCTTGTTGTTGCGCGAAGGTGTCGAGCACACCTGGCGACCGGTCGAGATCCAGGCCACGGGCTGGGCCTTGGGCGTGATGGTGTTGTCCATCGTGCTGACCTTGGTCCTGTTATTGATCCAGTCACGCGCCATCAAGGAAACCGGGTCTGTCGCGATCGAGGGCGACAGGGCGCACTATATTACTGACCTGGCTGCCAATGTGGCGGTGATTGCCGGCATTGGGGGCTCGATGCTGGGATTTGCCCGG
Source organism: Maricaulis sp. (assembly GCA_965657935.1). Classification (GTDB taxonomy): domain Bacteria; phylum Pseudomonadota; class Alphaproteobacteria; order Caulobacterales; family Maricaulaceae; genus Maricaulis. Next base: position 26,264 of record CBFHQE010000006.1, on the reverse strand, counting down.
CTCGACGGTGTCGCCGCCCTCGCGGTCGCGGCCTGGCTCGCCTGGACTGCCTGGGAAGTCGCCAAGCGAGCGCTCGACCAGCTGATGGACCGGGAATTGCCCGACGAGGAGCGCGCGCGCATCCATGAGCTCGCCGTGGGTCAGGATCCGCGCATCATTGATGTGCATGATCTGCGCACCCGGGCGTCCGGTCCGCTGGTGCATATCCAGTTTCATCTGGCCCTGCCGCCGGAGATGACGCTGGAGGACGCGCATGAAGTGATGGTGGAGTGCGAGAACCGTCTGCTGGCCGTCTATCCGGCCGCGGATATTCTCATCCATGCGGACCCGCATGGCGCTGCTGAACCGCATGGCGGGGCGTTTTTCCAGGGTGATGCAGGGGCTACTGACAATGATGCATAATTCTGCCGTCAAACAAGGCTAGACCCGCATCATGCGTCATCTCTTCTTCTGGCCTCTTGATCCCTTTTCCCGCCAGGCCCGGCTTGTGCTGGACGAAAAGTCCGTGCGGTACAAGGCCACCATTCTGGAGCCGTGGAAGCGGCCGGAAGACCTGCTCACGCTTAACCCTGCCGGTATGACACCGGTGCTGACCGACAATGCGGGTGGCCAGGAGCGTGTGGTGATCGAGGCACGCGCCATCGTGGAATATCTCGAAGAGACCACGCCCAGCCCCTGCCTCCTGCCGGGCGGCCCTGCGGACCGGGCCGAGGCGCGCCGTCTGGTGGAGTGGTTTGATCGCAAGTTCGATGGCGAGGTGAATGCCTACCTCCTGCACGAGAAGCTGGAAAAACCAGTCCAGGGTCTCGGCGCACCGGACCCGCAATCCATGCGCGATGGCCGTGACCATCTGAAGGGTCATATGGAACACATGTCCTGGCTGCTGGAGAGCCGTGATGGCCTGGCTGGCCCGCGTTATACGCTGGCCGACATCGCCGCGGCGGCCCACCTGTCCTGCCTGGACTATCTGGGCGAGGTGCCGTGGGAACAGTTCGAACCGGTCAAGCACTGGTATCAACGCGTCAAATGCCGTCCATCCTTCCGCAGCCTGCTGGAAGACAAATTGCCAGGCATCCCCCCGTCTGCGCACTATGCGGATCTGGACTTTTGACGGGGTCTGAATGGACCGGGGTGTTATCGAAAATCTGGCCACCGAGATCGGCTTCACTGCCGTGCGGGTGTGCCGTGCCGATGAGGCCTGGGCGGCAGCAGAGCGGCTGTCGCATTTCGTGGCCCAGGATTATCACGGCACGATGGCCTGGATGGAGGAGACGCTGGCGCGTCGCCAGCATCCTACCCATATGTGGCCGGACGCGAAGTCGGCGGTGGTGTTCGGGCTGAATTATGGTCCGGAACACAATCCGCTGGACGCGCTGGAGCGTCGCAATGAGGCGGTGATTTCGGTTTATGCCCAGAACAATGACTATCACGACCTGATCAAGAAACGCCTCAAGCGGTTTGCCCGCGAATTCGTTGCGCAGACGGGTGAGGAGGTGAAGGTTTTTGTCGACACCGCGCCGCTGATGGAAAAGCCGCTGGCGGCCAAGGCGGGGCTCGGCTGGCAGGGCAAACATACCAATCTGGTCAGTCGCGAGCATGGCTCCTGGCTGTTCCTGGGCGTGATGTTGACCACCGCCGAGCTCAAGTCTGATCCGCCCGAGACGGATCATTGCGGATCTTGCACCGCGTGTCTGGATATTTGCCCGACCGATGCCTTTCCCGGGCCCTATCAGCTCGATGCGCGGCGTTGCATTTCCTATCTGACCATCGAGCACAAAGGCCCCATCCCGCGCGAGTTTCGCGAGCCCATGGGCAATCGGATCTACGGGTGTGATGATTGTCTGGCGGTGTGTCCCTGGAACAAATTCGCGGCTGTCAGCGCTGAAACGGCCTTTCATCCGCGAGCAGAGCTCAAGGGGCCGCTTCTGTCAGAACTGGTCGTTCTGGATGATGCCGAGTTTCGCCAGATATTTACGGCCTCCCCGGTCAAACGTATCGGTCGCGATCGTTTCGTTCGCAACGTTTTGATTGCTATCGGAAATTCTGGCGACCCAAGTCTTGTCACTTCGGTTGTGGAGCGGCTCGATGACATTAACGAATGCGTGCGTGGCGCGGCTGTCTGGGCGCTTTCTCGTCTGGATACGGGTGAGTTTCAGCGACAAAGAGCGGTCAGACTCAAAAAAGAAACAGCTGATTTCGTAGTCCAGGAATGGGATCACGCCAATTCCTGATACTTCGTTGAAGTCGCGTTAGACATTTCCAAACTCCTCTTGGATACGTTCAGGTTAGATGGCGAGGCAGGGGGTTCGCCGAACGGGCAAGTGATTTGGGCTTATGAGTGATACCAACGAGGCGTTTGGCGCCGGATCTCCAACAACACCGATCAGCGTGATGATCTGCGAGAACAGCGCAGTGCAGCTGCGCATCCTCTCCGAGGCGGTGCGTGATGCCGGATACGAAGTCCAGACCGCCAAATCCGCTGCTGAAGCTCTGGAAGTCATGAACCTCATGCCGGTGGATATCTTCCTGACCGGTATCGAAGTCGGCGAAGTCAACGGCATGGAAGCGTGCTGGTCGCTGAAGGGTAATTCCGAAACCGAGTCCACCTATACAATCATCGTCACCGCATCCGGCGAAGAGCGCCGTCTTGAGGAAAGCCTTGATGCGGGCGCTGACGACTTCATCCGCAAGCCGGTCAACATGACCGAGCTGCGCGCCCGGTTGCGGGCAGCATCGCGCCTGGTGCGCATCCAGAAACAATTCCGCCATCTGGCCGAGACCGACAGCCTGACGGGTTCCGCCAATCGCCGTGCCTTCCTTCAATATCTTGAAATGGAAGTCCGCCGATCGGAGCGCCACGGCGCCGAGACCTCAGTGATCATGGTCGATCTCGATCACTTCAAGAATATCAACGACACCTGTGGTCACGCCGCTGGCGATACAGTCTTGCGGGAAGTCGTCAAGGCGATGCAGTCCTGCCTTCGTCCCCGTGACATGCTGGGGCGTCTGGGGGGCGAGGAATTTGCCATTCTGCTCAATGGCACCGAAATTTCAGAGGCCTCCACCATTGCCGAGGAGGTGCGCTCGTCAATCGAGCAGCGTCTGATCGAGCTTCCGAATGGCGAGAAACTCTCCGTGACTGCCAGTTTTGGTGTGTCCAATGTCTGCCCGGCTCTCGGCCAGGATACGCCGGAAACCGTTCTTCAGGCCGCAGATGACGCGCTCTATTACGCCAAACAGTGCGGTCGCAACCAGGTGATCGTTTGCGCAGCCGAGCCGGACGAGCAGCTGGCTGAAGCCTCCTGATCTTTCCAACGCCTCTGATTTCCTTCGTCGACCTATCGCGCTTGATGTTTCTGGATAGTGTGGGGCGGGCCTAGTCCTGCCCCGCATCACGGCGGCGCAGGGCCTCGCTGATGCGGCCACGCAAGACATAGTTCTCAACTTCATCGGGTTGTTGTTCGATGGCGATTAGAATGTCTTCCATCGCCTGATCCAGCGCTCCCAGGTTCAGCCGCGCTTCTGCACGCACTGCCCGTGCCGATGCATTGTCCGGATAGATTTCAACCAGCCGGGAAACAGCTGTTTCCGCGGAGCTGAATTGCTCCAGGCCCAGATAGGCCCGGCCATGGCCCAGCATGGCGTGTGGTGACAGATCCACGAGTGCCAGGGCCACGGCGAAACTGCGTTCTGCTGCTTCATAATCCTCAATCTCCAGCCAGGTCGACCCGGCTTCAAGCCACATTTCGAGGCGTTCCTGGAGTAGCAGTCCGGGGCGTTCAAGCGCGGCTATGTTTTCCAGCATGCTGGCGCCGCTCCGCGGGTCGCCGACCGCGATCATGGCGCGTGCCTGGCAGTGCTCGGCGGGCCAGCCGCCCCCATCATACTTCCAGGCCAGTGCGTCTTCGTAGGCTTCGACGGCCTCCGTCTCGATCCGCTCCATACAGGCAGAATATCGCTGGTATTCGCTGAGCTGGGCCGAGCTCTGGGCGAGGGCCATCGGGGCTGACAACAGGGTGAGGGCGAGGGGGGCAAGGATACGCATCAAATACTCCGGGGGACTTGCAAAAAGGCTAGGCGGGCGGGGGCCGGTCGTCCAGAAAGGATTGTCAGCAGGGTCCGGTTCGCGCACACACGACTTGTCCTGAGACGCAAATTGCGCTTCGAAAGCCGGGATGAATATTCTTCAGGTCATACCACAGCTCGATGCTGGCGGCGCCGAGCGTACGACACTGGAAGTCGCACAGGCCATCGTCGGTGCCGGCGGGCGTGCGATCGTGGCCAGCCAGGGGGGGCGGCTCGAAGGTGAGCTCAAAGCGCTCGGTGGAGAGCTTTTTCGGCTGCCCATGGCGACCAAAAATCCCCTGGTGGCCTGGCAGAATGTCTCGGCACTGGAAAAGATTATAAACACCGAAAAGGTTGATATCGTCCATGTCCGCTCACGCGCTCCGGCGCTGAGTGCGCGGGCAGCCTGCAATCGCACGGGCGCGCACTATGTGACGACGTATCACGGCACCTATAACGCCAGTTCAGGCCTCAAGCGCTGGTACAATTCTTTCATGGCCAAGGGCGAGCTGGTTATCGCCAATTCGAGATTTATCCATGATCACGTGCTGAGCGAGCACCGGATTGATGAAGCGAAGATCCGTGTCATTCCCCGTGGCGTGGACCTGGAGCGTTTCGACGAGGACGCGATTGAGCCGGAGCGCGTGCGCGCGCTGGTCGAGGCCTGGGGCCTTGATGACGCCGACCGGATTGTTCTGATGCCCGGTCGTTTGACGGGCTGGAAAGGCCAGCGCGAAGTCCTGCAGGCGTACGGCAAATTGCACACTTCCGGCGTGCCCTTGCCTGTTTTGATCCTCGCCGGTGATGCGCAAGGCCGCAATGCCTATGTGGCCGAGCTGGAGGCGATCATTGCCGCGCATGGCCTAGGCGCGCGGGTCAAGATTGTGGGTCACTGTTCCGACATGCCGGCTGCGCTGTGGTTGAGCCGGCTCGTGCTGACCCCGTCAATCGAACCGGAAGCGTTCGGTCGCACCGCGGCAGAGGCCGGGGCGATGGGAAGGCTGGTGATTGCCGCAGATCATGGCGGCGCGCGTGAAGTCATCATCCAGGGCGATACCGGCTGGCGTGTGACGCCGGGAGATGTGGACGCGCTGGCGGCAACGATTGAACAGGCGCTCAATCTGGACGAAACAAGCTATTCGGGAATGAGCGATCGCGCTAAAATGCATGTTCGCCAGTCGTTTTCGACGGAACAATTGCAAGCTTCGACATTGCGTGTCTACGAAGAGGTCTTAAACTCCGCAAAATGAGTGAACCGCAGCGTGATATTGTCTACGTCCTGCACTGGGGCGATCTGGCGAGTACAATCCGTATGTTGGCTGTGGCGCCGACCTTGCGTGCCGTGCACAAGCGTGACCGTATCGTGCTGCTGACCCGGCCGGATTTTGAGAGCTTTCTCAAACACAGTCCCTATTTCAACGCCATCGAGATCGATGCATTGCCGGATCAGCGGCCTCTGGTGTCTATGCGTGACAAGCGTATCAAGGCCGCGCACCCGGTGCGGGTTTATGATCTTGTTGGTAGCAATGACAGCCGCAAGCTCAAGAAGCTGTTCCGTTTTTCAAAGTGCGAATGGGTTGAGGCCGTTGCCGATCCCAAATCCCGCCAGCATCCGGTCGACGAGGTCGCCGGCAAGCTGAATGCAGCGCTCGGACACCAGCCAACACATTACCAGCTCGGTGAGGCGCCGTCGCCCGATGCGTCCTGGGTGGACTATCTGGCGAAGAAATCGCGCATGCTGGAACCGGAGTATTTCGGACTGTCCGGCGCCTATGCCCTGCTGTGTCCATCCGGCGAGGATACCAAGGCGCAATTGCGCTGGCCGAAAGAGAAATGGGCGTCGCTGGCGCATGAACTGCTGCAGGTTGGTGTCACGCCCGCGCTGGTTGGCGGCCCCGACACGCGTGAGGTTGGCCGTTATGTCAGCCAGGTCGCTCCGGGGGCCCGGGATATCACCGGCAAGGCCAAACTGCCCCAGCTGGCCGGTCTGGCGCGTCGGACACGTTTTGTCTTCTCCGAGGACACACCGTTGATGCATGTGCTGGTTGCTGCTGGCGCGCCGACGCTCGCGCTGTATTGCAATGTTGAGGATCCTGCCTATATCGCTCCGCGTGGCATAGCCCCGGTGATCCTCATGCATGCGCCAACCCTGGCGCAGGTCTCACCCGCGGAGGCCATGCAAGCGATGAAGTTTGGCGGCGGATTTGCGGATGCGCCCGAGGCCGCCTGACCGCGTCTCACACTTGCTTAATGTGTTCAATTCACCATAGTGCGCGCTTTCCCGCATGCTGACTGAGGATTTTTGCCCTTTGGGGGCTTGATCCGAGACGCTTGCAGGAGGATTACTAGGCGACAGTTTGCCGGCCACAAGGGAGATCAGGCCATAGCCCGTAGACCACACGTTGCGACACCGCCCAAGAAAGAAGGGCCACGCATAAACCGAGACATTCGTGTACCGCGAGTGCTCCTCATCGACGAGAATGGAGAAAAGCAGGGAATCATGCCGACCGATGCCGCGCTGGAAGCGGCTGAAGAGGTTGGTCTGGATCTGGTCGAAGTATCACCGAACGCGGATCCGCCCGTTTGCAAGATCGTCGATTACGGCAAGCTGAAGTATCAGGAACAGAAGAAGAAGGCTGAAGCCAAGAAGAAGCAGAAGACCGTCGAGATCAAGGAGATCAAGATGCGTCCGAACATCGATGTGCATGACTATGGTGTAAAAACCAGGGCCATGACGCGTTTCTTCGAAGCAGGCGACAAGGTCAAGGTGACCCTGCGTTTCCGGGGTCGCGAAATGGCGCACCAGAACCGCGGCATGGAAATCATGAACCGCGTAAAGGAAGACTTCGCCGAAACCGCCAAGGTCGAGTTCGAGCCGAAGATGGAAGGCCGTCTCATGGTCATGGTGATGGCACCGCGTTAGGCGTGAACTTCGCTGTTACTTTACGAACAGGGCTGCTTCGGCAGCCCTTTTTGTTTTTCTGGTCTTCTCCCTCGCGGGGAGAGGTCGAGCGAAGCGAACCGCGAAAACCTACCGCCCAAGATCCCGCAAAATCTCCCGCGCTGCGTTATGCCCGGGCGCTCCGGTCACGCCACCACCAGGATGGGTGCCCGAACCGCATTGATAGAGTGCCTTGATCGGGGTGCGGTGATCGCCATGGCCGAGCACCGGGCGGGCAGAGAAAAGCTGATCCAGGCTCAGCGCGCCGTGGAAGATATCGCCGCCGATGAGGCCGAATTTGCGTTCCAGGTCGAGCGGGCTGTGGATCTGGCGGCCGAGAACAGAAGCCTTGAAGCCGGGCGCCCATTTTTCCACCGTCTCGATCATCAGATCGGCGACTTCCTCGCGGTGATCATCCCAGGACTTTCCGTCGGGCAGTTCCGGAGCCACATGCTGGCAGAACAGGCTTGCGACATGCTGCCCGGGCGGGGCCAGGCTGTCATCAAGCGTTGAGGGGATGAGCATTTCGACAATCGGTTCTTTCGACCAACCCGTTCGTCGGGCGTCAAAATAAGCCTCCTCCATGTATTCAAGGCTCGGCGCGATGATGATGCCGGCGGTCAGGTGGTCGCCATCGCCGGGCAGACAGGAAAAGCTGGGAAGTTCCGACAGCGCCACATTCATGCGGAATGTGCCTGAAGCATTGCGGTATCGCTGCATGCGATCGCGGAAATCATCTGGCAATGCCTCACCCTCGACCAGCTGATTGAACAGCAAGGATGGATTGAGGTTGGAGACGACGTGTCTGGCCGTGAAAATCCGGCCATCGACCGTTCGCGCGCCGGCTGCATACCCATTGCGAACCAGGACGTCCTCGACCTTCGCGCCAGTCACGATTGTGACGCCGCGCTCTTCGCAGCAACGCGCCATCGCCTGGGTGATCGCACCCATGCCGCCAATCGCGTGCCCCCAGGCGCCTTTTTTGCCGTTCACCTCGCCAAAGACGTGGTGCAACAGCACATAGGCGCTCCCCGGCGAATAGGGGCTGGCATAATTTCCGACGATACCATCAAACCCCAGCAGGGCCTTGATCGGTGCGCTTTCAAACCAGCCGTCCAGCCAGTCACCCGCGGATTTGGAGAACAACTCGATCAGATCGCGTTTGGCGGTCAGGTCAAGTTTGTTGAGCTTGCCGCCGACTTCCAGCGCGCGGAACATGTCCGGCAGGGCTTTCAGCAAGCCGCCTTCGGGCAAGTTGGGTGGTGTTTCCAGCACCAGATCACGCAGAACATCGGCGATCGCTTCCAGCCGCGCATTGAATTCATCCAGGCGCGCCGCGTCGCGCTCGGAGAATTTCGCGGTCTCGGGCTTGGTCAGGTCGTCCCCGGCAAGCAGATACCCCTCCTCCAGGGGCAGGAAATTGCCGATCTTGCGTTCAACGACCTTGAGGCCATGGCGCGCCAGCTCAAGGTCTTGGATCACTTTCGGATTGAGCAGGGAGACTGTGTATGAGGCGGCAGAATTCCTGAATCCCGGGTGGAATTCCTCGGTGATGGCGGCACCGCCGATCACATCGCGTGCTTCAACAATGGTCACGCTGAGGCCTGCTGCTGCGAGATAGGCCGCGCAGACGAGGCCATTATGCCCGCCGCCGATGATCAGAATGTCTTGTTCAGGAGCCGGAAGCGGCGAGGAAGTCTGGGTCATGACCGGATTGTTTCCACAGCCCGCCCGCTTCGGCAATGTCTAGCCCCATGCGCCGGCGACATCCCGGGCCAGAACCAGCGCCCGACCGCGCGCGATCAGGCGCCCGTCTTCGGTGCGGCAAGTGGTGTCCAGGTCGACCAGGTGTTTGTCCGGTCGCAGGCGGGTGATCTCAACGCGGGCCGTCAGCGCCTCGCCGTAAGCGGCATTGGCGAGAAATTCCGTTTCCTGCTTGAGATAATTCGTACCTTGTCCCGGCAGGTCGACGCCAAGCAGATAGGAAAACATGGCGTTGACCAGGGCTTCCGGGACGGCGTTCGGCGAGGCCGGTGCACCGGAGAGCCGTGTGAGGTCGTCGCCGTCCGAGCGGGAGAACACGCGGCGCGTCTCGATGGCCTGGCCTGTGGTCAACGCGCCCCTCATACCGCAATCTCCGTTTCGCCCAGACAGGTCGTTTCGTCATTGTCGATACGCGTGACCTTGAGAGATATAGTCATTTTTTCAGGAGTTTGCCCGGTCGTTTCGGCTTCGAAACGAAGGGGTGTCTCGGCGGGTGACGGGGCCGGGTACATGGTCGATTGCCGCATTTGACGACCGCCCGGCGCGAGTTCCTCCACCAGTCCGCGCAGGACAGAACATAACAGCGCGCCATGCGCCACCGTCTTGCCAAAGCGCGTGCGCGCAGAGAATTCCGGATCGACGTGGATCGGATTGTCGTCACCTGACAGCCGCGCAAACGCGTCAAAATCGGCCTGCGAGAAAGAGATCTCCTTCACTGCGCAATTCATGGGGCCGTCTCTGGAGCTGGCAGGAGATGTTTCTGGACCTTGCCGGCAGCCGTGCGAGGCAGGTCATGTGTGAAGCGGAAATACTTGGGCACCTTGTAGGCGGCGAGCCGTTCACGACACCAGGTGCGGAGTGCCTCTTCGCTGGCCGTCTGGTTGACGCGCAAGATGATGTGGGCGCAACCGACCTCGCCCCATTTCTCGTCGGTCATCCCGGCGACCGCGCTTTCCTGCACAGCGGGATGCTCGTCCAGAATGTTTTCGACTTCGGCCGGATAGACGTTTTCGCCGCCCGAGATGTACATCTCCTTGATACGTCCGGCGATGAAACAATAACCGTCGTCGTCAAACCGCCCCAGATCGCCGCTTTTGAGCCAGCCATCCGCGGTAAAAAGTTTTGCGGTTTCTTCTGGGCGTTCCCAGTAGCCGGGTGTCAGGCCGGGGCCTCGAAACTGGATCTCGCCGGTCTCACCGGCGCCGAGTGGTTGCTCATCGGGGCCGGCAATGCGGGCTTCCACCATCTGTTGGGCGCGGCCGACCGAGCCGATCTTGTCGAGGGCACTGGCGTCGTCCACAAGGAAAGCCGTCGGTCCAGTCTCGGTCATGCCGAAACCGTTGCAGACCGTGGCGCCGTGTTTGGCGAAGGCCTCGACCAGTACATCCGCCAGCGGAGCGCCGCCGCAAGACCAGTGGCGCAGTCGTGTCAGGTCGGTCTTTTCAAAATCCGCGTGCAGGGCGAGGCCGCGATAACAGGCCGGAACACCGATGAATACATCGAGCGTGCCCTGGTTGATCAGCTTGAGCATGGGCCCCGGTTCAAAGCCTGGCAGGACATGCACCAGCCCGCCACTCATCAGCACGGGCAGGGTGTGGAGATTGATGCCGGCTGTATGAAAGAGCGGCAGGAAGTTCAAGGTCGCATCGCCGGGTCGCAAGCCGATGGCCTGGCCGATATTGATATAGTTCATCAGGGCCATCTGGTAGGTCTGGATGACGCCCTTGGGATTGCCCGTCGTGCCGGAGGTGTAGATCAGATACCAGGCTTCATCGCCGGGCCAGATATCGCGACCCGTGTGCGGCTTGCAACGATCGCGACCCGCGCAATAGTCGCTGTCCAGTGCCAGCGGCTCCAGCCCGGTCAAGGCGCCCGCCTCGGCAGCTGCGGCCGCGTCCTCTGCGCCGGTCAACAGCAATTTCGGCTTGCTGTCCTCGATCAGGACCGTGAGCTCCTTTCCGGGCATGCGCCAGTTCAAGGGCACCAGGATTGCGCCAAGCTTGCCGCAGGCAAACAGCAGTTCGAAAAACTCAACCCGATTCCGACACAGCACGGACACCCGATCTCCCGGCTCGATCCCTTGTTCGGCAAGCCAGCCCGCCGCTTTTGCCGATCGCTGATCAAGCAGGCGGTAAGTGATCTCCTCACCCGTCTCGATGACATGGAAGGCGGTCGCGTCCGGCGTCAGCTTGGCGCGTTGGCGCGTGATGTCGGGCAGGAAAAACATCTAACTCTCACGGTTGGTCGGTTCGGATGGGTTCAGGAAATCATGCATGCGCTGTACGGTTTCATCGCGGTTGATGAGGTTCAGGAAAGCCTCGAGTTCGGCGTCGAGCGCGGTTGCCAGCTGACCACGTTCACCCAGACTGAGCAGGCGGCCGGCGCGAATACTTGCTCGGTCCAGAGAGGCGCTATGGGCCGCGTGTTGCGTCGCCCGTTCGAGCAGAACCTCCGGCGCACAGACCTCGTCAACAATGCCGAGACGGGCCATGGTCCGGGCATCGATACGCCTGTCCAGACTGAGCCAGCTGCGGGTGAAACCCGTGCCGGCGCGATCAGGCATCATTGCAGTCCAACCGCCATCAGGCGCGAAACCCATCCGCGCGTAGTAAGGTTGGGCGAAGGCGGTGTCGCTGGCGATAACATGGTCACAGGCGAGCATCAGGCCGATCGAGCCACCTGTGACAGGTCCATTGAGCGCGCAAACAAGCAGAACCTTCCGGTCGACAATGTTGAGGATCGTTTCATTCAACGTCCCGACGATCTCGCGGGCGAAGCTCAGCAAGGCGGAACGGTCAGCCGAGCGGGCGTAGAATTCATGGATATCCCCACCGCAGGAAAAAGCCGATCCGGATCCTGTCAGGATGATTGTTCTGGCTTGTCGATATGTGTCCAGTGCCTTGCCGATACCGCAAAGCAATTGCGGTGTCAGCGCGTTGCCACGGTGCGGACGATGGAGCGTCAGCGTCAGGCAATCGCCATCAATCCGGCTCTGAACCGGGTTATCGACAAGCGCGATCGTCAAGGGCGAATGCCCTCCGAGATCATCGCGATCGCGGCATCTGCGACCTCTTCGGCGGGGCGTTCCGTACCCCAGACGCCGAATCGCAGGCCGAGGAAAACGCTCATTCCGATCAGGGCCCAGGCTCGGGTGGAAACATCACCCTCGGTGATCTCCCCGCGCTCCGCCGCGTCGCCCAGATTGCGCTTATAACCCTCGGCGAAGCGTTGATAATGTGCCTTGTGTGCATCAGGCGCGACAAATTGAGCCTCTTCAATGATGCGATAAAGATTCTGGTGTGAGCGGGCGAATTCGATGTAGGCGATGAGGCCTTTACGCTCCGCATCGATCCGGTCCGTGGCGCCCTCTACACGCTCCGCGATCCAGGCGCGGACCATATGGCCCATATGAGCAACAAGTGCCCGGAATATTTCATCTTTTGAGTCGAAGTAGACGTAAAAAGTACCCAGCGCGACACTCGCTCGACGGGTGATGTCCCCAATCGACGTCGCATGAAATCCATCTTCGCCGAACGCCAGTTCGGCGGCCTCGAGAAGCTTGTTCCGAGTCCGCTGTCCCCGGGCAGTTTTCGGGCTCTTTGAGCTCATGGTCGCATTTTCAGAAGTTGACATATGATTCAGTTTTCACAAGATTGACGATAAATCAATATGACACAATTCGCGCCGCCAGGATGCGCGAGGGGAGAATTGCCGCAGTGTTCGACGCGCGTGCCCACCATCCGGATGAAACCGGCCGTCGCTCCAGCCTGGAATTAAGGGACGGGACCATGATGTCCTTCCTTGATGAGGGTGCCGGGGACGTCATCGTGCTGGTTCATGGGTGGGCCGTGACCGCCGAGTATTTCGACGAAGTCGCGGCAGAGCTCTCCACTCAATTTCGTGTCATTCGACCTGACTTGCGCGCCCATGGGCAAACACCATCCGGTGATCTCCCGCTGGAAATTGGAACGCTGGCAGCGGATCTGGCCGAGTTGTTGGAACAGCTGGATCTGGATAATGCCGTGGTTCTGGGGTGGTCGATGGGCGCGCTCGTCGCCTGGCGCCATTGGCTGGACTTTGGAAGTGAGCGTGTCTGCGGTCATGTCATCGAGGACATGACCCCGCGCGTCCTCAATTCGGCTGAATGGCAATTGGGCATGTCCAATGGTCTCGATGCCGCTGCCAGCGCCCGCGCAACCCGGGCCATGGAGCGCGACTGGCAGGCCTATGCCGAGGCGTTCACACCCAAGATTCTCTCGCGCGAGCGTGGCATCCGGGATCAGGCCCTGATCGCGCAGATCGGTGCGGAAATACGAATACGTGATCCCCAGGCCATGGCCGCGCTGTGGAGCGCCATGGTCCAGGAAGATTTTCGGGCCGAGCTGCCCGCCATGACGTTGCCGACCCTGGTGATCTATGGCGAGCGCAGCGACGCCTACGGACCGGAGACGAGCCGGTATCTCGTTGATTCTTTACCGAATGCGGAACGGAAGGGTTTTTCGCGTTCGGGCCATGCACCGCATCTTGAGGAACCGGAAGAGTTCTCGGAGGCGATTATCGCGTTCATGCACCGCGTGCAGGCGGACAGGGACGCAAGACGTAATTTTGAGGGGAGTACTCCATGAAACTGTCAAATACATTCACACGCTCGCTGTTGATGGCGAGCACCATGGTTGGCGGCCTTGCCGTGACCGCTCCGGCTTTCGCCCAAGACAACAGCGCCAGCGATGATGTCATCACGGTCACGGCGCGCCGTCGCGAGGAGAGCCTGCAGGATGTCCCGCTGTCCGTGACTGCGGTCAGCGGCGCGGACCTGGAACGCTCAGGCGCAATCGACATCGTCGCGATTGCCGATGTCACGCCGAATGTGACGCTGGAAGTGTCCCGCGGCACCAGCTCCACACTGTCCGCCTTTATGCGCGGTGTTGGCCAGCAGGACCCGGTTGCCGGTTTTGAATCCGGTGTCGGTATCTATGTTGACGATGTTTACTTGAACCGTCCCCAGGGCGCCGTTCTCGACCTGATTGATGTCGAGCGCGTTGAGGTGCTCAGAGGGCCGCAGGGCACGCTCTACGGTCGCAATACCATCGGTGGTGCGATCAAATATGTCACCCGCCGTCTGGACGTGGATGACCCGACCCTTTCTGCCCGCATCAATGTCGGTAATTTCGGCCAGTTCGACCAGATTGTTACTGCGTCGACCCCGCTGAGCGACACCTTTCGCGTGGGGGCGACGGTCGCCAATCTGACCCGTGACGGATTTGGTGAGAACCTCTTCCTGGGCAATGAAAACTACAACAAGGCCATTTTCGGCTATCGCCTGTCCGCGGAGTGGGAGCCGAGCGATACCTTCTTCGTCCGCCTCGCCTATGACAATATCGAGGACACCTCCAATCCGCGCGGAGGCCACCGCCTCATCCCGGGCGCTTTCTCCGGCGCGCCGCTTCTGGACGATGTTCACGACACCCGCGCAGGCCTGATGGTCATTGACCAGGAAGTGACAGCAGAAGGTCTCTCCCTGCTCGCCGAGTGGGAGATCAATGAGAACTGGTCTGTCCGCAATATCATCGCGGACCGCGATGACCGTTCCATCACCCCGATCGACTTTGACAACCTGCCAAGTGGGGATCTGGACGTTCCGGCGATCTATGAAAACGAACAATTGTCCGAAGAGTTCCAGCTGCTTTACTCCGGCGATCGCCTGAATGGTGTGATGGGATTCTATTATCTCGACGCCAACGCCTCGACAGTGTTTGACGTGCTGCTCGACAATCTCGGCACGCTGATCAGCCTGCCGGGCCTGAACGCGCAGACCTTCGGGGATGTGGCGACCGAGACCTGGTCGGTCTTCGCCAATTTCACCTATGATATCAATGACGAGTTCAGCCTGACCCTGGGCGGCCGTTATACCGAGGACGAGCGTACGTCCACGGTTCTGCGCCGCACCTATATTGGCGGTTTCTCGGAATTCTTTGGTGGCACCGGGGTGCCGATTGCCACCACGTCGGATTTCACCGGTACGAACAGCTGGGATGACTTCTCGCCGACCGTATCGCTGGCTTACCAGCCCAACGGCGCAAACAATTTCTACTTTACCTTCAGCCAGGGCTTCAAAGGCGGAGGATTTGATCCTCGTGCCCAGACGACCGCGACGCCCGACTTTGACCTGTCCGGAACGGTCACGGCGGATGAAATCTATGACTTCATGGCATTCGATCCGGAAACGGTCGACAGCTATGAGATCGGCTGGAAATATCAAAGCGGCAGCTATCGCCACAGCCTCGCGATCTTCAACATGGACTATACCGATATCCAGGTGCCCGGTTCTGTCGGTATGGATACCAATAATGATGGTGTGAACGACACATTCACCGGCGTCACCACCAATGCCGGTGCGGCGACAATCCGCGGTCTTGAGTATGAAGGCACGCTGGAGATGGGCCAGAACGTGATGAATGAAGGCGACAGTCTTTCCCTAGGCTGGGCCGTCGGCATTCTTGATGGCGAATACGACCAGTTCATCAACGCATTCGGTGTCGATATCTCCAATGACGTTGTGATCCAGAATACGCCTGACCTGACGGCCTCCTTCTCGCTGACCTACAACACACCGCTGGCCGATGGTGATCTGCAGATCCAGAACACAATCAGCCATCGCGGTGACAGCAGTCAGTTTGAAATCCCGTTCCCGGAACTGGACCAGGAAGCCTACACATTGTGGAACGCATCCGCTGTCTGGGACTCCGCAGATGGGCGCTGGCAGTTCGGCGTTCACGGCCGCAATCTGACGGACGAGGAATACCGGGTTTCCGGCTATGACTTCGTCAATAATGACACGCTGGCTCCAGAGCTGGGACTGGAAGGCACACTGATTGGCTATTACGGTCCGCCGCGCACGGTCACCGCAACAGCCGCCTGGCGTTACTAGGCTGAACATGAAACGGCGGGCCTGGCCCGCCGTTTCTCTTAGTGAGAGCGGTTTTGGTGAGTTTGGGAGAGTGAGTGATGATGAAATGGATCCTGGCCCTGGCAGTCATGCTGCTGGCAGTGGTGGGCTGGATGTTGCTCAAGCCTGAACCGGCGGCGGATATGCGTCCGGCCTCCCAGCGCCCCGTTCCGACATCGCAATTCTGGAGCGAGGACGATCAGTGGGTTGATGCCGACGGCATGACTTTCCGGGTCCGCGAACAGGGCCCGGAAAACGCGCCGGTCATTGTTCTCATTCATGGCTTTTCCTATTCGCTGGAGAGTTTTGACGCCTGGGCCGAGAACCTCGCCTCGGACTACCGCGTTGTGCGGTTTGACTTGCCGGGTCACGGCCTGACGGGGCCTGATCCTCAGCGACGTTATTCCGTTGAACAGACCGTCGCACTGACAACATCCCTGCTGGATGCACTCGGGCATGATGACGTGGTGCTCGCCGGAAACTCCCTTGGCGGGCTGGTCGCCTGGCGCCTCGCGGCCCAGCAGCCCGAACGTGTCTCCAGACTGATCCTGCTGGCGCCGGGTGGTTTCTCCATCAATGGTGTAACCGAAGAGCCGGTCGCGGTCCCGGCACCGGTCGCCTTCTTCATGACTTCCGCGCCGCAAGCCATGATCGGCGCCGCGTCCACCGGACTGTTTGGTGACCCCACCCGCATGCCGGCCGACCTGCCCGGCCGCGTGCACGCGCTGATGCGCGAGCCCGGCGTCGGCCAGGCCCTGGTCGAACGCCTGGAAGTCTTCACCCTGCCAGCACCGGAATCCGATCTCGCCCGGGTCGAGGCTGACACGCTGATCCTGTGGGGTGAACTCGACCGAATGGTCCCCGTTGATCATGGTCCGCGTTTTGTCGAACACATGCCGTCAGCGCGACTGGACGTGATGCCCGGCTTCGGCCATGTGGTGCACGAAGAGGCCCCGGCGGAGAGCCTGGAACGGGTACGGGCGTTTCTGGCGGAGTAGGAGTGTCAGCCCTGCGCGCGTTTGGCGCGGCGAGCTTCGATTTCGGCCTGGAGATCGGCCCAGTCCTGGGGGTCGATATCGCTTTCACGCAGGACGACAACACCCGTGCCGCCGGCGTGGCTCTCGCCATGGAGCAGGCGGCCCAGCGCGTGGGTCTGGGCGGTTGAGCGATTGAGCAGCGGGCGATAGGTGATCTGGCGGCCTTGTTGGCGGCGGTCCACCGCGCCCTTGCGCACCAGGGAGCGCAGCGTGTTGAGGGTCTGGCTGGCGCCCTGGCGCGTGGCCATGGCCAGTTCGCTGACCGAAACACAGCCCTTGTCCCAGATCACACGCATCGCTTCGTTTTCGCGATTTGTAAGGGCAGTGGCAGACATTCCGGACTCCAGACTAACAGTTAAGCGACCCATTCCTGAACAATGGAACAGGATTAACAAAACCTTTGCAATAGCGGGGCCGGTTAACGATTTGGGCGTTTGCAGTCCCATCTCCCAGCTTCTTTGTGTCACCCCACGGCCTCGATCAATGGAAGTCCCGGCTTTTCGGCAGGATGTCTTCCAGGCGTTCCCCGCGCATGACGCGGCGATACAGGGCAACGGTGCGCGGATCGGCCTGGGGGCGGTTGATCTCGTCGGCATGGGCTGTGGTTTCGGTGAATTCCCCACCTTCGGCCAGAGCCGCCAGGCGCCAGCTCTGGTCATCGAGACGGTGGGAGACGAGATGGATGACCTGTCCTTCCTTTTGTAGCCGCCCGGTCACCGTCATCAGCTTGGCGGCCATGACGGTCTTGCGATGGCGTTCAAAGGTCCTGGGCCAGACAATGACATTGGCAACGCCGCTTTCGTCTTCCAGAGTGGCAAAGATGACGCCGCTGGCCGAGCCGGGGCGCTGGCGCACCAGCACCAACCCGGCCACGCTGACCCAGCTGCCATCGCGTATGTCCGCGAGTTGTTCGGCGCGCAGGAAGCCTTTCTCCTCGAACTCCCGGCGGAAGAAGCTGATCGGGTGGGCCTTCAGGGAGAGCCGCAGGCTGGAATAGTCCTGGGCGACATTTTCGCCGAGGGAGAGTTGCGGCAATTGCACCGGGTTTTCGGCGCCATAATCCTCCGCCTGTTCAAACAGGGGCAGAGGTTTGCCGGCCTGGGCGAGGGCTGACCAGCTGGCCTTGCGGCGATCCAGGGCGACAGATCCGAAAGCATCGGCCTGGGCGAGCCGGTCGATCGTGCCGCGATCCAGTCGAGCGCGTCGGGCAAGGTCAGCCACGCTGTTGAAATCTCCGCCTGCCTGGCGTGCGGCGATGAGGCGCGCGGCCATGGCTTCTCTCAGCCCCTTGATCTGACGCAGACCCAGGCGAACGGCAAAACGTCCGCCGCCTTCTCCGGTGGGCATGGCGAAGGGCAGGCGGCGGTGCTGCGAGGGCGGCTCACAGGGCTCCAGCCTGCTGTCCCAGTCGGAATGATTGATGTCGGGCGGGCGCACTTCGACGCCATGGTCCCGGGCATCCCGGACCAGTTGGGCCGGGGCGTAAAACCCCATGGGCTGGGCGTTGAGAAGAGCGGCCAGGAAAACGTCGGGAAAATAGCGTTTCAGCCAGCACGAAACATAGACGATCAGGGCGAAACTGGCGGCATGGCTTTCCGGGAAGCCATATTCACCAAATCCTTCGAGCTGTTTGAAGCAGCGTTCGGCGAAGTCCGGCTCATAACCATTGGCGATCATGCCGGAAACGAGTTTGCGGCCCATTTCGTGGATCGTGCCCGAGCGCCGGAAGGCGGCCATCGAGCGGCGCAGCTTGTCCGACTCGGCGGGGGTGAAACCGGCGGCCACGATGGCGATACGCATGGCCTGTTCCTGGAAAAGCGGTACGCCGAGTGTCTTGCCCAGAACCTCTTCCAGTGCGGCGGAGGGGAATTCCACCGATTCCAGCCCGTCGCGGCGGCGCAGATAGGGGTGAACCATATCGCCCTGGATGGGGCCGGGGCGAACGATCGCCACTTCGATGACCAGGTCGTAGAAATTGCGCGGTTTCAGACGCGGCAGCATGGTCATCTGGGCCCGGCTCTCGATCTGGAAGACGCCAACCGTGTCCGCCTTGCAGATCATGTCATAGACAGCCGGATCCTCCGGCGGGATGTCGCTGACCTGCATGGGGCGTTGATAGACGGTGCGGATCATCTCCATGGCGCGGGCGACACAGGTCAGCATGCCCAGGCCCAGCACATCCACCTTCATCAGGCCGAGGGCATCGATATCTTCCTTGTCCCATTCCAGCACCGTGCGGTCGGGCATGGCGGCATTGTGCAGGGGCACGATTTCGTCGAGCCGACCCTGGGTCATGACAAATCCGCCGGGGTGTTGGGAGAGGTGGCGCGGAAACCCCATCAGCTCGCGCGCATAACGCAGGGTCTGGCGGATTTCTTCGGCATTGGGGTCGAGCCCCAGCTCGTTGCGGATGCGGTCATCGGTGAGGTCATCACTGTGCCAACCCCACAGCGTCTTGGAGAGGGCCGATATGATATCGCCGGACAGGCCGAACACCTTGCCCACCTCGCGAATGGCGCCGCGCGGGCGGTAACAATTAACGGTCGCGGTCATGGCCGCGCGGCGGCGACCATATTTTTCATAGACATACTGGATGACTTCCTCGCGGCGTTCGTGTTCGAAATCGACATCTATATCGGGTGGTTCGCCACGTTCGGCTGATACAAAACGTTCGAAGAGAAGGTCGATGCGGGCCGGGTCGACCTCGGTAATGCCGATGATGTAGCAGACGGCGGAATTGGCAGCAGAGCCGCGACCCTGGCACAAAATGCCCTGGCTGCGGGCAAAACGCACAATGTCATAGACGGTAAGGAAATAGGGCGCGTAATCGAGCTGTTCGATCAGGGTGAGTTCCTGTTTTACAGCCTGGGCGATTTTTGCCGGCGGGCCGGCCGGGTAACGCATTTCCATTCCGTCCCGGGTCAGGCGCCGGAGTGTCTGCATGGGTGTCTCCCCTTCACCGATCACCTCTTCGGGATATTGATAGACCAGCTCGTCGAGGCAGAAATTGATCTCGTCGGCCAGGGCCAGGCTGCGGGCAACGGCGTCCTCATAACCCTGGAAAATCCGGTAGAGCTCGTGCGGTGGTTTGAGGTGGCGTTCGGCATTGGCGGCGAGATGAAAGCCGGCACGTTTTATGGGCACGTGTTCGCGGATACAGGTCATCACATCGGCCAGGGGTTTGCGGCCCGGGGCATGGAAACGGGCGTCCGTGGTGGCAATGGTGGGGATGTCCCAGTCGCGGGCCAGACGTGTCAGCGCGTACAGGCGGCGACCATCGTCACCGTCGAACCCGCGGGTCAGTGCCAGGGCCGCGCGGTCCTGGATGGCAGCGAGGAAGGTGGACGTCTTTTCCTGCCAGTCCAGATCGTTTTCGCGCGGCGGGATGATCAGCAGGATCTGACCGTCGGAAACGCGGATGACATCGTCCAGCCAGAGATCGCACTGGCCTTTCACCGAGCGGAAATTGGCATCGGTCAACATGCGGGTGAGGCGGCCATAGGCCTCCCTGTCGCGCGGATAGGCGACGGCCTGGAACCCGCACACTGTGACCAGACGGACCCCGATCAGGAGTTTTATCCCGGCCTCGCGCGCGGCCAGATGGGCCCGCACAATGCCGGCGAAACTGTTGCGGTCGGCAATGCCAATGGCGCTGAGCCCCAGGGCAGCGGCCTGCGCGACCATTTCGTCGGCATGTGAGGCTCCGGTCAGGAAGGTGAAATTGGAGCAGGCGAGGATTTCGGCAGCATCGTGCATCACGACGCTCCATGGACAAACCATTCCGGGCTCGCGGTTTCCAGGCCGAACAGGCCTTCGCGGTAGAGCCAGAAGCGGCGGCCTTCGCGGGTTTCGACGCGGAAATAGTCGCGCGAGCGGTGAGCGAGCTGGTCGCGCCACCATTCCGGGGCCAGGCGTTCCGGCCCCTCGGCACGATGGACGAGATGGCGAACGCGGCGCCAGATGAAGCTGCGCGGTGGACCATCGGGGATTTCAGCGACGGCCTGTGCGGGTTCCGGACGGGCGAGGATAAGCAGGGGGCGATCCGGATCGATCTCGCTTTCCGGGTTCGCCAGGGCGGGTGCGGGCGTGTTGTCACGAACAGCGAGGGCTGTGCCGCTGCCGTTATTCTGACGCCAGCCAGCGGCGCGCTCCGGGATATGGCTTTCACGCCGGGCGGCGCGCTGGACCTGGTCATCGCCCAGGCGCACGATGAGGCGGTCGGTCAGGCGCGCCATCGTATCCGGCGCCATTTCATCACTGTCCAGCAGGCCGGATTGATGCGTGTTGAGCGCGGTGGTCTCGCTGGCGCGCAATTCCACGACATCAATACCAAAACCGATATCGATCTCGGCCCGGTCGAGTTTTTCGCTGAACAGGCGGGTGATGTGCGCCGGATCGCGGGCGGGAGAAGCTGTGCCCAGGCTGAGCAGCAGGACCTTGCCATCCACCCGGTAGAGATTGAGCTCGACCCGGCGCAGGCCCTGGCCATGGGCGTCGAGCTGTTCGCACAATGTATTGGCGGTCTCGCGCACGGTCTGTTTGATACTGTCGAGCAGAAGCAAAGCCTCGGGAAAGCGCAGACGGGCGCGGTAGTGTGTGCGGGGCTGCAGCGGGCTGAGCACTTCCTCGTCCAGCCCGCGGGCCTGGTCGAGGCGGGAGACAAGCTCGCGGCCAAATCGCCGGGCCAGGCTGGCGCGCGGCAAGCCGGCCAGATCACCCACCCGTTTCAGCCCGAAGCGGCGGAGTTGTTCGGTCATGGGACCGATGCGCAGGGCTTCGACCGGCAGGGCGTTGAGGGGTTCGCTGACCGTGTCGGTGATGACGAGGCCGGTCGTCTCCTGGCGGGCGACGTAACGCGCCATCCCCCAGGCCAGGCCGAGTGTCGGGGCGGTCGCGGCATGCGCCGTATAGCCCTGTTCCCGAACGGCCTCGAGAGCGGCGCTGGCGAGTTTTTCCTCACCGCCAAACAAGCGGGCGCAACCGGTGATGTCCAGCAATATGCCGTCTTCACCGGGCAGGCCCGGGTCCGGGGCCGTCCAGGGGGACCAGCGGCCACAGGCCCGGGCCAGGGCTTGCAGGAGGCGCTTGTCCAGCGCCGGGGTGGCGCTATCCACCCGCAGGCCCGGTTCCAGGGATTTGGCGTCGGCGACGGCCTGCCCGCGTCTCAACCCGGCCGCGCTGGCAGCCGCATTGAGGGCGTAGAGGCGTTCGCCGCCGGTTGTGGTGTGTACCAGCGCATGGGGTGTGTCAGGCGATCTGACGCCGGGCTGGTGCAGGGAAGAAGTCTGTCGCCGGTCTGTTGGCCAGCGGGGCAGGCTCAAGGACATGAAACGCCGCATATTTCCACTCGATTTCAAAGTTTCTCGGCGGGCCGCCCCGAACCCGTTCCAATTGCGCCCGGAAACATGGAGCTCCCATGCCGGGCAAACCAGTCGCCCCCCGCCAGGCCTCAGCAGGTGAGGGCCGGGCGGAAATTCGCCACCGGGTCAGCGCCGCGCTGGGCTGGACCTGGTCATGTGACCGCAGGACAAGGGCGAGTGCCCCGCGTGCCTGTGCGGCCATGTGTAATCGTTTGGAAGCGGTCAGGTCGTAGCGTTGTTCCGCCCCGATCTCGCCCATCAGCCAGGCTCCGGAATGGAGTGCCTCTTCCATGGCCCAGAGCGTGTCGGTGACCTCGCTCGCCTCGACCAGAAGAATGCGTTCCGGGGACAGGCCCCATTGTTTCAGCGCCAGCGGATAGGGCTGGCCAAAATCCTGGCTGCGTCCGCCCGTGCGCCGAACCCAGACGACGGGTCGGGCGCTGTCATGACGACGCAGGGCCTGGGAGAAAAACCCGGTCTGAACCGCCAGGGCCGAAGGTGTGTCGAGATAGTCCTGCGGACAGATTTCGTGCAGGCCGGATTGCAGGTCGAGCAGGTCACGCACCTCCCCCGAGGCCTGCCCACGCACGGCTGGAGGGGCAGGCATGGCAGGCAGGGCTCCGGGCGCAATGTCCCGGATTTTAGCGCGCAGCTGGTCCAGCTGCGGCCGCCCTTTTTGGCGTGAAGACGCAGATCGCATGTTCCAATCCATAATCGATGTTCTTCTTATGTTCTCATCTCGGAACAAAGAGTCAAGCACAGAATCGGCAGCCGGAATCCCGCTTTGAATCCGGGGTTTTGGCGAGCAAGAGGCGCCGGGGCACACCCTGGAAGGAGTTGACCACCCCAGCTCCGCGGCCTACCGCTGGGAGATGGATGATTTCACGGCTCGACCCTCTTCCGCTCTGAAAGACGCCCGGGCCCTCGCCCCGAAATATTATCTCGGCGAGGACTGGTTGGCTTTCGACCAGAAACAGGTGCTGGCTCCGGCCTGGCAAGTGGTTGCCCCGGTCGCCGAGGTGGCGCAGAGCGGCGATCATGTTGTGCGCGAAATTGGTGGAGTCCCGGTCGTCCTGGTGCGCGACGAGGCGGGAAAACTCAACGGTTTCATAAATGTCTGTCGGCATCGCGCGGGCCCGCTGGCGCTGTGCGACGGCAAGGGCGCAAAACGCCTGCGCTGTGCCTATCATGGCTGGGCCTATGACCTGCAGGGGCATCTGAAGACCGCACCTGAAATGCACAATGCGGCAGGTTTTGATCGCTCCGATATCCGTCTCGCCACCATTGATGTGCGCGAGTGGGGCGGCATGGTTTTCGCTCGCGTGGGCGAAGGCGAGGCATTTGAGAATGTCATGGCCGGGATAGCGGACCTCGTTCCGGAGGCCAGCCTGCTGGAAATGCGCCATCATCATCAGCGTATCTATTCGGTAGATGCGAACTGGAAAGTCTATGTCGACAACTATCTGGAGGGTTATCATCTGCCCTTCGTGCATCCCGGGTTGACCCAGGTCGTTTCCTATCCGGACTACAAGACCGAGCTGGCGCGTTTCTGGTCATTGCAGCGCTCGCCGATTGATGCGGACACCGCCGCTTATGCGGCCGGCGAGGCGCTCTATTTCTTCATCTATCCCAATACGATGCTGAATATTCTGCCGGGACGGGTGCAGAGTAATCGCGTCGTCCCGGACGGCCCGGACAAATGTCGGATTGAATTTGATTTCTACTATGCCCCGGGGGCGGAAAAACGGGCCGACGAGGACGACCGGTTTTCCGATGAGGTGCAGGACGAGGACCGCATGATTTGCGGGCATGTGCACAAGGGGCTGGCCTGTGGGCATTACCAGCCGGGGCGTTTGTCCCCGGACCAGGAAGCCGGTGTCTGGCACTGGCAAAATCTGCTGCGGGAGGCTTACGCCACAGCGGACTAGGGGGAAGAATGACAGGGTCGGGACAGGAAAAGGCAAAGGCAGCGCTGGGGTTCTGGGGCTGCTGGTCATTGACGGTCGGCGTTATGATCGGCTCGGGCATATTCATGTTGCCCACCGTATTGGCGCCTTACGGCATGATGTCGATGGGCGGCTGGGCACTGACGGCAGGCGGGTCCATAATCCTGGCCCTGGTGCTGGGACGGCTGGCCGGTCGTACCGAACGCACGGGCGGGCCTTATACCTACGCGCGCGAAGGGTTTGGGGACCTGACCGGTTTCCTTGTGGCCTGGGGTTATTGGGCGGCAATTTTTGTTGCGACACCCGCGATCGCAATTGCCTTTGTGGGATATCTGGCCGTGTTCATTCCCGGCCTTGAAGAGAATGCGGTCGGTCAGGCCGGCACCGCTCTGGCCCTGCTTTGGGGACTGACGCTGTTTTCGATCCGCGGCGTCGGGACAGCGGGCCTGTTGCAAGTTGTAACGACAATTCTCAAGCTCTTGCCGCTGCTGCTGATCATCGGGGTTGGCATGGCGATGGGGTCACAGGCCAATCTGCCTGAAATGAATCCAACCGGCGGATCCTTTCTCTCAGTCCTGTCGGCCACGGCATTGCTGACCATGTGGGCCTTTGCCGGATTGGAAAGCGGTTCCATTCCTGCGGGCGATGTGAAGGACCCCCAGCGCACCATTCCCCGAGCCGTGGTGAGCGGGACGATTTTTACTGCGGTCATCTATGTGAGTTCGACCGTGGCTGTGATGTTGCTGGTCCCGGCGCCGGAGCTGGCCAACTCGACGTCTCCCTTTGCTGATGCAGCGCGCCAGCTGGGCAGTTGGGGCGCACCACTGGTGGCTGTGGGGGCCTTGGTATCGACGGCGGGATCCCTGAACGGCAACATTTTTTCCTCCGGACAGCTTCCCATGGCGGTGGCTCGAGACCGGTTGGCCCCGATCTGGCTGTCCAAGCTGAATGGCGGTCATTCGCCCCAGAACGCGCTCATTCTGTCCAGCACGATCGGCTCGATCCTGTTGATTGCCAATTACTCTCGCGGTCTGGTTGGCGCCTTTACCTTCCTGCTGATGATGAGCACGGTGTGCACACTTGCTCCCTTGCTGATCAGCGCGCTCGCGGAGATCAAGCATAGCTGGCGATCTGCTCGCGCTTGGGCCGTGGTCGCCTTGATCGGAGCGCTCTACGCCGTCTTCGCCATCTGGGGCTCGGGACTGGAAGTAATTGGTTGGGGAATTGTGCTTCTGCTGTTGGGGCTTCCGGTCTATTTTCTGGGGCGCCGACGATAGCGCTTTTCGCCTTACAGCCTATCCCGCTTGGCCAAAGGCCTCGTGAGTGCTACTTCGCGCCTCATGAGCAGAGATCCGTCCCTTATCCGCAATTTTTCCATCGTGGCCCACATCGATCACGGCAAGTCGACCCTGGCTGACCGCCTGATCCACTTCACCGGTGGATTGAGTGATCGCGAGATGACGGAGCAGGTGCTCGACAATATGGAGCTCGAGCGGGAGCGCGGCATCACAATCAAGGCGCAGACCGTGCGGCTCGATTACACGGCCAAGGACGGCCAGACCTATACGCTCAACCTGATCGACACGCCTGGCCATGTGGATTTTGCCTATGAGGTGAACCGCTCTCTGGCCGCGTGTGAGGGCTCGCTTCTGGTCGTTGACGCCTCCCAGGGGGTTGAGGCGCAGACGCTGGCCAATGTTTACCAGGCTATCGAGGTCGATCACGAGATCGTCCCTGTGCTCAACAAGATCGACCTGCCGGCGGCCGAGCCGGAACGCATCAAGGACCAGATCGAGGATGTGATCGGTCTGGATGCGTCCGAAGCTGTCGAGATTTCTGCCAAGACTGGCCTGAATATCGATCAGGTCCTGGAAGCGGTCGTCAAGCGACTGCCCGCTCCGGAAGCGGGCGATCCGAACAAGCCTCTAAAGGCGATGTTGGTGGACAGCTGGTATGACCCGTATCTGGGCGTGATCTGTCTGGTGCGGGTTGTTGAAGGCACGCTGAAAAAAGGCATGCGCGTTCGTCTGATGGGAACCGGCGCAGCCTATCCCGTCGATGGCGTCGGCGTCTTCCGTCCGAAAAAAGAGAATTTTGATGCGCTGTATCCTGGTGAGATCGGCTTCCTGAACGCCTCGATCAAACAGGTGCGTGATGCGCGCGTGGGTGACACGGTTACGGACGACAAACGCCCGACCGACAAGG
>CBFHQE010000005.1:0-44550 GCA_965657935.1 Maricaulis sp. | reverse complement strand
CCATTGCGGATCATCGAGGCCGGGTGGGAGCGGACCTTGATGTCTTGCGTGCCGAACAGCCCGCTGGCCTGCATGCCGTCAAACACGGCATCGAGGAGGTCGGACTCACTGACGCCGATCTCGCTTAGCGGGGAAAATTCCACTATGGCGTGGGGCATGTCCTAATTCCCTTTCGGGTCGGGCTGGAAGTCCGGTGTGGGCAGACCGGCGCAGGGAAAGACCTCGAGCGGAAGCGCGAAGGGGCCGAGCACGGCGCCCTCGGTATGCGCCTCTGACACATCCAGGCTGATGGTGAAATAGGCCGCTCCGCGCGGAGCAATGGCCTCGCCTTCGACCGGACGGTCATCGAGCCGGCCCGGGATACGTGCGCCCAGTTCGCCATTTTCACCGACGGAAGCATGCCCGCCGCCGACCCAGCGCGGCTCCCAGACCCGGGTCCGGCCCATCTCGCGCTGACGGCAGTTATAAAAGGTCCACAACTGGTGCGATCCGGGCGCGGTGGTGACATCGCTTTCAAAATAGGTGCGCTCGCCATAGGCCTCGATCACGGGGGGGCCCCGGGCAGGTCCGCCCAGATGAGTATGCCAGGCCGGGTATTGACCGCCTGACCTTCCGCCAGTCCAAGGCTGAGAATGAGGGCGAGCAGGATCATGCCCTACCCCCAGCTGCCGTCGCGCGGCAGGAATTCATTGATCACACCGCTTTCGGCGATGGCAAAATAGATGATCCAGACAATCGAGGTGATAACCGTCGTCCACCAGGCCTTCTTGGCCAGCATCGGGGTGACAGGCGCGCCGGGCTCGGAGCCTTCCTGGATATCCCCGTTTTCCTGTTGCGAACGCACGCCGACCGGAAGTGTCATGAACAGGACCAGCCACCAGGAGATCAAGAAAACGACCAACCCGTTGACCAGGCCCACACCGCCATCACGCAGGAAGATGCGCGACAGCCACAACAGGCCGGCAATGGCAACGGGCGCGATCTGGAGATAGCGGTTCATCAGGACGGCTCCTGCATCAGTTCGATCAGCTGGCCGTTGGAGTTTTTCGGATGGATGAAGATCACCGGGACACCATGGGCGCCCAGATAGGGTTCACCGGTGCCCAGAACCGTCGCGCCGCGCTCAACCATCGCATCACGCGCCTCGATGATGTCCTTGACCTCAAAACACAAATGGTGCTGGCCGCCCTTGGGATTGCGGTCGAGGAATTTGTGCACCGGACTGTCATCACCCAGCGGCGAGAGCAGCTCGATCTCGGAATTGTCCAGGTGCACGAAAGCGACGCGCACGCCCAGTTGCGGGAAGTCCCGGGTCTCGGTGGCATCTGTTGCGCCATAAAGCTCGGCATAGGTCTGTTTGGCGGCCTCGATGTCCGGAACCGCAACACCGACATGGTTGAGACGTCCGATTTTCATGCAAACTCTCCTTCTTTCCCGCCTTATACGGGCAGAACCATCACATCGACCTGTGGCTTCTTGCCCCAGATGGCATTGATCTCGCGGCGCACGGCCAGGCGGATTTCTTCCTCAATGGCATCGGGGTCCTTGCGCGTGCGACGGCCCAGACTGTCGAAACGCTGTTCGGCAACATCCGCGAGCTGGTCAAGAATGGCCTCGATCGACGTCTTGTGATCTTCCGCCACGCCACAGGCCCGCACATCAGGCCCACCGACCAGCGCGCCGGTCTCATCCACGGCCAGCGACACAGCGATCATGCCGGCAAAGGACAGGCGACGACGTTCGCGCATGGAATTGGCATTGGAGGGTGTCAGGAACTTGCCGTCCAGATGCAGACGTCCAGCCGGAACCTCGTCGACAACGGCGCCGCCACCGTCCGAGCGCAGCTCGACCATGTCACCATTGCGCACGGTGACAGCGTGCGGAACCTGCAGGGATTTGGCGAAAGCGGCGTGTTCCAACAGGTGGCGCCGTTCACCATGCACCGGGATAGCGACCTTCGGCTTGGCCCAGGCATACATCTGCGCCAGCTCATCCCGGCAGGGATGGCCGGACACGTGGATCGGGCGATCCTTCTCGGTGATGATATGAACACCACGCTCGGCCAACTGGTTCTGGAGATTGAAAATACCCAGCTCATTGCCCGGAATGACACGGCTCGAGAAGATCACTGTACTGCCCGGTCCCAGCGTCACATTACGGTGATTACCGTCGGCGATGCGCGACAGCGCCGCGCGCGGCTCGCCCTGGGAGCCCGTGCACAGATAGAGGATCTTGTCCTCCGGGAAAAAACCCGCTTCCTCCTCGCCCACAAAGTCCTGCACGTGCTGTAACAGGCCCACGGATTTGGCGGCGGAGGTCATGCGATGCATGGAGCCCAAGTTCAGGAGGACCCGATTACCCTCCAGCGCAGGAATGACGGACACTATTATCTGGATGCCTGGGCCGGCCAGACCCGGGTTGAATTCCTGGTCGATACCGGCGCAACCGGCGTGGCCATCAGTTTCGAGGATGCTCGCCGGATGGGCGTTCGGCTGGGGGAGCTCCAATTCGATGTGCCGATGTCGACCGCGGACGGGATCGCCTATGCAGCCCCCATCGTCATTCCCGAGCTGGTCATACGGGGCCACAGTTTCGAATACGTGCGGGCCCTGATCATGCGTGATGGCGACATGTCGCTGTTGGGAATGAGCGTGTTGTCGGAATTCTCCTCGGTGGAGATAGCGGGCGATCGGCTGACATTGCGCCGCTAGCCACCCAACACCGCCTCACGCACCAGCATAACGCCGACAATCGCCAGACCCATGGCAAAAAAGCGCTTGAGGTTCTTTTCCGGCAGGGCGTGCGCCAGCTTGGCACCCAGCGGTGCAACAAAAAAAGCCGAGCCGGCGAGCAGCGCAAAGCCGGGCATGTTCACATAGCCCAGCGAAAACGGCACTTCGTTGGAGCCCCACCCGTTAATGATGAAACCCAGGGCGCCGGGAATGCCGATCGCAACGCCAAAACCCGCGGCAGTGGCAACGGCGCGGTGGATGGTCTTGCCACACAACGTCATCAGCGTGACGCCCATGACACCCCCACCAATGCCCATCAGCGCCGAAAGAACACCGATCGTATTGCCCAGCACGATACGCGGAACGCCCCCAGGCATGTCCTCGGACAGTTTCCAGCTGGGCCGGCCAAAGAAGAATTGCAGCGACAGCAAGAGCGCCATGCCGCCAAACAGGCCGGTCAAGCCGCGGCTGGGGATATAGTCGGCCACGACCGTGCCGATCAGCGTTCCGATGACGATGAAGGGCACCCATTGTCTGAGAACATCGAAATCCACCGCGCCCTTCTTGGCGTGGGCGCTGACACTGCGCAGCGAGGTTGCGATGATGACGGCCAGCGATGTGCCCACGGCCACGTGCATCACCCGGTCGCCCTGATAGCCGAGCGCGCCAAATACATAATACATGGCTGGCACCATCACGATGCCACCACCGATGCCGAACAGGCCGGCAATCAGGCCGGCAAGTGCACCCGTGGCTGCCAGCGCCAATATCAACACATAATAGTCTTCCATCAGGCCACCTCGTCGCGCGGGATTACGGCCGACTTGGCCTCTTCGATCACATCGATACTGGCCCCGTGGCGTCCGCCTTTTTCCGACAGGATTCGCCGCCAGTTTCGGCCGCCCGGCTGGGCGTGGAACAGGCCGAGAATATGCCGGGTGATCGAGTGCAGTTGTACGCCCTCGGACATGCGCCGCTCGATATAGGGAAGATAGGCGTCGATCGCCTCGATCCGGGTTTTCACAGGGTCTGCGCCGCCAAACACC
Organism: Maricaulis sp.; assembly: GCA_965657935.1. Taxonomy (GTDB): domain Bacteria; phylum Pseudomonadota; class Alphaproteobacteria; order Caulobacterales; family Maricaulaceae; genus Maricaulis. The sequence continues at coordinate 40,772 of CBFHQE010000005.1, read as the reverse complement.
CTGCTGTCCGCCTCGGCGAGCACCCAGGGGGTGTGATAGGCGGCCCGGCCCAACATGAAGCCGTCCAGCTCCGAACCTTCGGCCAGACCGTGATCGAGGTCTTCCAGCCCGCCATTGAGGATGACTTCCAGCTCGGGTCGTTCCCGTTTCAGCCGGCGCACCAGATCGTAGTCCAGTGGCGGAATGGTGCGGTTTTCCTTGGGGCTCAAGCCTTTCAACCAAGCCTTGCGGGCATGCACCGTGAAGCTGGTCACCCCTGCGGCGGCAACAGTCTCGACAAACGCGAACAACGCCATTTCCGGGTCCTGGTCATCGACGCCGATACGGCTTTTCACCGTGACCGGAACATCAACCGCGTCCTGCATGGCCTTCACACAGTCAGCAACCAGTTCGGGTTCCTGCATCAGGCAGGCCCCGAACCGCCCGGCCTGTACGCGGTCCGAGGGGCAACCGACGTTCAGATTGATTTCGGCATAGCCATAACCCGCGGCAATCCTGGCCGCTTTCACCAGATTGGCAGGGTCGGACCCGCCCAGCTGCAGCGCCACGGGCTGTTCGGCCGGGTCGAAGCCGATCAGATAATCGCGATTGCCATGGATGACTGCCATGTCGACAGCCATTTCCGTGTACAGCAACGTGTTGCGCGTCAAGACCCGGTGGAATGCGCGGCAATGCCGGTCGGTCCAATCCATCATCGGGGCCACGCTCAGACGGCGGTCAATTTTGTCCATCACACTCATGCGCGCCACTTAGCCTGTCTGGGCGCCAAGTCCAAATAGACGCCTGCAATCGATCCATTCAAATTTGTTGTATTCCGTTCAGCGGATTTCAAACTCTGTTTGTTCTGATGTTCGCTCGGGAGGATGTCATGGCCAAAGCAATATTCCACAAACACCAGCGTGTCTTCGTTCAGCCAGTCGGTACCTGGGCCCTGGTCGAGCACGTCAAACCTCATTGGGTGAAGGATGTCGAAGAGCCCGTACGGGTGTTCTACGATTGTGGCCTCGGGCGCGACTTCACGGCCGACGAGCTTTCTGCCGAACACTCGGAAATCGTAGAGACGGGGCACTGGCGTCTGCTGCGTGCCAAGAACAAGTGGCAAAGTGACGAGGAGTGCGCGCGCCATCCCCATCCGGGCACCTTCCCCGTGATTGTAACCGACAGCATGGATTGGGGCGGTTGGCGGGTACCGGCAGCGGAATATGATCGCGACCCGACAAAGTTCGAAGCCCAGGCACGGATGATTGTGCACGCCCCACAACTACTGTCGATCTCCGAGAAACTCTCTGAGCTGACAGAGCAGGAAACCGATTTGCCGGCAGAGTGGGCCGAACTGGTCAAAAAAACCCGCGAAGTCATCCGCAATATTAGCTCAAAGCCAGCAAAGGCGCCACGAACAAATCCTGCAAAAGCAGCATGAAGATATTCTGAAGGCTTAATGCCACAATAACACTTTCTGTACTCTAATGAGGATTGGAAAGTGGTATTGGGCAAGCCATGTCTTTGATAGAACAACGCAACAGGTTTCTCTCCTTTGCGTTTGCATCAGCCGACGTGCTGATCGAAACAGATCTCAGCGGCACAACGGAATACGCCTCGGGCGCAACCGCGACCCTGGGCGAACCGCCTATCGAGAACACAAGCTGTCACCTTGCGGATCGCTTTGACCGCACGTCTCGTCCGATCATCGCCGCCCTCCTCAGAAGCGTTAAACCCGGTCGCCGAGTGGGGCCTGTTCGGGTTACCCTGGACGGGCGCGAAGCCAAGTTGAGTGGCTGGACACTGGGCGATGATCACAAGATCCGCTGGACCGTCTCCTTTGAAGCTCATACCGCTCCCGAAGATGTAGACCCGCAGGCCTTTGAACGCTCTGCCGGAGAGGCTATTTCAGCTGCTCGCGGATCCAGTGCGCCGCTGTCGATGTCGGTCATGCGCATCACCGGCATCGAGGATATCGAACGCCAAATCGGCACGGCCCAGGCAGGCCAGGTCAATGATGCCATTACCGCCGCCTGCGACCTTGCGGTTGGCGAGCTCGGCGTGTCCAAGCATGTCGACCACGGCCGGACCGCGCTGATCCACGAAACCGCCGCAGATCTCAAACAGCTCAAATCCGAGGTCGAGGAAATCCTGGCGGATAACAGGCTGACCGACACGCGGGTCCTGATCGATACGGTTCCGGACGCTCCGGATCTCGAACCGGAAATTGCTGCTCAGGCCTTTATCCACGCCATGAACCAGGCCGCCGATACAGATGCCGCGCTGGACATTCGCAGCCTGAAGGATGCCGCGGCCGAGATGATGGACGCGACGACGCAGCGGATGAAGGAGCTGCGCACAACGATCGCCGGCCGGGTTATCGAGCCCCACGCCCAGCCCATTGTCGACCTGACGACCGGCGAAATTCATCACTACGAACTCCTCCTGCGCTTGCCCGGCGGCAAGCCGATTCAGGAAGCGGTGGGTTTTGCCGAGAGTACGGGGCTGATCTACGAGATCGACCTTGCGATGACCGAGATCGCCGCGACCTTCCTGCGCGATGATTTTGATCGCCCGGCCCTGGCCGTGAACCTGTCCGGTAAATCGATTGCGAATACGACCTGGTCCAAGCGTTTCCTGAGAATGCTGGCCGACATCAAGCTTGACCGCTCCCGCCTGAGTTTCGAGCTCACCGAGACCGCGACGATCAAGAACATCAAGGCAGCCAATGCCGTGATCGAGAAAATTCGCGAACGCGGACACCAGGTCTGTCTGGATGATTTCGGCGCTGGCGCGGCAGGATTCCACTATCTGCGCGACTTCCCGGCCGATATCGTCAAGATCGATGGCTCCTACGTCAAACGCGCCGGACGCACTGAACGTGACACCACCATTCTCAAGGGCATGGTCGACCTGTGCTCTAGCCTGGGCACCGAAACGGTCGCTGAAATGATCGAAAACGAGAGCGTGGCGAAGCGCATGAAGTCTTTCGGCATCACTTACGGTCAGGGTTACTATTTCGGTAAGCCTGTTCCGCTAAAAACGCTCACGGACCCAAGGAATCGCGCCACAAAGGCAGCGTAGAAGGAAGAGGCAGAGCGTCATGGCCGTCGATATGAGCCGCGTCAAAGTGCTGATCGTCGATGATAATGGCTACATGCTGACCATTCTTCGGACAATCCTGCACGGCTTTGGAATCAAACAGATTATGGAATCCAAAGACCCGGCGGATGCATTCGACTTGGTGCGTTCGGACAGCGTCGACATCATAATTACCGATTATCAGATGGAAATTCTGGACGGTCTGGATTTCGTGCGCTTGGTCCGCACCGCCGATGACAGTCCCAATCCGCTGATTCCCATCATCATGCTGAGCGCATATTCGGAAAAATCCCGGGTTGAAGGCGCGCGAGATGCCGGTGTTACAGAATTTTGCTGCAAGCCGATAACTGCCAAGGAAATGTTTGCGAAGATCGCTGCCGTTATCAACGAACCGCGCCCCTTTATCCGCAACAAAACCTATTTTGGCCCGGACCGCCGTCGCATGCCGACCGAGGAGTCCAACTACAAGGGCTCTGAACGCCGCAAGGGGCTGAAAAAAGTCGCCGGCGGAGATGATGACGGAATGGATGTCTCGCCAACGGGCGATGACGCAACCTCCGTGGCATAGTCGCGGCGCGACTTGGCCGTGGATAGTGCGCACACGGCTGTCGACAGCGACGCGCGACGCACCTTAGTTTGACGAGAATGGCTCAGAATGCGTCCCATACGCGTGAGACGGGCAATTCCCGCTCCAGTGCCGGTGAGCCTTCACCGGACAGGACAGGTGCGCGTGGTTCAGGCGTGGGCTGGATCGTTCTGGCGATCGCGATTTTCACTATCGGATATGGTGGCATTTTTGCTCTTAAGATCCAGCAGGAACGCGCGTCCCTGGTCTCCGAAGCCGAGCGCTCGCAAGCCAATGCCGCCGGTTATCTGGCCGAGCGAGTCTCCGCCCGGCTGAGCGAGGTCCGCTATGCTCTGACCGTTGCCTCGAGCGATTTTGGCGCCCTGCCCGACACGGATATCGAGCGCGTGGCCGAAACCCGCCTGAACGCTCTGATGCAGTCCGAATTGCTTGATGGTATCGGCCTGCTGCTTCCCGATGGCCGCACATTTGTATCCGGCGAGAACGTCTCAGCTGGCGCCATGCGGGAACTGACAGGCCTGGCGCTGAATTCGGATGAAGCCGTGGTTTCCAGTCTGACCGGCAACGGCCAGGCCTGGTTCGCTCTGACCCAGCCAGTGGCGCTGGCAGACGGCACCGTCGGCGCGCTGACGGCCCGCATTCCGGCGGTCAACGCCCTGCCCGACTGGGGTACAAATCGCGTCGTCGCACTCGCCAATCGTGAGGGCGAGATGCTGGCCCTGAGGCCGGTGATGAATGGTGTTTCCGCAGGCACGCCGCTGGCCGAACGGTTCGGACTGAACCCCATCTTTGTCGCCAGCCTTGCCAATGGCGGCGGTGGCGCGACCTCCGACGCCAGTTTCGGGGGTGAGGACGTCACTTTCGCTGTGGCCCCGGTGGGTGGAACGCCGTTCCAGGTCTATTCCCTCAGCGCCACCCGCATCAATCAAAGCGCCTGGATGCGCACCATCTCCTTCTATGGACTGATGTTTGTCGCGCCGATCATCGTCGCGCTCGGGCTTGTCGCCCTGGTGTTCATGCAGATGGGGCGCCTGCGTTCCACACGCGCCCAGCTGGCCGACAGCGAACAGCGCTTCCGCTTCGCCATCGAAGGCGCGCGCTGTGGCGTTTGGGACTGGAATCCGGACGCTGACACTGTCTATGTCACGGACAGCCTGGCCCGCATGCTTGGTCTCAAGGCCGCGATCGAATGTTCGGGACAGGATTTCCTGCGCCTGTTCAGCCGCTCGGACCGCGATCGTGTGCGCGCTGCCATGCGCGCGGCGCCCAAGGGCACGGAAGTGGACCTGGAAGTGCTCGCATCCGTCGCGCCGGTCTATCTGCAGATCCGTGGCCGCCTGCTTTCCGCCGGCCCTGACGGAGAGGCCCGCATCGTCGGTGTGGCGATTGATGTCACCGAACGCAAAGGCGCCCAGGCCCGCGTTGCGGCGGCGGAGAGCCGACTGCGTGCAGCCCTGGAATCCATGTCCGAGAGCTTTGTTCTTTGGGATTCCCGCCGCCGTCTCGTCCTGTGGAACCGCAAGTTCCGCGACTTCTTCGATCTGGGGGATGGCCACCTCAAACCCGGCCTCTCCTATGCCATGGTCGAGAAAACTGCCGCCCGCGCCATCAAGACTGTACATGGCGAGACCGATGGCGTGGATGCCTACGAAATCGAATTGGCGGATGGTCGCTGGCTTCACTATTCGGAACGCCCCACCGCTGATGGCGGCCTGGTCAGCTTTGGTGCCGACATCACGGACCTCAAGCGTCATGAAGCTGCGCTGACGGAAAATGAGTCCCAGCTGCGCCGGACTGTCGACGATCTGGAATCCAGCCGGACGCATATCTCCGATCTTGCCAAGAAATACGAAGTCGAGAAAATTCGCGCCGAGGAAGCCAATCGCTCCAAGAGTGAATTCCTGGCCAATATGAGCCATGAATTGCGCACACCACTCAACGCCATCAACGGTTTCTCGGAAATCATGTTGCGTGAAATGTTCGGCCCGCTCGGAGACGAGCGATACAAGGGCTATACAAAGGACATCCTCGATAGTGGCCAGCACCTGCTCGAGCTGATCAACGACATCCTCGACATGTCCAAGATCGAAGCCGGCAAGATGACACTGCAGACCGAGCCGACCGATGCCGGCGAGCTGGTTGAACAGTGCCTGCGTATTGTGCGTGGGCGGGCAGAGGAAAAACAACTGCAGCTGCATGCGGATGTCAGTGACCTGCCGGAGATCGAGCTGGATCCGCGCGCCTTCAAACAGGTGATGATCAACCTGGTGTCAAACGCCGTGAAATTCACGCCTGAAGGCGGGCGCGTGACCATTCGCGGATTCCTGTCAGGACCAGGGGTTGCCTTCCAGGTGACCGATACCGGCATCGGCATCTCGACCGAGGACCTGCCGCGTCTGGGTCGGCCCTTCGAACAGATCGAAAGCCAGCACGCCAAGAGTTATCAGGGTTCCGGCCTGGGCCTTGCCCTGTCCAAATCCCTGATCGACCTGCACGGCGGCTCCCTGGCCATAGACTCCAAGCTTGGCGAAGGCACTACGGTCAGTTTTGTGCTGCCCATCACGCAGGCCCAACTGATCGATCCGGAGGCCGCACTTGCCGGTGGGCTGGAAGATGAGCGCTTTCTGGGCGACGATATCGAGTTCGTCGACGGCGAACCGCCCCGGGCTGCAGAGTAAACAGGGCCGCTGAGCCGTCAGGGTTGCGGACGTGTCAGCTGCTGCGGTCGGGCGTGCCGATCAGTCAATGACAGTCTGAACAGCGAAAACCCCTCTTCTGTCGCCTCATCGAAATAGAGCCAATCGCCGCCCGCCGAGATGCTGCTGAAAAAGCGTACCTGACCGTCAGGCGCAGAGAGCTGGAGGCAGATATACGCCCCGTCAGGACCGCACAGCAGGTAAAGACGGATGAGTGGTCGCTGGCGCGGGATTAACGGGACTAGCCGCCCCGTTCTCCCCGACGCCGATCCGGAGGCGGACCGCGTCGATCCTGCGGAGAGCCCCGACGATCAAAGCGGGTCGGACCACGCCGCGCGGCCCTCAAGACGTCCTCGCGGACATCTGGATCAAGCTCCGCGGCGATCTCGACAATGACGCGTTCGACATGGGCCTCGATGGCCGCGCGAGTTTCACGACGACGCTCCAGCGCGCTTTGAACAGCCGCGGCATCGAAGGGCTCCACCAGCAGGATCTCAGCCGTCTCGATACGCGCGTCACGGGCCGCGCGCATCAGACTGCGCATATCGCCCATCTCCGTTTCCATTCGGTCGCGCAGAGCGGCACGCTGTTCCGCCGGCAGGGCTTCAACAAACCCGCGCAAATCGAAACTTCCCGGCCCGCCCGAGCCCCGCAATTGCAGTCGGGCCTCGCGCTCGGAGGGCGCGTCCGGAGCGACTTCTCGCTGCAGAACAAATCCGATCAGTGCGCCATTGGCCAGGACGGAGACCAGAAGCGCCATGATCCAGGGGGTCGCAGACCTCACGTGTCTTCTCCCAACCAGTCCACCCAGTCCTCGCCCAGGCTGTCATAAGCATCGGCATAGATGGTTTCGATATCCTGTTCGGCCGGCGCAACGTAACCACCCGCAAAACCAATCGTGACACCGAGCACCAGGGCGATACCGGCCGCGACCGGCGCCCGCCACCCCCATTGGGATACCGGTTCCGGTACAGCCCGCAAAATGCGGTGCTGCAGGAGTTCGCTCGGCTCGGGATCGGACATGGCCAGCAAGGCATCCAGTTCGGTTTCGACATCGACCTCGGCCAGCATTTCCGGATGCAGATCGAGCCAAGCCTGAACACCCTCGCGTTCCGCCTCCGGCCAGCGAGCCGGGTTGGCGCCATAGGCGCGCAGAATTTCTAGCACCCTTGCCTGGGTCATCGGTCCAACTCCTCGTGTGCCCGAGTCTCGCCCTCATAAGAGCTGATGAGATCTCCGGCGTCTTCCATCAACAGCGCTTTCAGCTTGCGCCGCCCGCGGGCCAGCAGGGATTCGAGCGCTTCCACACTTACCGACATGATCTCTGCCGCCCTGATATTACTCAATTCCTGAAAATGAACGAGCTCCATGGCCATTCTCTGGCGATCGGGGAGCCTGTTCACGGCATCCACCACCCGGTTCGCGCTTTCATCGCGCACCATGGCTGTTTCCTGGCTGATACCCTGATCGGCCCGTTCGGGCACCTCATCGGTCAGCACTTCGCGGCGCTTGCGCAGCCGGTCGTAACACAGATTGATGGCGATCCTGCTGATCCAGGTCGACACCTGTGCCCGCCCCCTCTCGAAGCGGTCCGCAGCTTTCCAGACCCGAATGAATGTCTCCTGGGCCACGTCCTCGGCTTCCAGAGGATCACTCAGCATGCGCTGGGCCAGGCCGAGGATCTTTGGCAGCATGCGATCCATCAACAACCGCGCAGCATCACGCTCTCCCTGGCCGACGCGCTCGATGAGCTCCTCGTCGGCCACAGGACGATCTGACGTGAAAACGCGGAAGGCCGAACGGCCCTTGAGGGTCATGTCTGCTACAATCCTTCCGCGCCCGTCCAACATCAAAGACGTATCAGTCACGCCACCAGAAACGACGATTTTCCCGACGTTCCGCAGCTGCGTCCAGTTCTTCCGGCGTGATCGAGCCATTCTCGTCCGCATCCAGGCGTTCAAACCAGCGACGCTCGACGTTCATGAACTCGTCACGCGATACGCGTCCGTCCTCATTGGTGTCCGCGCGACGATGACCGTCACCGCCTTCATGGCCGCCACCGCGACGAGCGCCACGCCGTGGCCGCTGGCGGCCTTCTGCGCCCTGGCGTTCACGCATGTCCCGCAAGCGACGGTTCATGGGGGACATGTCGGCTTCATCGAGATAGCCGTCAGCATTGCGATCCATCCAATCGAACATTTCCGACTGCAATTCCGCGACTTCCTCGCGAGTGATGGTGTTGTCGCCATTAGCATCGGATGCACGCAGCAACATGACCGTGCGCGCAGGACCGCCACCGCGCATGCCGTCTTGACCGTGACCGCCACGCGGACCGCGCTGGGCCTCGGCGATGGCGCCGGAGATCATCACCGCAGAGCTGCACAGCAAAATGATCATTTTCGAGCGTTTCATTGACTTTTTTCCTTGTCAGTTTGACCTCGCATGTCTGTTCAACGCGTGGCCCCGGAAATTCCGTCGCGCTATGTCAGATTTCTCGCACATGCGCGTTGAAAAGGCTGCGAACCCGCGCGCACCGCTCCTCCAGATTGGCCTGCAACTCGCTCAGCGTGCTGTGCCCGGCAATGTGCGCCAACCGCGCCTGGCACGCCTGGCTGGCGCGTTCCGGTGTAAACCCGCTGCCGTGCGTGGCCCGCAGCACCTGCAACATGCCCAGCTGAAGCTGCAGCGTCTCGATCAAAAAGCGCGCATCATCGACGCTGAGGTGACCGGCATGTCCCAGCCCGGCCAGGGCCGCCGTCGTTGACTGTCGGACGCCGCGCAACTGCCCCGCATGGGCCAGTTGCAGGGTCTGGGCGATAAACTCAATATCCTGGATACCACCGCGACGCGCCTTGATATCCCAGACTGACTGAGCCGGTTTGGCCTGTTCCAGGCGCTCACGCATGTCGGCTGCATCATCGAGCACGCCTTTCACATCGCGTTCGCGCAACAAAATACCCTCGATGGTTTCGTCAAGCCGGGAACACAAGCTGGTATCACCGGCGACCGGGCGCGCCCGGGTCAGCGCCATGAGCTCCCAGGTCCAGGCCTCACTCGTGTAATAGGGATCAAAACGGGAAAATTGCACGGCGACCGGGCCGGACTTGCCGGACGGACGAAGCTGCATGTCGATCTCGTAGAGCGCGCCCTCTTCGGTCGGGACAGACAGAGCGCTGACCAGGCGCTGGGTAAATCGCGAAAACCAGGTCTGGGCCATCTTGTCGCCGTCATAAATCAGCGTGATATCCAGATCGCTGTCCGCTGCCAGTTCCCGGCCGCCCAGCTTGCCCATGCCCAAAACAGCGAAGCGGCCAGGCATCTCGCCGTATTTGCGCTCAGTCTCCGCCCTTACCGCTTCTGCCAGCACCTCGATCGCAGCGTCGGCCAGATCGGAAAACGCTGCGCCAGCGGTCTGGCCGTCGATACTACCCCGCAGGATCTGGCTGCCGATCCGGTATTTCTGTTCCCGCGCCACCCGGCGCGAGGTATTCAGCGCAATTTCATAGGGCGTTTGCGGGGTGATCTCGCGACGCAACATGCTCAGCGCCGCGCCCGGCGGATCCTGGTCGAGCGGAATGGAAAAACGCTGGTCCAGCATGGTGTCGAGCAGGTTCGGACGACGCGCCAGATCCGTCGCCATTTTTGGCGCCATGGTAATGATACCGATCAGGTCCGCCGCCAGCTCGTGTTCATTCATCAACAGGGAGAGCGGTTGTACGCCCATGGGCAGGTTCTCGAAAAAGGAGGCGAAACGCGCGAAAGCGTCATCGGCTTCACCGGTTTCCGAGATCATGTCGACCAGTTTCGGCGCCAGCTTGGCGAACAGTGAACGGGCCCGTGTCGAGCGGACGGCCCTGGCCCGCCCGGCGCCCCAGGCATTGAGCTGACGCCAGGTCAGTTCCGGGCGTTTGAAACCCAGTTCCTTCAGGGTCGCGAGCGTATCGGGCTCCGGTTCGACCCCGGTCAGTACAAGGCTGCCCGCGCGGGAGGAGAGCGGAATATCGGCCTCGAACTGATCGGAGAAATAACCGTGTACGCGGCGCAGGACGGCTTCGACGGCCCGGTCGAATTCCTCCAGCGCGCCAAACCCGGCCATGTTCGCCACCTGCAGCCGGTCCTCATCGCGAAGGGGCAGAAGCTGGGTGGCCTCGTCCTGGCGCATCTGGATGCGGTGCTCCCAGCTGCGCAGCAGGCGGTAATCCTGGCTCAGCGCGACTGCGGTTCCTGATTCGATCGCCAGCTCATCGGCCAACCGGTCCAGAGCCGCCAGCGTGCCCGGCACGCGCACCGACTTGTTCCGTCCCCCGAAAACGAGTTGGGGAATCTGGGCAAAAAACTCGATCTCACGAATGCCGCCGCGTCCCAGTTTGAGGTCATGTCCTGCCGGCTGAATTTCCGCGCGACGGCCGACGGTCTGGATCTGTGTGGCCAGGCTTCGAATGTCATCGATGGCGGCATAGTCCAGCGCACGGCGCCAGATGAAGGGTTGCAGAAAATTGAGGAATGTCGCCGCCGCTTCGCGGTCTCCTGCACAGGCACGGGCCTTGATCCACGCAGCCCGTTCCCAAGTCTGCCCCATCGCTTCGTAATAGTTCAGCGCGGCATCGGTGGAAATGGCTACAGGGGTCGCGCCCGGGTCCGGACGCAAGCGCAGATCCGTGCGGAAGACATACCCGTCAGCCGTGATGTCATTGAGGCTTTTGACAATCGCCTGCACCAGGCGCGGCAGGCGTTTGCGCGGTTCCTGGCTGTCGGGCAATACCAGCCGCTCCGCATCGTAGAAGACGACCAGATCGATGTCGGAGGAATAATTGAGCGCTCGCGTGCCCATCTTGCCCAGGGCCAGGATTATCAGGCCTGGCAGCGGGTTGCCCGGGTCCTCGACAGGGAAACACCGTTCCTGCTCCGCCGCGAACCGAACATGCGCCAGCAGGGCGGCCTGCACGGCAGCATCAGCGAAGTCCGTGACCGCTCCGGTAACAGTCTCGACATCGGCGACACCACCCAGATCGGCCAGACCGACAACAAGATGCAGGCCCGCCTTGGCATGGCGCAGGCGCCGGTCGAGATCGGCCACATCCGTCGCCTGTTGCCCGATCGCGGCAAGTTGGGCGAGCTGGCTCGCCAGTATGTCGGCAAGGGGCAGGCGCGCAGCCTCGCTCAGAACTGTCGGGAAACGCTGGGACAGCCGCCCCAGATAAGGCGCAGAGCTGAACACGCTGGTGAGAAAAGCCTGGTGAGGCGCCAGCTCGGCCTGGAGCTCACGCTCCAGCCCGCCCAGACAATGCTTGCCCTGTTCAAGGTCGCAGGCCGGCAGCGGCCCGCACAGGGAGAGGAGATCAGCTGGCGTCGACATGACGCCAAACTGAACCGTTCGAGGTGAGTCTTAAACCCCCTCCTCCTGTTGTTCCGGTGCCAGCGGGAAACACATGGCCGCGCGCAGGCCCGGCCCATGACCGCCTTCGGCATGTCCAGGCCCTTCATCCAGTTCAAAACGCCCGTTGTGAACATCGACGATGGCCTGCACGAGCGAGAGGCCCAGGCCGGAACCCGGCAGGGTTCGGGAATTGTCCAGGCGCACAAAACGCTGGGTCACCCGGTCGCGGTCCTCGGCGGGGATGCCGGGGCCCGTGTCAGTCACAGAAAATTCGGCGCAACCCTCTCTGTTCTGACGCAGCCGCAGGGTCACGGCCCCACCGGACGGGGTATATTTAATCGCGTTGCCCAACAGGTTATCCAGCCCCTGCAACAAGAGGCCTCGGTCGGCAAAGACCTCCATGCCGCGCTCAACCTCGAGCGAGAAATCAAGCCCCTCATCTTCACAGACATACTCATACGTCTCAGCCAGATCCTCCGCCACGACCGCCGGGTCCATCCGACCGATGGTCTTGCGGCTCTCACCGGATTCCAGGCGAGACAGGGAGAGGATGGAGTTGAAAATTCCCAGCAGCTCGTCGGTATCCGTGACCGCGCGTTCCAGCGTCTGCTCGCGGGCGACCACATCGCCCTCCTCGCGCAGCGCCTCGTCGAGACGGTTTCGCATGCGTGTCAGCGGAGTCCGCAAATCGTGCGCAATACTGTCTCCGGTATGGCGCATGCGATGCATCAACGCTTCAACACGATCGAGCATATTGTTGAAATTCTCGGACAGCTCGTCCAGCTCGTCGCCGGTATTGTTGCGCGGGGCCCTTCGGGTCAGATCACCGGCCTTCACACTCCTCGCAACATTGTTGATTTCATCCAGTCGGGCGACGAAGCGCCTCGAGATGAAAATGCCGCCGGCGACCCCCAGCGCCAAGGCCAGTGCTGAAGCCGCAAAAATCGTATTGAGCATCCGGCCGACCAGAGAGTTCTCTTCGTCGACATCCAGTCCCACGAACAATTGATATCCGCTGGGCAGCTCGACCAGGCGTCCGCGCGCAGCACGCGTATCCTTCTCGTCATCCTCGGCCGTGGCACCGGCGACAACCGGGCGGCGATAGGTGAATTGCAGGCGACCTTCACCGTCCGACACGGTGTCCGGCAGGTCGGAAAGGTTCCCCGACAGGCTGCGGCCTGACGGATGCACCAGCAGATACAGGTAATCCGCGCCCCCACCGACAGTACGCTGGAGGATGTAACGGTTGATCGAGCGGATGCCGCCAGCCTGGAACCGCGCCTCAAGCGCCGTCACCTCTTCATTGATCGACGCATCGGCCCGGCGCAGCATCATTCCCGCCGATGCCACATAGACAAAGGCGAGAATGACGAAGCTGGACAGGGCGAACAGCGCCGCCGACAGCATGGTCTGCCGGAAGGCTGTTGTCCGCAGGAAGGCAGGACTGCGCGCACTCACCCCGGTTTACGCCTGCAGGCGGTAGCCGGCGCCGCGAACCGTGTGCAGCAGCGACCGCGGGAACGGCTTGTCGATTTTCGAACGCAGGCGGGAAATGTGTACGTCGATGACATTGGTCTGGGGGTCGAAGTGATAGTCCCAGACTTTTTCCAGCAGCATGGTGCGGGTCACAACCTGGCCGGAGTGTTTCATGAGAAATTCCAGCAGGCGGAACTCACGCGGCTGCAGCAGGATCTCTTCCTCGCCACGATTGACCGTACGGGCCAGCAGGTCCATTTCCAGATCGCCGACGATCAACTTGGTCCGAACCGTTTCCGGATCACGACGACGCGCCAGTGCTTCAACCCGAGCCAGCAGCTCGGCAAAGGCGTAGGGCTTGACCAGATAGTCATCGCCGCCGGCCTTGAGGCCTTCGACACGGTCATCCACCTCGCCCAGCGCTGACAGGATCAGAACCGGAGTGTGGTCATCGTCCTGGCGCAGCGTTTCCACCATCGTCAGGCCATCCATGCGCGGCATCATGCGGTCAACAACCAGCACGTCATACTCGGTAGCACGCGCCATTTCCAGCCCCTCCTCGCCATCGACGGCATGATCTGCCACATGGCCGGATTCACGCATGCCCTTGCGGATATAGCTCGCCGCTTCGCGGTCATCTTCTACAATCAGAATACGCATGTTGTGTCCCTCTATTCTTGTACTTATTCGTTATCGAGCTGGAGCGCGGAGTAGCGTTGACCGCCCCGCCCCTCGACCAGAAGGAGGATGGCTGAACGGCCATCGGAACGGGCGTCCTCAATGACATTGCCCAGGGTTTCGGTATTGCTCAGCGACTGGCCGCCGGCTTCCAGGATGACATCCCCCCGCGCAAAACCCTTTTCGGCGGCTTCGCTGCCCGGTTCGACGTCTTCAACAACGAGCCCGGTCTGGTCCGCCGTCAAACCCCGCATTTCACGCAACTCGTCCGTCAGCGGTGTCAGGTTCATGCCGAAATAGCTGCTGACCTCGACGGTTTCGTCTTCCGTGCTCGGCATTTCGTTCAGATCGTTTTCGGTCGGACGGTCACCCAGGCGCACGCGCAGGGTCTGCTCATCGCCATCACGAAGAATGGTGAAACGAACACGCTCACCGGCTGCGATATCGCCTATGCGGCGGGTCAGGTCCCGGGAGCTTTCCACATCCTCGCCATTCACGGCCAGAATGACATCCTCACGCTCGAAACCGCCCTCATCCGCCGGTCCACCGGCAACGATGGAGCTGACAATCGCGCCTGTACGGCCCTCGATTCCCATGGCTGCTGCGATGTCTTCGGTGACGTTCTGGATCTGCACACCGAGCCAGCCGCGCGAGACACGGCCGCCTTCACGAAGCTGGTCGATAATGCGCGAGGCCACGTCGGAGGGAATCGCAAAACCGATCCCGACATTGCCGCCCGTCGGAGAGAAAATCTGTGAGTTCACACCAACGACATTGCCATTGAGATCAAAGGTCGGACCACCCGAGTTGCCGCGGTTGATCGGTGCGTCGATCTGCATGAAATCATTATAGGTCGAGTTGCCGATCTCACGCCCCGTCGCGGAGATGATACCGGCTGTCGCTGTGCCACCGAGACCGAAGGGATTGCCGACGGCAACAACCCAGTCACCCACGCGGTACTCCGGAGCACGGTCCAGCGTCACATAGGGAAACTCGATCTCTTCATCGACCTTCAGTAGGGCCAGGTCAGTTTGCGGGTCCAGGCCGATGATCCGCGCAGAATAGGTCTCGCCATCAGACGTGCCGATCTCGATCTCGGTGGCGCCGGCCACGACGTGGTTATTGGTCACAACAAGGCCATCAGCGGAGATAAAGAAGCCGGAACCCAGCGAACGCCTCGGCTGCGGATTGGCCTGGCGCGGTGGCTGGCCACCGAACTGGCGCTCCAGCCATTCGCGGAACTGAGGCGGGATCTCCTCGCCTTCAGCTCCATCGAGCTGGATATCATCGGCAGACGCGCTGGCCTGGATGGTCACAACAGAAGGACTGACGCCCTCGATCAGATCTGCAAACGACATCGGCGCGCCTGCGGGTACGGCAGCGGAGAAGCGCGGCTGGGACTGTTGGGCATAGGCGGCGGAACCGGAATGGTCGATGACCATGCCCGCTGCAGCCATGCTCAGCACAGCCAGAGAAACACCACCAAGAATTCCAAGACGTTTTACAGACTTCATGAGAAAGAAAGACCCTTCTTTATCGAACATGGACGTATCATTGCCAGCGGCGAGTTATCCGTTGGCTGTCCCTTACATTACAAATACATTACAAACCGTAATTTTCCGGTAAGCCTGGATCAGGCCAGTTTCGTGCGCACCACAACCGGGCTGTGCAGGCTTTTGTGCACCGGACATTTGTCGGCAATCTCCAGCAAGCGACCTCGCTGTTCCGCGTCCAGATCGCCGGTCACCCGAAGCGTTCGCTCGAATATATCGACCTTGACCTCAGCGCCCTCAACACAGGCTTCACAATCCTCGGCGTGATCCTTGGCGTGAGAGACTTCGACGAGGATGTCGTCTACGGGCCAGCCCTTGCGGTCCGCATACATGCGCAGTGTCATGGAGGTACACGTCCCCAGAGAGGCACTGAGCAGCTCGTAGGGTGTTGGACCATTGCCGGTTCCCCCGACACTGGGGGGCTCTCCAGCCAGCGAAACATGCCCGTTCGCGACGACCCAGTTTTCGTATTTTCCAGCACCGGTTTCCGACACGACGACTACGCCGGGCTTGGCCTTGGGCGGCGCGCGGCGCACTGGCGCCTCGAGATATTTGCGTGCCCAGCTGGCAATCATGTCAGCCGCGAAGACGGCATCCTCCTCCCGCGTGAGCAGATGGTCAGCGCCGTCCAGGCTAACGAAGCTCTTGGGATGTTTGGCCGCCACAAATAGGCGCGAGGCATTGTCGATGCCGACGGTGGCGTCCGTCGGCGAATGCGCGATCAGAAGCGGTCGGCGCAAATTGGCCAGCGCGTGTTCCAGCGTATGCCCCTGGATATCCTCCAGGAAGTGCTTCTTGATCGTGAACGGACGCCCGCCGAGAGACACCTGCGCCACACCTTCGCGCTCGATCTGTTCAACGGAGTCGATGAACTGATGTTTGACATGCTGGGCGTCGGACGGCGCGCCCAGCGTTGCCACGGCCTTCACCGACGGCAAGTCACCGGCCGCGGCAATGACCGCTGCTCCGCCCAGGCTGTGCCCGATCAACAGGCTCGGCGCTTCATGCTCGGCCTCGAGATAACGCGCCGCAGCGACAAGATCATCAATGTTGGAAGAAAAATTCGTATTCGCGAAGTCACCGTCGGAATGCCCCAACCCGGTGAAGTCAAACCGCAGAACGGCATAACCATGGCTGGCCAGTTGCCGGGCGATGCGGTTCGCCGCAAAAATGTCCTTCGAACAGGAAAAGCAATGCGCAAAGATCGCGTAACCCAACGGCGTGCCCGAGGGCCATTCCATGCGGGCCGCAAGCGTGTCACCCTGCGATCCGGTAAATTCCACACGAACAGTGCTGGCCATACCCATCTCCCTGATTGTCTAGCAGAGAGCTAGTATCTCGCAGTCAGATCACAACACAACTTCGCTGACAAAATCGTCAGTCGCTACCGTCTTCCGCCTCGTCATCGCCCTGCCAAACACCACTTTCCTGCAGCGCTTCGGCAACTTCCGGCGGCATATAGGTCTCGTCATGCTTGGCCAGCACGGTCTCGGCTGTAAAAACGCTGGCCGAAAGAAATGCGCCTTCAACCACCACGCCCTGCCCTTCCCTGAACAGGTCGGGCAGGATGCCCTCATACTCGATCACAATCTCATTGGCATTATCTGTGACCCTGAACGATACGAGGTCACCATTTCCCGGGTCGATCGAGCCGGCAACAACCAGCCCCCCCACCCGGATGCGATCACCGAGCTCGACACCCTCCTCGACGATCTCGGTCGGCGAGTAAAAATAGATCAGCGCATCCTTCATCGCGAACATGGCGAGCGCGATGGCCCCGGCCAGAACAGCTCCGGCAACAGCGATTGTGGCAAGGCGGCGATTACGATGGCGCATCTTCGTCTCCAGCGAAGTGGAAGATCAGGGACAGGTTATTGGCAGGCATGTTCACCCGGCGCTGCAATGACAGGCCGCCGGACAACATTTCGGCAGTGACCGCATCCAGCTCACGCACGCCCCACTCAGGATTACGCGATTGAAGCGAGCGATCAAAATCGAGGTTGGACGGCGCGGTCTGGTCGCCCTGCCTGAAAGGACCATAAAGAAACAGCAAGCCGTCCGGCGCGAGCAATTGGCGCGCCTGTGACGCGATCTGCTGGCAGACGCCCCAGGGCGAGATGTGGATGACATTCATGCAGACCAAAGCATCAAACGGGCCCAACCCGGTTATCCATCCCGGCGCGAGCAGGTTCAGGTCACGGGACGGCATTATTTGCGCCGGGGCGTCCAAAGCCCACGCATTCTGGCTGCGCCGCGAGGTCGGGTCCGGATCACTCGGTTGCCAGAGAATATCGCGACGGCGAGAGACGGCCTCCAGCGCGTGCTGCCCCGTTCCAGAGCCGATTTCCAGAACCCGGCTGTCCGACGGCAGGGTCTTGGCCAAAAGGTCCGCGATAATGTCCTTGTTGCGCTCGGCACTGGGGGAGCTCAGACGGTCCCCGATCTGGGCACGCGCCTCCAGCGCGATGGGAGTATCAGACTTGTTCATGGAGAGGGAATTAGACAGCCAGCCCGGCCTCTGCAAGCCGCCTTATCGCCGCATCAAGCCGCAGCGGCCGAATTTCCACGTCGACGCAGTGTTGCTGCATCTTCCTCGGCATCAGCCGCCTCAAGCAGGCGCGCCGTAATCAGCAGACCTTCCTGCGCGACATTGCGGTTCTGCCCTTCGCTGTCAGCGACCAGGTCAACCAGCAGCTCGCCCGCTTCCTGAAGCCGTTTCACCGACGCGTCGGCAAGGCGCTTCTGCGAGCTCGCAACGGCAGCAGCCTTGGCATGCTCGCGAGCCCTGGCGAGGAAGTAGATAAGACCTTCGGCGCGATCCACAGATGCTTCGGGTGGCAATTGCGCCGGGATAATCCGCCCACTCTTGCCGCGGCGAGGCTCGGGCAGACCAGAGTCGAGTGCCAGCGGCACTTTCTCGAAGACTTTTTCGGTGTTGGTCGAGGCTTCGGCGCGCAGGCTGAACAGCGCCTGTCCCCAACGCCCCGCCTTGCGTATGCCAAATTCCTGGGTCATGCCCGTGGAATAAGAAACAAAGCGGTCATACCGCTCATAGGTCTTCTTCGCCTCTTCCAGATTGGCGGGCGGTGATTTCAGCTTGGTCGCGAAGAAACCGGTGTCCGCGAGCACGGCATCCCCCACCGCAGCCAGCTCGGTCTTGGAGACAACGAGATCATCGCCGCGTTTGCCAATACGCTCGACCACGCGGAAAATCTCCCAGGGCTGTTCCAGCCGGCCCATCGTCAGCAACAGCATCCAGACGGCACCATCAGGAGCCTCTTCCACCAACTGTTCATGCATTTTGCTCACGCGATGCACCAGGTCTTCATCCAGATCATAGATCCGTGCCGGCAACTGGTTCATGCATTCATCAATCGGCTTGGCATTGCGCAGCAGAACAACCGCATCACGCAGCATGTCCCCACTATCGCCACCTCCAAACCGCTTGGCCAACGCCGTCATATCCTTGGGAACACGCTCCGCTTTCTTGATACCCTCATCCAGCGCCTCACCCAGCTGGGAGCGGAATTCATACCAGATCTCATCAGTCGGCGGTTTCTTGCACTTCTTCGCCGTTTCGATCGTCTGTTTGGCCAGGTGGCGTCCCAGCCACCCCCACAGCTTGCTGACCTGGTCCGGGCTGAAGCGTGCGCGCGATGGCTGCACATTCTCCCGGTCACCGATGAGGGGTTTCAGCGGCGCAAGCAGATAGGCCTTGGCCAAGTCTCCTGCCGGCTCCTGGACCGATTCCTGCAGCTCCTTGAAGACGCTGATCAGCCGACTGGACGCCTCGTCATGTCCGCCAGATGCCTGCGCGGACGCCACCAGCGCGGAGCGCATATGCACAGGCATACTGCGCCAGAGCGCTTCTAGCTTTGCTTTCTGGTTGGGCGTCAAACGGGTCATGTAAAGGTCAAACCACTATGAATCTGACACCAGTGTTGCCCAAGTACAGTTAATTTAAGTTTATCGCGAAGTTGCTGGAAGTTTTAAACTTGCCAAGAGACCACCCATTTCCGAGCGGGCGAACGCGACTTCACCCTCATAGGCTTTTGCCAGGTCTGTCACGATCGACAGGCCGAGGCCGGAACCGGGAGCTTTTTCATCCAGGCGCACACCACGCTTGAGCGCTGTTCGCGCCTGTTCTTCCGTCAGGCCAGGGCCGTCATCCTCGATACGAATTTCCAACTCGCGATCGGCCGAGCGCGCGGAACTGACCCTGACCTCGGCGTTCGCCCACTTGCAGGCATTATCCATCAGATTGCCGACCATTTCCTCGAGATCCTGGCGTTCGCCTCGAAAGATGAGCCCCGGCTCGATCTCCGCGGTGACAGCAATGCCCTGACGGGCGTAGATTTTCTCCAGCGTCCGCGCGAGATCGGAGAGCACGCTTCCAGCCTCGGTGCGGGCCCCGACAGCCTTGGCATGGGCTGCGGCCCGCGCCCGGCGCAGATGGTGATCGACCTGTTTGGACATGATTTCGGTCTGCTTGCCGACCAGATCCGCAAAATCGCCCTCCCGGCTGCGCGCCTCATTGGTCAGCACGGCCACCGGTGTTTTCAGGGCATGCGCCAGATTACCCACATGGGTGCGTGATCGCTCCACCAGCTCCCGGGAATGGTCCAGTGTCGCGTTGAGCTCGTCGGCAAGCGGCTGGAGCTCATCGGGAAATTCTCCATCCACCCGCTCGGCATCACCATGGCGGACCTCGGCCACGGATGTGCGCATGCGCAGTACCGGACCAAGACCGATCCTGACCTGCAGGAAGACGCCGGCCGCGATGGCCGTGGCAAACCCCAGGAACATCAGACCGGAAGTGATGGCGAAATTGCGCACTTCTCGGTCAGCGGGACTGCGGTCCTCCGCAGCCAGCATCAGCGTCAGATTGGTGCGATTTTGCAGGCGTACGGCCTGCGCAATGATATGCAGCGGTTCCCGGTCGGGGCCCTTTGTCTCGCTGGTCAGGATGGCGCCCGGTTGGGCCATGGCACGCTCGATCAGCTCATAGGGCGCCGCCAATTGCTCGTCCCACATGGACCGCGAAACGATGAGGATTCGGGTATTCCCATCGTCCTCGACATCGAGGACCTCCCAGTATCGGCCGGAAAAGACGCGGGCGTATTCGGGATCGGACGGGCGACGGGCCAGGACAACATCACCGGCCGGGTCGGTTTCCGCAGCCGCGACGAGCGCGCCAACGACACTGGTGAGGCGGTCATCAAGCGTGCGGATCACAGAGCGCTGGTAAAGAGTGGTCAGCGCGATGGCGCCGACCAGCAACAGGACGAAGGCCCAGGCCGCCGCGCCTGCGAACAGGCGAAATGCGAGCGACCTGGGAAACCTCACGAGACCGGTCGAGCCACCGGATCGACCAGGCGGTATCCCAGACCACGAACGGTCTCGATACGGTCCGGACCGATCTTCTTGCGAAGGCGGCCGACAAATACCTCGATCGTGTTGCTGTCGCGATCAAAGTCCTGGTCGTAGATATGCTCCACCAGTTCGGTACGCGAAATCACGCGGTCCTGATGGTGGGCGAGATAACTGATCATGCGGAATTCGTGCGAGGTCACCTTCACCGGCGCGCCCTCGATAAAGACCCGGGCCCCCCGTGTATCAATGCTCAGATCACCGCATTCGATGGTCGAGGACGTGTGGCCGGCAGCACGACGGGTCAGCGCCCGCAAACGCGCCAGCAATTCCTCGGTATGGAAAGGCTTGGTGAGATAATCATCTGCTCCGGCATCAAAACCGGCGACCTTCTCACTCCAGCGGTCCCGCGCGGTCAGGATCAGCACCGGAAAATCGCGACCTTCGGACCGCCAGCGTTCCAGCACGGTCACGCCGTCCAGCTTGGGCAGTCCCAGATCAAGCACAACCACGTCATACGGTTCCGTCTCACCCAGGAAATGGCCATCCTCGCCATCTACGGCGCTGTCCACGGCATAGCCGCTATCTTCCAGTGCCCGGCCGAGCTGGCGGTTCAGATCCGGATCATCTTCTACGACTAATGCGCGCATGATTCCCTCTTAGCGTTCGAACAGTATAGCGCCAGTACGCGCATCCGCCACAACATCGACCCGACGACCATCCTCGGTCAGGATCTTGACGATGTAACGCGGATTGGAACCACCCTCGAGTTCGGCGTCGAGGACGCTGGCTCGCGGATAGCGCTGTCGCACCTGGCTGATGACTCGAATGGCGGGGACAACATCCCCCTGCCGGCGCGCATCCCGCGCTTCGCCCGCCGTATAACGGTCACGCGACTGGAACATCTTCCAATCGAGAGGTTGCGCGGAAACAGTTCCGGGAACGAGCAGAGCGCTGACGACGCCAAATGTGATTACGAGATTCTTCAACATGCGACACACACTGTAGCAATGCCGCTGAACACGGCCTGAACGACATGCTAACACTTTTTCATGCTCAGGACTTCAGTCCCTTGCGCGGATCATGCCCGTCAGACGGGCTCCAGGCTTCCAGGAAGTCCTGCAAGGCCTGGTCACGCTCCGGCAAGGTGATCATCAATCGTATGATCTGATCGCCGCGCGCACCCTTGGCGCTTGCAAAGCCCTTGCCACGAAGCCTCAGCAAACCGCCACTATTGGAACCGGGCGGTATACGAACATCAACATCCCCATCAATCGTGGGCACGCGCACCTTGGCGCCCATCGCCGCTTCCTTCAGCGTGATGGGAAGGTCCAGCATCACATTATCGCCCTCGCGGGAGAAATACTTGTGTTCACGAATCCGGATTTCGACCAGCGCGTCACCCGGGCCACCGCCATTGGCGGAGGGGTGTCCTTGTCCCCGCAGGCGCAACACCTGTCCCTCGCTGGCACCCGCCGGAACGGCCACGTCCACGGATCTGCCGCCCGGCAGGACCACGCGGTGTTTTCCGCCTTCGGCCGCCTGCATGAAATCGAGCAACAGGCTCTGGCGAAGGTCCTCGCCCTTGCGGCGGGGCGGCTGTCCCTGCTGGGCGCCCGTCGCCCCGAAATCGGTGAAGAGGTCGGAGAAGATATCTCCGATATCGTCAAACCCGCGCGCGTTCTGGCGTCCCTGACGGAAATTGAACGGTCCGCGTTGCTGGCGCCCGCCGCCCATGCCACTCATGCCCCCGGACGCGTATTGCGACCCCAGGCCGGCGCGGGCCGCCGCATCATATTCGGCGCGCTTGTCAGCGTCTGAGAGCAGGTTGAAAGCCGCGGAAACGTTCTTGAAACGCTCTTCGGCCGCCTTGTCTCCCGGATTGGCATCAGGATGCAGCGCCTTGGCCAGCTTGCGATAGGCCTTGCGGATCTCCTCCTGGGAGGCGGTCTTTGAAACACCGAGTGTCTTGTAGGGATCGTCCATCCACAGAGGTCCGATTGCGCGTTGCTTTCCCCCTGCATGTAAGGGGCTTCGATACGGATCGCAAAGCCTGCTCACAGCATCAGCTCCAGACGCGCAGGATCCCCCACCCCCGCGCGATCGGAAATCTGGGCTACTTCAAGACCACACGCCGCGTTGCCAGCAGGCGGCGTTGCGAGAATATCCAGCTCCGGCAGCGTGAGTTGCGGTGCATTCACGTCGGTGCTCCAGTCGGCATGCCCGTCCCGACGCAGAGTGACACGATAGCGTTCAAACACCTCGCCCAGCGGCAAGGGATGAATGTCCCAGCGATCGCCATCCACGCGTGTGCGCCGGATCCAGGAGA
The DNA here is from genome assembly GCA_965657935.1 of Maricaulis sp. Lineage (GTDB taxonomy): Bacteria > Pseudomonadota > Alphaproteobacteria > Caulobacterales > Maricaulaceae > Maricaulis. Next base: position 17,626 of record CBFHQE010000005.1, on the reverse strand, counting down.
GATGCCGTCCCGTCAGTCGCAAATGAACCGGCGCAAAGGGCCGCAGACCGCCGCGCGCCGGCAAGATGGTCTGTTCACTTGCATCCGCCACGGGGGCTCCCGCCAGACGCGCCTGCACCGTCATGTCCCGCCCGATCTCGTGATTGGACAGAGGCAACAGCCCTACGGCGTCATCGAGCAGAACACACAGCGCCCCGACCGCCGCATTTCCGGCGGCCGAACGCCCCTGCAGTCCACGCAACAGCCCGGTCAGGCGATAGCGGCGCGGTGCGATCATCTCGGCCTCGGCAAACTGCAGGATTTCCCAGCGACCGTCCGCCTGTTGCACAGCGAGCCTGTTGGCGCCGTTGAGAACGGCGATCTCGACCTGGCTGGACAACTCGCCGCGCACCAGATCCAGCTCCAGCTCGGCGGCGCGGTCCCAGCGTCCGGCGGGTCCGGGTCCGAGCGGCGCTGTCAGCACCCCCATCACCGCATGCCGCGACAATTGCAGTCGTGTTGTCCAACCGGCCAGGCTGCTGCCCGTCGCGATCAGGACAGGCGCCTCACCCCGGCGCGTTGCGGCGGCCACCCAGAGCCCCTCTTCTGCCAGATCCAGGACAGCAAGCGACGGTCGACTGCCCACACCAGGCCCGTTCCCGCCGGCACCACGCGAAACCCGATGCTCGGCCCGGCCCGCCGGCACTGGGCGTGTCAGCTGGGCAGTCACCTGCGCCTGCCGATCCAGAGCGCGAACCTGCCAGCGCGCGCTGTCCACAACCAGCAAGTCGCCCGGCTCAACACTCAGGGCGCTGGGCGGCAGGACCATGCGTCTGGTTTCCAGGCGCATATTGGCCGCACTCAACCGGTCCCGGGCCAGCGCCCCGGCCAGCGCTTCGTCCAGCAGGATCTGTCCTGTCAGCGTCAGCCGCCGATGGCCGTCTGCTTCACCATCCGTCCAGACCCAGCCGGGTTGATAGGCCCGCCCGTCATCGACAAAGGCCAGACTGGCATCACGAAAACGCGCATCTGTGCTGGCCGGCTCCAGTTTCAGATCCGCCTCGCCCGGTTCATGCCCGAACTCTGTCAGCTCGCGCTCGGCCGGCTGCACCCCGGCAGAGACAAAATCCAGTTTGCTCGCGCGCGGCCAGACCTCGATCCCCAGCACCGCCAACAAGGGCGCCAGCCCGGCCCGCGCCGACACCGGTCCGCGAAGCGCGTAACCGGACAGGACAGTCAAAGCCTTGCCGGTGTCCACCTCCTCAAGGTCGGCAGACCTGCAGATCTCGGAAATGACCTGGCTCACCGGGACGGCTCCGACGCGCCCGTTCAGCCAGTGTCCACGCTGCCAGTTTTCCGCATCGGACCAGATATCGCGGCGGGACGGAAACTCCGGAAAAGGTCGCGCATCATACGCCCAGACATGCACCCAACCCGGTTCCACCATCGGCCCGGCATAGACCGGCGAGACCGGATTGTGTGCGCTGTCCTCACGCCATTGCGCCAACAGGGCCTCCAGGGCGCGCCGCTGTAACAGGTCATCGCGTGCCCCACTGGAGAAATGCGGCAAGGCACTCTCCGAGCTTTTGGGATCGAAAAAGACGTTGGGCTGGTTCGTGCCCTTGTCAACGGCCGGAACCCCGATCTCGGTCAGCCAAACAGGTTTGCTCCGGGGCACCCAGCCCGTCGGCGTTTGCGAGCGCACGCCGCCAGGGCGGTCGTGATGTGGATTTGACCACCAGCCCTGCAGGTCCTTGACCCGCCAGATCCAGTCTTCGCCATGCGCCTGATCGTGGATCGGGGTACGGATCTGGTCCGTCCGATCGGCCTCCGATGCGTAATACCAGTCATAGCCCTCGCCACGGGTCAGACCGGCCGCAAGATAGGCTGGGTCATGAAGGCCTGGCGCCAGTTCGCCATCAAGATGCCCTGTGCCATCCCGCCAGTCCGTCATCGGAGCATACCAGTCGATGGCCACCGCATCGATTTCGGCCGAAGCCCAGAGCGGATCGAGATGGAAGATACGTTCTCCGCCCTCGCCCTGGATGCCGGCATACTCACTCCAGTCCGCGGCATAGGAGAGACGACAGCTCTCCCCCAGCAGCGCACGCGCTTCAACCGACAAAGCGACCAGCTCGGCGACCGCCGGATAGGCCACGCCCTGCGCAGATCGGGTCAGCGCAACCATCTCCGATCCAATCAGGAAGCCATCAACACCGCCAGCGGCCCTGGCGAGGGCGGCGCAATGCAGGATGAAGCGCCGGAATCGCCATTGCGACGGGCCGGTGTAATTCACGCCCTGTTCCGAGGTGATGAAATGCGCGGCGCTTGCTGTTCCAAAAAACACGGCAATCTGGTCGGCTATGCTGGTCGCAGCGGCGGGATCCGCCATGATCCGGCCGCGCCAGGGGAAGGCAGACTGCTCGGTCGCGCCATACGGGTCCGCCAGGCCATTGCCATTGGGAATATCCATCAAGATGAAAGGATAGATCGTCACCGCAAGACCGCGGACCTTCAGCTCGCGGATCAGGCCGATCACGCTGGCATCATCGGGCGTGCCGCCATAGACCGGCCTGCCGTCGAGCGCGCTGACCCGATAGGCCGTGCTGCGATCCTCACCCGCGACCGACCAGCTCAGCGGGCGGGTCTGCTTGTCCCGCGTTTCAACGCCCGGATGGATCTCGCAATCAGCGCAGCGCAGATCAGTGCCGAACCAGCTCAGCACCAGCTGCACGGAACGGCACGCCGGCAGGTCGCGCTGCAGCTGGTCAAGCGCTGTCATGATGTCAGCCTCGCCGCTCCAGGCGTGCCGGTTCTCGGGCACTTCGTCTCCCGGCCCCAACACACGTTTGATTGTCTGTGTGGTCAGCGAGAATTCACCACTGCCCGGGATCAGATTCACGCCGCGAATGTGCGTTTCCAAAGCCCCCGTCTCACCCTGCCGAAAGACCTCGAACGAGAGATTGGGGATGCGGTGGCCGAAGGCTTCAAGCTCCAGGTCCTCAAACACGACATAGGCCGTGTCACGAAAGGCCGGTGCTTCGGCTCCCTCAACCGTCTCGATCAGCGGATCTGCCTGCTGGTCCGGCGTGCCGGTATAAAGGCGCAGGGTCAGGGCAGAGGTGTCCAGCTGTTCGCCATTGGCCCAGATACGGCCAATCCCGGTGATGACCCCCTCGCAAAGCCCCACAGCCAGGCTGATGGAATAGGAATATTGACGCCCTCCGCCACCGCCCTTGCCGCCGCTGGAATGCTCGTGTTCGCGATAGCGCGAGGCCCAGATCACTTCACCGGCCAGGCGAAAACGCCCCCAGACCCGGGCCATGGTCGAGCCGGACATCGATGTCTGGATATCCAGACTGTCAAAGCGTGAACCATCGGCCGGCGCCGGTGCCAGGGCCTCGTGCACCGCCGCCTGGGCCAGGCGCGGCAGGACGTGACGCGCCGCCTCGGCCCCGGCTCTGAGCAACATTTGTCCCATCTCAATCCTCCAGATCCGGGAAACGAAATGCGGTGACACAGCGCCGCTGCCACCACGGCGTCAGCGATGTCTCGGCAACGGCTCGGCCCCAATAGGCATGGATGATGCGGCCCGGCGCCGACAGGATCGCGCAGTGTTTGGCTGGCCCGTCCCGGTGCGGGCGAAAGAGCATCACATCGCCGGGCGCCGCGGCGGCTATCGCCGTCTCGCGGAAATACAGCCGGGCGGCGTCCAGCAGGGTCTCTGCCCCGTGCTGTTCGGCCCAGTCCGGAGTGTAGGGCGGAACGGTTCGGGGCTCCGGTCCGACCTGCTCGCGCCAGATGCCGCGAACCAGCCCCAGACAATCACAGCCCGCGCCGCGACAGCTGGCCTGATGGCGATAGGGCGTACCGATCCAGCGCCGCGCACTGGCCAGAATCTGTGCGCGCTTCATCCGTCCTGCCCGCGCGATCCGCCTTGCCCGCGCGATCCGCCATCGCGCACCCTATCGCTGGCGGGACTGGCGATCAGGACGTCATTGCCGACCAGGTAGGGAAAGCCGCGGAAATTGAGGGTGTTTGCAAACCGGTCGCGGCAGGTCTGGAAACTCCGGTCGCACCCCAGATGGAAGTTCACATGCGAAGCACTGACGCCGCATCGCGTATCACCCAGTCGCGCATCGCAGCTGCGGGCAAACACCCGTCCGATCTGGCGCTCCAGCCTGTGTTCGCTGCCCACAAGCTCGACCTCGCAGGTCTGGTCGGCGATGGAGACACTCCCGAACCACCAGGTCTGGACGAGAAAATGCTGATCCGGAGCGGTCCAGTCGGCACGCAACAGCTCCACCCGTGTCTCGTCCCACAAACCCGCCTGTAAATCATCCAGCGAGACACGGGCATCATCGAGGGCGAGGCTCATGCCAGCCTGGTCCGGGGCAAGGCCGGTCTCCATGTCCGCATCCGGCCGGGTCGACCGGGCCTGGGGCTCAAAGGCCAGCCCCTCCAGAACCAATGCGCGATCATGGTCCGTGAAACCAAGCTGCAGCCCGTCAGGACGCTGCAACCGCCAGCACCAGCACAGGCTGGAAATTTCCGCCTCCAGCTGGGCTTGTATCGAGGGGGGAAGCTGCAACATCTCAGCACCTCACTTCAACCAGGGGGATTGAGGGCACTTGCCCGGCCCGCACATGATCCAGGGCGATGTCCAGCTGGTCCGTGTCGAAACGCACCCGACAATCAAAGCGGTAACCGGCGGTCACTGCTTGCCCGCCGGCCGGTGGTACAGCGAGTACAATCGCTCCGGTGGGGCTGTCGACCTCTGGGGTCACCGCAATGCCGTCAACCGCCACGAGGACGGAAGCGGCGACCGGCTTGGAAATACGGCGCGTCCAGCCATGCCCGCCGCTTTCATAGTGTTTGATGAGCTGGAAGTGTGTGGTCACACCATCCCCGGTCCCGATGTGCTGGTCGAGGGCTGTGGGGGTCCGGGACGGGCGACAGGACTGATGGTCCATGGGATCGCGGAAGCGGAAGCTGTGCAAACGTCCGCGCCGGGCCTCGAAAAAATCGATCAGGGCAGCGATATCGTCCAGCGACTGAACGGCCAGGCCGATATCCCAGCGGCGATGGCTGTCAGCCCAGGGCGCATTGCGCTGTTCCCGTCCGGAGGCCAAGGGGGTGATATCCGTCCGGCGCTGCGGTCCGCCCACGGCCCCCAGGCTGATCGCAAAGGGAAGACTGACGTCGTGAAAAACACTCACAGGTAACGGCTCCCCTTCTGGACGGCGCGCGCGATCTGGCGCGCCAGGCGCGTCGCGCTGGGAGGGTCACCGGCCGCGATAGCAGGCATGGTCAGGTTGACGGTAAGGCCCGGTTCCGCCGGCTGTGCCTGGGCCATGGTGGCGGGGGTGATGACCTCCGGGCCCCGCTCACCAACCAGATACGCCTGACCGGGCGCCATCGGCCCGCCTTCGGCCCGGGCACCGGTAATGGTGCCGGACAGGGGCGTCAGGGCGCCCAGGGCCGGTTCAACAACAAAACGCTCCACCGCCAGCCTGGCCAGATCGGCCAGGATGGATTGGGTCATGCGGGAGAAATCCAGCTCTCCCGCTCGGGCGGCAGCTGCAAGGGCGCGTTCAATTCCCTGCCCGGCCCGTTCAAATGCCGCCTCGATCGTTTCCGCCGCCTCGCTGGCAGGACCATCGGCGAGGTCCTGCAGGCGCGAGGCCGCGGTTTCAGCCTTGTTGTTCATATCGGTCTCCGGAAGTGTGATGACGGATGAGCGCCTCGAGTTCGGCGCGGCGCAGCGGGCGTTCGGCCGGTTTGCCTTCGGTCAGGGCACGCCATTCCCGCAGGCTCAACGCCCAGAACTCGGCCGGGGTCAGCCCCAGTCGCGCCGCATGGCCCAGCGCCGCAGTCCAGCCGCGCCGGGTCACACCAGGTCCTCAAGCGCCTGCCCGACAGCAGTTTGGATGACCTCCAGCTCCGCCACATTGTTCGTAAGCGAAATTTTAACACCGGAGAGCAGTTCCAGTAACGCTTCCAGACGCTGCAAGGGCGGCTGATCCGGTGGAAGGGCCTGCAAGCGGGCCAGGCCGGACAGGGTCAGGCAGAGCGTATAGCTCCGACCACCCAGCTCCAGGGCGACCTCGCCGCGGGCCGGATTGACGCTCATATCGGCGCAAACCCGATTTCGCCCGCCGAGGCGAGGCTGATCGACCAGCTCGCCTCGCCATCGAACCGCCCCGAATAATCCAGCGCCGCGACCAGGAATTTGCCGGCCAGCACCCCGGCCCCGGCGAGGACAATCTGCCAGTCAGCGCCCTGCTGGGCGAAAAAGAGCTGGCGCAGGCGCAGCGCGGCTGCATCATCAACAAAGACCCCGGCCCCGGAAATCGTGCAGGTCTTCAGCCCGACACCTTCCAGTAATTCCCGCCAGCCGCCGACACTTTCGGCATGGGTGACATCAATGGTGCGGGCGTTGAGCGAAAGGGTGCGCGTGCGCAAACCGGCCACCGGCACGAATTGTTGCGGCTCCGCGCCATTCCCCAGGTTCAAAAGCAGGTCCCGGCCTGCGGCAATGGTCATGATATCGGCTCCTCGATCTGCCCCAAAACGGCGCGCAGGCGGATCAGTCCGCGACGCACGCCGGAGCGGTTGGTGTTGAAAGTGTCTGTGAAGACCGGGATCAGGCTGATGACGTACCAGGGAGCGGCGACCTCGAGGGTCAACCGCCGCAACAGACCGCGCAGCTGGCCGGTCAGCGCCGGCGCATCGCCATCCTGCGCCCAGACCAGCAGGTCCTGGCGCAATTCGAGCAGATCCACCCCGTCAGCGGAGGTGTCACGGGTCTGCGCCCTCCCCCAGCTCAGATAGGGAAAGGCCAGGTGCCGGCTTGGCCGGTCGCCGAGACGCAGCGGGTTTCCGAACAGGGCGCGGGCCTCTGGCGTGGCCGCCAGTGCGGTCCCGACGGCATCCCGGATGCTCTGGCTCGCAGCACTCACAAGGCCGCCCTCCGCCAAGGCGCGAGCAACAGCGAGACCGCGGGCGGAAGCGTCTGCTCCGCCCTTTCGCCAGACGGCTCACCGAGCAGATATTCAGCCAGCCGGGCGACGGCTTCGCGCAGATCCGCCGGGACTGTTTCAGGGTCCGCTCCAAAACCGGCCTGGAATCGGATCTCAAGCCCGTTGGCAGGACTGCCAATTGTGGGGAAACTGCCCGCCGGACGCGCGAGCAGCCACGCAGAACGCGTGTCCCGTACAAGCTTCCAGCCACTATCCGCCCAGGCCTCTGTCGTGCCATCCGATGCAATAACAGCGATACTGTCCACCGCAATCACAGGCCCCAAACCCAGCCGGAACCGCGTGCCGAAGGCGCTCAGACGACCTCCCTGGTGCCAGCTGTCCCGGCGCTCAAGCCAGCCCTGTTCAATCAGGGCCAGACCGCATTCGGCCTCGACGCGCTGTCGGCTTGCCGATATGACCGCCCGTATTCGGTCGTCCTGGTCGTTATGGGTGATGCGCAAGCGCGCCTTCATCCCGGCAAGCGTGACCGGCTCCAGCGCCGGTGGCTCTGTGAGTTCAAGGGACATGGGTTTTCCTGTCGGGGTTGGGAATGACGAACAATGCCATCAACGCCCTCATCGCCTGGACATTGGCGATCGGCATCTGTGCATTGGCCACCATTTCAGGCGGATATGCTTTTCTCAGCCTGTTCAGCGAGATAGCCGAAAGTGCTGAATCAGAACCGCAAGTTTTCTGGTCGATTTGGGGCGTTTTGGGCCTGATCGGGGCGTTTTTCGCCCTCAGACCACTCGAGAACTTCATCCGACGTCTCGGCTACGGGCTTAAGTCCGTTGAAGAAACGACAAAACTTACAAATGGCGACCAGATCAGCGAGGACGCGGAAAACGCCCTCGCTGAGCGATTGCGGGAAGAACTCGAAAAAGACTAGGCCACGCTGAATTTGAGCAGTTTGATGGCGTCGAAATCCTGCACGCCGCCGCCCACTCGCTTGGTCGTATAGAAGAGCACATAGGGTTTGGCACTGAACGGATCGCGCAGCACTTCCACCCCCTGGCGGTCGATAATCAGATAGCCCTTGCGGAAATCTCCGAACGCAATCGCGGTGGCGTTGGCGCCGATGTCCGGCATGTCCTCGGCCTCACTCACCGGATAGCCCAGCAAGGTCGACGTCCCCGCCTCGCTCAGACCGGGTTGCCAGAGATAATTACCGTCATTGTCCTTGAAACGCCGCACTGCCGAGACCGTGCGACGGTTCATCAGGAAACGCCCCCGGGATCGATAGGTGTTTCTGGGCGCATAGATGAGGTCGATAAACGCATCGCCAGGGTCACTGGCAGCAAAGCCACCCTCAACCCCGGTAGCGACATAACCCAGCTCACCCCAGGCCTGACTGCCCTCTGTATTGCTGGTATAACTCAGGATACCGCGCGGCTTGTTGACCCCGTCTCCCGCGATGAAAGCGGCGCTTTCCTGGGCCGCAAAGACATCACGGATCTCGTCAGCGAGCCATTGATCGATATCAACCATGGCATCGTCGAGCAATTGCTGGGTGGCGGCGGGCATGGCGTAGAGTTCCGCCGTCGGAAAATCGAGCAGATCAAGATCCGGCGACGTGGTTTCCGGACGCGATGCCGTCTCCGTTACCCAGCCCGAGGCCGCGCCGCCACGCGAGACCGGCTTGCGAAACACAGCCGCAGAGGAAGCGCGCACCGTGGCGATGGCGCGCAGGGGTGATACCTCGGCCAGCTGACGGTCAATCAGGGCTTCTGTCTGTTCGGGCACGACATAACCGCCATCACTGGCCGTGCCGGCATTGAGAGACTTGGCCTCTTGCAGAGCTGCCACATCACCCTGACGTACATATCGCTGCCAGCCCGGATGGCTGACCTGCCCTGTGCCGCTGACAGCCGGGCGCTGCTGGTCCAGCAAAACGCGATCAAGAGCCGATTTCTGCTGCTCGAGAGCGGTGTCAATGCGGGTCACCTTGTCCTCGAGCAGAATGTCAGCGCTGGCACGCTTTTCAATCTCGCCCAATCGCTGGTCATTGGCCGATTTGAAGGCCTCGAAGGCGGTCATCACCTCGGCCAGGGCGGCGCGGGTTTCCGTAGAGACAGGGGTCATTTTCACTTCCTTGGTCATGGAGAATTCCTGTGTTGTTCACGCTGCGTGGCGACGGGCGCCGGCGAGGCTGAGCCGGGCCTGGGGCAGCATGGGAAAGGTGACGATGGAGACTTCCCAGAGCTCGATCGCCTCAAGAAAACGCCCGCGTGGCTGACGCGGGCGGGAGGTTTGGGTGCGAAACCCGATGGAGAGCCCGTTCAATGCGCCTCGTCGGACGAGGGCCTGCACCGACCGCGAGCGGTCCGTGGCATCAAGGATTTCGCCCTCGACCCACAATCCCCTTATGCCCTGGCGCACGACCTGCCAGCGCCCGATCGGATCAGTCGGTTCGTGTTGATAGAGCATGGGCACGCCGCGTCCGGCCGGAAGACCGTCGCGAAAGGCGCCGGGCAGGACAATATCCCCGCTCAGGTCTTCCACGTTGAACAGGCTGGCAAAGCCTTCAATTGCGAGGGAGGCCATCAATCATACTCCATGCGCTGTTCGATCCGGTTGAGGCTCTGGCGGACCAGGCGCATCTCGGTTTCCACACCGGCCAGACGTTCCGCGAAAGGTGAGGCCCGCACGCTGGCGCGTTCCAGATGGTTGAGACGCTCGCCCACTCTGCCAGCCCAGATCAGCGCCCCGGACGTCTGCACCAGGATCGCGATCAGCACGCCGAGCGTGACCTGGCGCTGCAGGTGCCAGCGGGGGTTATCCATCATCGTGCGCGCCCCGCGGACTGGCGCTGACCCGGGTCGTCTGACCCAGCCAGGGCCGCAGCCAGACCGTCAGCGCCGCTGCCGTCTTGTGAACCAGCGGGTCAATGGTCTGGCTCCAGAAGGCCTGGTTCGCCTCAGCATAATTCGCATACGTATTATCTCCCGGAAGGCCAAGCAGGAGCGGGGGAACTCCCAGGGCCAGGGCGATCTCCCGCGCCGCCTCGCGCCGCGCCTGGACAAAATCCATATCCGCCGGTGTCAGCGACATGGGTTTCCAGTCGAGCCCCCCTTCCAGCAGCATGGGCCGGCCGGCATTGTCCGCGCCGGAATGCGACTCGCCCAGCTCGGACTTGAGCCGCTCGAACTGGTCCGCACTCAGCCGGCCATCGGCATTGTCGACCACCAGCGCTCCGGAGGGACGCGCGGCATTGTCCAGCAGGGATTTCGCCCAGCGCCCGCCGGCATTGTGCAGATCCAGCGCCGCTGCAGCCGCCTGCAGCGGCGAATAACCATAGGCATCATCCGCCGGCGAAAAGAGACGCATGTGAAACAGCGCGCTGCGCTGGGTCACCGGGTCTCGCTCGAATACCCGCTTGTGCTCGCCTGCACGGTATTCATAGAGCTGCGGCCAGCCGCGTATACCGGGCACGGCCCGCACGCGATCCGGGCGCAGCACATACATCTCCCGGGGCCGGTTCTCGAGCGTGGAGAGCTCGACATAGGCATTGCCGGCAAGGATAAGATGACCGTAGAAACTCTCCCAGAATTCCGGCCCGGACTGGTCCGGGTTCGGACCGGCCAGCAACTCAGCCGCAGGGCCGGGAGACGCCAGTGTACGGCTGGCAGCCGCTTCGGCGATCAGGCGGACACAGCGATGCACGATGGCATTGCGCTCATAGCCCGTACGCACCAGCCCCTGCACATCACGAACGATCCGGTTCACGGCCGCATTTCTGGCCAGCTCATAGAGTGCGCGCGGCACACCATTCTTGCTCTCCCGCCCCAACAGGCGGTCGATCCATCCGGGCATCAGCCCCTCCTTCATGTTGAATTGTCTACAAACGCCGCAGGCGCGGCACGGCCGGGCAGGCCAGCAATAACTCGCTGATCGCCCAGACCAGCGCATCCACCCGGTCGGGGCTGGATGTGCCGCCGCCGGGCGCTCCGAAGGCACACATCTGGTCCTCCAGCGCACTGAACCGCCCGGTATGAGAAACCCGGCCCGCGCTGTAGAGCGCGGCGACCGGTTCCGCCCGGGCCCGCTTGCCGCGCGAGGCATGCACCCGCTTGACGGGCACGTTCGGGTCAATCGTGGCGATGATCTCGGAGACCATTTCGCCGCCCTGATTGCTTTCAGCCACGACCGCGTCAGCCTGATGGGCGTGCCAGGCCGCCACCACCCGCCCGGCCCAGTCGGCCGGCGCGGCCGGTCCGAAACTCTCATCTGCCAGCACGAAGGCCTGGCGGGCATGCCCCTCACCCCGGGCACCGGCCACCACGATGCCGCACTCGTCAGAGCGCGCATTCGAGGTCACGGGCGGGTCTACGGCTACGATCAGACGTTGCAGATCGGTTGGGGCTTCGACCAGGGAGGCTTCAACCGCGCTGCGCCTCCACAGAGCCCCCGGCGGATCATCAATCAGCAAACCGTCCAATTCCTGACGCCCCAGCACACTGCCGCCATAAGCGGCCTGCATAGCCGTTACAAAACCCGGCGCGAGATGATCGGCATTGGCCGAGGTCGGTTCATGCGTCACGCGCACACCTGGCTGTTTCAACAGGGCTTTCAGCGCTGCGATGGGCCGGGGCGTCGTGGTAATCACAATGCGCGGACTGGCGCCCAGGCGCACGCCCATGCGCAAGGTGTCCAGCGCGATCTGCGGCTCCGGCCAGACGGCGAACTCGTCGATCCAGGCGATCTCGAACTGAGGTCCGCGCAGCCCGTCCGGGTCGGTCGCGGAAAAGGCAAAGGCCTCCGCACCATTGGGCCAGACCAGTCGATGACGGCTGCTCTCATATCTCGGCAGCTCGTCCGGCGGACCTATGGACCGCAGCCCGGACACCCCCTCGATCATCACTTCACGGACGTCGGAATAGGTCGGCCCCACCAGCGCCACGCGGCGCGCCCCCTTCAGAACGCGTTCGCGGACCCATTCAGCCCCCGCCCGGGTCTTGCCCGCGCCGCGGCCGCCCAGGAACAACCAGGTGTGCCACGCCCCGCTCGGGGGGATCTGGTTCACGTGCGGGGTCCAGCCCAGCTCCACCATGCGGCGCGCGGACCGGCTCGCATCGTCTTCCCTTTTCAAGGCGAGAATGTCGCCGGAAGACCAGGGCTCGCTCAATATATTTTCGCCGAACTTCATGGCGCAGGGCTTGGTGTTCTGCAGTATCGTCTGAATCTTGTTTGCTGTTGTCACACATCGTCTCTCGGCTTTGCTGTTCGGCCTGGATGGCCTTGGCCATTGCGGAGATGCCCGCGGCCAGGCGAGCGGCTTCAGAGGGCGAACCCAGCATGAGCTCGGCATCCGCGCGCGCCACGAGGCGCTGTAGCGCCACTTCGCGAAGGGCCCGCAACTGTTCGTCATCCAGAGCGCTCAATCGGCGCAGGCAACGGGCGGTCCAGCTCCTTGATCGCCCGGCCTCTTCGGCCACGGCAGCGAGCGATGCTCCACCCTGGTATTTGCGGAAAAATGGAAACCAGTCCGCGTTGTCGCGGAAACGTCTGTCGGTTTTTCTGGGCATGGCGATTTATACCCCGCCGCTGCGCGCCCGGGATTACTTCGCAAGCAAAATTTGAAAGCATAATGCGATCAGCCGCTTGCCAGGGCGACGGCGCGGGATAGCGTCTGGGCTATCCTCAGGCGGCCGAGCCTAGATCCAGTTTGCGACCCGTGAAGGAGAGCTTGGAAATTTCGGCCATAGCTCTGGAAGCATTGATAAATTGCAGCTCCAGCTCCTTGTTCACAACGGTATCGTGCAGAACCATCAACAGGCCCAGCGTGGTGACATCAGCGCGACCCAGCTTTTTCAGATCGAGACGAACACGTTCAGCATCGCTCTTCTCGATCAGCGCGATCAGGGCCTTGAAACTCTGGTGTTCCTTGAAGGCCAAATGGCCCTCGAGCTCAATCACCAGGGCATCTCCATCACGCCGCGTCGTCTGGCGCAGCTCATTCGTCTTCGCTGTATTTGTCGACATGCCCGTGTGTTACCCTGCAATGACGCCATGAGTTTCGCCCCCCAAAGGCGAAGACCTTCCCAAACGTCCTTGTGCGGAGGCCGCGACACATCGCACTTGCCTCCATCTGGAAATACCTTTCACAGAGTGTGGTTAATATTCGGTGGAGTACAATCATATTCCATAAGCAGGACAGGGAATTCCGGTTGCAAATCCGAACCGGGCGCGTTTAGGCCACGCTTGTTTTCGAGGGCTGTGATGTGAACTTCCTGACCGGGCGGAGCGAAATGGGCGACGAAAGCTTCGCCACCGATCTACCGGCCATCACCCTCGAAGTCATGGCTGCAGACGCCATGCATCGCGGCCGGATGACCAACTACCCGCTGGAATGTGGTGGGCTGGACGAGGACTGAGCCCGGGCGCTCCGGCGCCTAGTCCTCGTCGCCCTCTCCGGGCCACTCCACGATATGGGCCTCCCAGTCGACCTCGTCGGAAAAACTCTCTTCCGATCGCACCTGGTTGATCACCGACATGCCGGCCTTGTGGGTGCTGTCCGGGTCTCCTGACACCAGCGGGTGCCAGTCATAGAGATCCTTGCCCTCGGCAAGCAGGCGGTAGGCGCAGGTTTTCGGGATCCAGGGTAGTTCGTGAACGCTGGTCGGGGTCAACACAACGCAATCCGGCACCACGGTCTTGCGCTGCGCATACTGTTTGCAGCGGCAGGTCGTCGGATTGAACAGCTTGCAGCTGACATCCGTTTCCAGACGAAGACCTGTGTCTTCGTCTTCGAGCTTGATCAGACAGCACTTTCCGCAGCCGTCACAAAGAGATTCCCACTCATCGCGGTTCATCTCTGATAGAGTTTTCATCTTCCAGAAAGGCAAAGACATAGGGTATCGCCTGAATTTGGCCCTTTTCTCGGGGCCTTAGGTCACACACACGAAATATGTGGGGACGTATATCATGATCATGGAGCCGTTTCGCGCGGATCACATGATGGAAAGGCAGCGCCGCGAGCGCCGCAACCGCCTGATCGCAGGCGGGATGACGGCCTTTGTGCTGTTGTTTGGCGTTCTTTTCTCCGGCGGCATCTGGCACTGGGCCTTCCACGACCTGCCTGTTGCCCCCACGTCAGCGTCCGAACTCTGGATCACCCGGCGCGAGCCCTCCGTGACCCTGCAGGACATGAACGGCGAAGCCCTCGCGGTGCGCGGGCCACTCTACGCAAGAGCTGTCGGGCTGGATGCCCTGCCCGAACACGTGCCCCAGGCCTTTCTGGCGATCGAGGACCAGCGTTTCTACGAGCATGATGGCGTGGACCGCCGCGGGGTGATGCGCGCGCTCTGGCGCAACTTCCGCGCCGGGCGCAGCGTCCAGGGTGGTTCGACCATCACCATGCAGCTGGTCAAGAATCTGATCCTGACGCCGGAACGTCGCCTGCGGCGCAAACTGCAGGAAATTCGCCTAGCCATCGCGCTGGAGCGCAATCTCACCAAGACCGAGATCCTCGAACTTTATCTGAACCGTATCTATCTGGGCGCGCGCGCCTATGGCGTGGAGGCCGCCAGCCAGCGATATTTCGACAAGTCGGCAACCGCGCTGACCCTGCCGGAGGCCGCCTTGCTGGCAGCCCTGCCCAAGGCCCCGTCGCGGCTGGACCCGACCGTCAATCTGGCTGCGGCCCAGGCCCGGGCTGCCACGGTGCTCGACGCCATGCTGATTGCGGGTTTCATCGACCAGGCCCAGCATGACGACGCAATCGCCAATCCGGCTGTGCCGGTTGAGCCCGATGTCGACCCGCAGGCGGGCGTAACCTGGGGACATGTTTTTGATTATGCCGTGGCGGAAGCGGAACGCCTGCTGGGCCCGGAAAACATCCCGGACCTTGTTATCCGCACCACGATCGATCCGGCGCTGACCCGTGCCGCCGGCGCCGCCGCCACGCGTGTCCTGGGTAATGAAGGCGCGGGCCAGCCGGCCAGCGAGGCCGCCATCGTGTTGTTGGCCGAGGACGGGGCAATCCGCGCTTTCCATGGCGGACGCGATTACCTGGACAGCCAGTTCAATCGAGCCCTCCAGGCCCAGCGCCAGCCCGGCTCGGCCTTCAAGCCGATCGTTTTCACCGCAGCCCTGGAAGCCGGTTATGCGCCCTCGACCGCAGTCTGGGACGAGCCAGTCGATCTGGAAGGCTGGACGCCGCAAAACTTTTCAGGAAACTACCGTGGCCTGGTCACGCTGCAGGAGGCGCTGAAACGCTCCATCAATACGGTGGCCGCCCAGATCGGGGACGAACTGGGCATCGAGCGCATTGTCGAGGTCGGTCACCGCCTCGGCATTCGCTCCAACTTGCCGGCCCTGCCCTCCATCGCCCTGGGTGCAGCGGAAGCCAATCTGCTCGAATTGACCGCGGCTTATTCGGTCTTTCCGCGCGATGGTCAGCGGTTTGATCCGTACTTCGTGACGGCCATCTCCAATTCCCGCGGCGATGTTCTCTATGAACATTCCCAGCGTGAGGGTCAGCAGGTGGTGACCCAGGACGTGGCCCAGAACATGTCGACCATGTTGCAGGATGTGGTGCTGACCGGCACGGGGCGGCGGGCCGCTCTTGCAGATCGTTCAGTCGGCGGAAAAACCGGCACCAGCCAGTCCTTCCGCGATGCCTGGTTTATCGGCTTCACCGAGGATTACACAGCTGGCGTCTGGGTCGGCAATGATGATGACAGCCCGATGGAAAACGTTACCGGCGGGGGGCTGCCCGCACAGATCTGGCAAACCTTCATGACCGAGGTTCATGACGACCTGCCGCCGCGCGATCTCAGCGCCGCAGCGCCACGGACACGCTCGGAACGGGAAGAACGCCTGGCCGCGTTTTATTCGGAATTGTCGGGGGCTTTTGAGTCCTTGCTCGAACCGTCCGGGGTCTCGCCCAACGAGCGCTGAAGCATGCCGCCGAGCCGACGGACATCGGCACGCAATTCGGCTATCTCGCGATGCAGCTCGGCCCGGTCAGCCTGGGCTTCCTCGTCACGCACATCCTCATCGTCGAAATGCTTGGCCTGAAGGCTGTCCACGATAATGGCGATGAACAGGTTCAGCACGGCAAAACTGGTCAGGACAATAAACACCAGGAAAAAGGACCAGGCCCAGGGATGGTGTTCACGCACCGGGTTCTGGACCTCGGTGGCCCAGCCCTCCAGTGTCATCACCTGGAACAGGGTGATCGCGCTTTCGCCCAGCGTGCCGAACAGGTCCGGATTGCTTTCCGCAAAGAGTTTGGCGGCCATGACCGACGAGACATAGAAAATCAGTGCCAGGACCGCGATCACCGAACTCATGCCCGGAATGGCGCGGAGCAGGGCTTCCACGACCTTGCGCATTTCCGGCATGACCGAGAACAGGCGAAAGGCCCGCAGGATGCGCAGCGAGCGCAGGACGGCAAACCCGCCCGCATCCGGCATGATCGACACACCGATCACAACGAGGTCGAACCAGTTCCAGCCTGACATGAAAAAGCGATGACGATAGGCGATCAGCTTGAGACAAATCTCGAAGACAAAGACAGACACCACGACACGATCAACGATCGGCAAGAGTGTGGTGAACCATAACCCCTCGTAGGGATAGGTCTCCAGCCCCAGCGTGATCGCGTTCAACACGATCAGTCCGAGAATGAAATTGCGAAACCCCGCGCTTTCGATAAACGCGGTCAGACGGTTGCCGAATGTATCCTGAGTGCGCTGCATGACTGCCCCTCGCTTGCGCGCCATCCCCTATCGCCGGAATTGTACAAATTCAACGGTGAATTGAAGGAATTATTAGCGCACTGGGACAAGAAAGCGGCAAATGAAGATTTTTCTGACACTTTTTCTGGTCTTTACCCATTTTTCCGCGCCTCTGGCGGCACAGGATGTAATGGAGGGCTATGAACGCACGGGATCTGTCTACGAACGACTGGATATCGGCACTGGCGATGCCACGCGCTGCGCCGCGCTGTGTGATGGTGACAGGGCGTGTCAGTCCTGGGTCTGGGCCCAGGCCGGCCTGTATGGCGAGACTGCCCAGTGTGCCCTGCTCTCTTCCCCGCCGACACCGCGCCTGGCGCCGGGCCGGATCACCGGTCTCAGCCGGGTCCTGCGTGAGCGCATCGAGTCCCGTTACGAGCGTCCACTGACCGAGCGGGAAATCCGCGCCCTGCGGGCTGTCGATGATGGACCGCGGTACTGATCGACAATTGCGCACAATTTGAACAATCCCCCGTACGGTTTTTTTACAGGTCCATGGGATAGTTCAGGAGACTGGTGTCGAGGAGTGACCAATGGCGGTCGTCAGCAAGTTGAACAATCTGGTCGATCTCGCCAGGGAAAAGTCGTCGGAACGGCGGCGCACCCTGCTGCGCGAGGTGACCGATCTGTTCTTTGATGAACCACCCGGTCGCGACACGGAAATGTCCAAACAATTTGACGATGTCCTGTCGGCCCTGGCCGAACAGACGGCCCAGGAAGCGCGGGCGGAATTGTCCAAGCGTTTTTCCGATGCACCGCTGGCTCCCCGGGGGCTGGTGCTGAAACTCGCACAGGACGCGATCGAAGTTGCCGGCCCCATCCTGGCCAGATCCACCGTACTGGAAGAGGGCGATCTTCTCTCCCTGGCCGAAACGGGCGAGC